>CAMYND010000131.1 GCA_947259645.1 Thermodesulfovibrionia bacterium | reverse complement strand
GACCGTTCCAGTTTCATCCAGACGTTGATATTTTTATCAAACAGGTTATTTACCTGAACGTGATCCGTGTTGCCGATAGTCTCAAGTATGCTTTTCGCTTTCATCCCAACCTCCCAATAGTAAGTAATTTCATAGGGCCATAGATCCTGCGATACCCTGTCATGGGGAATATTTTACAGGAATGAACTCTCCATATACAATGCAATGTGAGGATTCAGGGAATCAGTTCAACTTCTGATCATCACCCGGGAGAAATGACAGCTGAGAACTAAAGCCGGTTCGGCTGCTGTTTACCCGAATGGTTCAGGACCCCCGGGTCTCCTGTTTGTGCCAAAGGAGATCTTATTTAAAAGCCTCTGTTCTTAATGCCTTCTGTATGTCACTTTATGAACCAGACCAGTCATAAATCTTTTTTTTAATCGATTTATCCCCTGGCAGTTGATATACTTTTTATATGCTGTATAAACGGAGCTGAATCCATATGAGTAAACACCAGGTGACAGAAGATAAAATCAAAAGTATCGGGGCTGAAATATTTTCATTAATGAAAGGGGAGGTCCCGTCCATTTTTGACAGGAAGAGGTGGTTTGGCGATTTTATGGAGTGGGCCATGAAAGACAATAATTTCAAAGTGCAGCTGCTCCGGTTTATTGATGTCCTGCCATCGCTGAAAACCGATACCCTTGTTGTGAGGCTCCTCCGGGAATATTTTGCAGATGAGGAGGTTACCCCGCTTGGCATGAAGTGGGGCATAAAAGGACTTTCTGAAAAGGGCCTGCTGCCGAAAATTGCCGGCAATGCTGTTCGTTCAAATGTGGAGTCCCTTGCACGGCAGTTTATGAACCCGAAAAGCATAAGTGAGAATACCATGAGGAAAGGGTTTACCCCTGAGCAGCAACAATAAATCAGACAATGCCAATTTATCATAAATTGTTATACTTATCAGGCGAAAATTTGATGCGAATTACTGGAATTGAAAGGAGGCATCCCTATGGGAAAAAAACATGAGAGAGAATGTGTGGGTGGAGCGGATTGTTTCAATGAGGATCATCTCTGCAAAATAGCAGGTAAAAAAGATTTTGAACTGATACGGAAGCTGGTCAGAGACGCGCAATACTACTGTAAAAAATGCGGCAGGGCTTCACATGAAGCGGCTAATCTTTGTAAGCCGTCGGAGATTTAAGTGCTTTTTTAAACACGGAGGCACAGAGGCACGGAGATTGATAAATTGAGCTTTCCCTGATTGAATAAAAAAAAACGGCTCATGCTGCATAGGTTAAGCACAGTATGAGCCGTTAAACAGGTTCAGGCATTTAACCTGAAATTGAATCCCACCTTGCCGTGTAAGAACTAACTTTACTCCCTAATATGCCAGGTTGGCGCCTTGAATGTAAGATCAGGCATTCCCTTGCGGGTGCACAACACTTACTATTTTCTGGCTCCTCTATTATAGTGGTCGGAATAAGTTGCTATCCCTATCACTAACAAGGCAGGTAATTTAATTACCCGATTTTTCAATTGACCACGGAAACTGAACCGCTTATTTGTACGTTACATGAAATACATCCATTTGACCAATAAAAAATAATTATTACGACCATAAACAATCCTAATGACTGCGCATGATCGTTGCGGCGGAATCGCGGCCTCTAAAGGGCCCGGGTCTCTCTGTTTTCATGGACATATTGTTTTTGATATAATGAACTGATAAAAAGAGATGATACATGCAATCAAGACTACTGGATACAGAGGAAGATATGAGAAAAATGAAAAAAAATATTGTCATAATAGCCGCTCTTATTATGTTTTTATCAGCGCTGGTTTCAGAAGCTGCAGACTGGGAATATTTTATGGAAAACGAAAGGGGGGACAAGTATTATCTTGACCTGGACAGTATAGAGCCGTCTTCTTCCGGCACGGTGAAGATGTTTCAGAAAATAGAGCCTTTGGCTTCTGAGAAAGCCGCCTACCTGGTCAGTAACATTGAAATGGACTGTACTGAGAAAAGGATCAGACTTTTGGAAGAGACCTCCTATGCCAGGACAGGAGAGAGCAGGGTAACGCGAAGAAATGAAACATGGAAGAATGTTAAAGATGATGACATTGAAGAGCTGCTGCTGGAACTTGTCTGCAGTCTGAAACCTGTTTCGTAAATGTCCACAGAAGGTGATACAGTTGTATAGGGAGACAGATCTGTCGCTCTGACACCTTTGCGCTGAAGTTTCAGCAGCTGGAAGTATCCGAGCTCGTGGTCTGCGTTAGACTGTCTCCTTCATTCATAAAATGCTGGAGCTCTTTTTCCCGTTCCATCTCTTTTTTAAAGCAATTTTTTCGCAGGACTCGCAAACAGAGTCTATGTCGTCAAGGTATTTCTTAAAATCCATGAATTTGCCCTCCCATATGCATTTTTGGTGATTCTGGTTGTATTAAAGCAACTGATGTGCCAGCCACGGGGAAATCTTTTAACTGCATGTATTTCATAAAGAACGGTAATCAAAATCTTATTATCCTGGATATATCTGGGAAAAATATTCCTGTCAATGGTGACAAAATTTACTGCTCACTACAAAGAGTACCCCTGTCAGGGAAGGGGAAATCCAGATCAGAGCTAAAGCACCTCTCTTTCGCAGCTTGATGCAATAAGATGATTTAGCAATGGGGTGTTATAATAAAAAATGATTATTACTCTGGAGAGGTGTGACAGTGACAGATTTTACGATTGAAATTGAAAGTGGCAATGACTCTGGCATGAATGAAGATGAGGCGACCATGACACTTGGTATGTCTGAGTTTCTTGATATAATGAAATTGCTGAAAAGCAGTCAATTGCAGGAATCATATCAGAGAAACTTGAGACATGAGTGCAATGTGTGCAATTCCTATTCCCTGGATACCCCGGTTTTCTATGACATCATAGCCATGCTGATCAGCTATATGGACAGCAGCGAGTTTGAACAGGATTTTGAAGCCTGGAGCCGGGTCTATGAAAGCCTCCTGGACATACGGGACAACTTAATCTATATAGTCTATTTTACAGATAAAGAGTGGTTAGAATACTATGATTCAGGCATCAGGAATGAAAAACTCATTTACGACCCTGCCGGGGAGCTGTTGACAGACAGTGATGGTAATCACTTCACCTACATTTCTGACAAAGTAATACTGCGCCTGGACGAGCGATGCCCCTGTAAAACTGGAGAAGGCTAAGAAACCGGGAGAAGCGGCTACCATGCAGGAGAGATTCCGCCCTTTTCCGTCTCAATATACGGGGCCCAGACAAGGGCTACCAGTGATATGGATATGTCTTTCTTTTTGGGCTTGATCTCGATCTTCTCGAGCTCTTCTGTGAGGGAGTCCACACTGTTTCTGACGTCTTCTGTCTCTTCTTCCAGCTGCTTCTGGAGTTGAACGAGCTGTTGTTTCAATGTTTCCGCATTATCTCTGGCATACTCAATGTCTTTCGTTTCTTTTAAAATGCGTCCCGCACGGTTCGCTGTAGTTGCCGCTCTTCCGACGGTTGACCGGCTCAGTGTTTTTCTGCCCAGCAATGCACTAAAAAGAGTTGCTCCAAAAGACATTGCTGTCTGGAGTTTTTGCTGTGTTGCCTGCTC
>CAMYND010000130.1 GCA_947259645.1 Thermodesulfovibrionia bacterium | reverse complement strand
ATACCACCCCGACAAGGTCAACCATCTTGGTGGAGAACTGGTTGAGTTTGCCCACCAGAAATTTCAGGAGATTAGCGAAAGTTATCAGGCTTTAAGAAAACAGAGGGGATTTTAACCCGAAGTTCGGCTTCTTTTTCTTGCCGGCATAGAATTGATAACTTGACCATTTGAATTTCTCCGGCATGCTAGCCAACTTTTCCCTTACAGGATTAAGATGTAGGTGGTGTCACCACCTGTTTTCACTTCGTAATTGATAATGTGTAATTGCTTTTAGCCGGTCTCCTGGATGACAGAATGTGATATAATCCGCACATTTTACAAAAATACACACAAAGTAACGATTAAATGTTCAAGCGATCAAGCAAGTCAATGATTTCAATTTTGATCGAAAGCTTTATCCGGCAACAGCTTTTAATTCTTTAACCTTTGGGGACTTTTTTGATGCAGTCCAGATATCCAGCTTTGCCTGCATGTAGAGCCAGCTTTCAGGGGAGGTCTTCGTTGCCTTGCCTATTCTTACCGCCATTTCAGGACTCAACGACGCCTTACAATTCAGAAGAGTGGAGAGTGTCTTTCTCGTAATACCTAAACATTTAGCAGGTTCCGTGACTGTTAACCCAAGAGGGGTTATAACATCTTTCCGCCGGACCTCTCCGGGATGTACCGGCTTTCTTTTTCCAATTTCCATAATTACTCCATCGTCTTTAATGATAATCTCTATAATCAACGACTATTACGCCATTCCCTTCAAAACGAAAAGTGATCCTCCAATTGCTGCTTACCCAAACAGCCCATGTTCCCTTTTCTTTCCCCTTAAGAACATGCAGTTTAAACCCTGGCAGGTTCATGTCCTGCGGCCCTGCAGTGGGCGGTGTCAGGTCTACGATATTCAGTAGAAACGCAATTTGTCTTGGAAAAAACTGTTGCATCATCACTGCTGGGCAGCGACAGCTTTATCGTGAATATGATAGATGAGTATCTTGGAAACAAAAAGAAACATCGTGATGTTCCAGCCTTGAGAGAGTTGAAGAAAATTGAAAGGCTCGATCTTATATATCTGGAGTAATAAACTATATAGGCGATAATAAAACCACAAAGAAAGCTGCCATGTTTATTTGCCATCAGTTCAGTGGGAAATCATTAAAGGAAATAGGTGCATTTATTTAGCTTACGGTTTTGTCCCTTCTGAAAGAATATTCAGGTAATCAGCATAAACATACCGTTTGTCCCGCTTTCTTCCTGTAATTTCCTTCAATATTCCTGCCTTTTCAAGTTGTGATACCAGTGTTGATGAAGCCTGAAAAGATATATCAAATATCTCTGCGATTGTCTTCACAGCCACATAAGGTGTGCTGTAGAGTTTCTCAAGAATACCGACTGCAAGAGGTGACGATATCTTCTCCTTCCATAGAAGCTCCCTGTGCCGGGTTTGCAGTTCGAGTATTCTCCGTGCAGAATCCACAGCATAGTTTGAAGTTTCAATAATCCCTTTCAGAAAAAAACTGATCCACTGCTCATAGTCGCCATTTTCCCTGACAAGATTTAACCTGTCATAATACTCCTGCCTCAGCCGTTTAAAATAATAGCTCAGGTACAGCAGCGGCCTGTGAAGGATGTCTTTCCACATAAGATAATATGTTATCAACAGCCTACCCAGTCGTCCGTTTCCGTCAAGGTACGGATGAATGGTTTCAAACTGGTAATGTATCAGGGCGCAGTTAATGAGGACCGGCATTTTACTGTCCGCATGGATATATTTTTCAAGGGCACTCATAGCGGTCTTAACTTCGTTGGGCGGTGGAGGCACAAAGGTCGCGTCTGTCAGAGTGCATCCAGCTGGTCCGATCCAGTTCTGGGACGTCCGCATCTGTCCCGGTTTCTTGTCTCCGCCACGGACGCCTTTCATAAGGACCTTATGTATATCGTTTAAAAGCCTGAGGCTAATGGGGAATGTTTTAAGCCGCTTAGTCCCGTAGTTCAAAGCTCCAATATAGTTGACGACTTCAGAGACATCATTGATGTTATCGGGTTTTCCTCCGGCCTCCAGTTCAAATAAATCTTCAAGAGATGCCTGGGTTCCCTCTATCTGTGAGCTCAGAAGCGCTTCTTTCCGGACGAACATAGCTATGAAAAGGTCTATATTAGGAAGAATATGTCCGATGCCGTCCAGACGCGCCAGTGACATGTCCGCATTTGAGAGAAGACCGTGCATATCTCCTTTCAGCGATATGGCCGGCTTCGGAGGCATGGGCTTTGGGATAAATGCCCTGTAATTTGACGCCTGTTTGATATATGCCCCGCTTCTGTTCACTGCACCACCCTTATTCAAGTATTGCTGAATAGTATATGAAAAAGCAACGCTTTATTCAACTTTAATTGAATAGGCGGTCTTTTCTATAATCATTATTCTATTGAACTTGATTAACTGCCATTATTTTTCATCCGTTAGAAAAACCCGCCCACAAAAAAAGGACTCACGGAAAACCGTAAGTCCCTGATTTGTAATGGTAGCGGGGGGCGGATTTGAACCAAATGGTAGCGGGGGGCGGATTTGAACCACCGACCTTCGGGTTATGAGCCCGACGAGCTACCAGACTGCTCCACCCCGCGAATCTCTACGTTACTGCAGCAGGTCTTTAAAAGTCAACTTTGCAAACAACTCTGTCAGTTTGTTTGACATCCTCTGACGACCGGAAGTAATATTAAAATCTGGACTTTTATACAGGAGAAATATGCTGAACAGTATTGTTATCAAGGGCGCGCGCGTCCACAATCTCAAGAACATAGATCTAACGATTCCCCGAAGCAGTATCGTTGTTATTACCGGACCATCGGGCTCAGGGAAATCATCCCTCGCCTTTGATACGCTCTACGCCGAGGGACAGAGGCGGTATGTGGAAAGCCTTTCCTCTTACGCGCGGCAGTTTCTTGAACAGCTGCAAAAACCTGATGTTGATTCCATTGAGGGATTGTCACCTTCCATCGCGATTGAGCAGAAAAAAACCACCAAGGGCCTTCGCTCCACCGTCGGTACTGTAACTGAAATATACGATTACCTGAGGGTAGCATATACACGGATAGGACACCTGACCTGCTATAAGTGCGGCAGCCCCATTGCCACGCAGCGGACCCAGCAGATT
>CAMYND010000129.1 GCA_947259645.1 Thermodesulfovibrionia bacterium | reverse complement strand
CTGCAAGTTCTTCCTGGATCCGTACCGCATTACCCCGGCAATCGCGAAACAGCTCCTTTATTACCGGCAGATGTCGGCCATATTTTGATTCTCTTGCCGGCGCAGGATTGTCACCTTTTTTAAGGACATCCCGAACAGTATTTCTGGATACCTTCAACATGCGACTGATTTCACGGATGCTTACGCCCTTATTCGCCATCTCAAGAATGGTCTGTCGGTATGCCGGGGTGATCATGGCTCTTCCTTTTTGCCTGTTCTTTGAGTTCAATAAGTATCTTCTCAACGTTGTTCAGCCAGATCTGACACCTGCGACGGCACTGACTGTCCAGCATTATGTATGATGTGGACTGCAGTCGTTTCAGGATATGGCAGACAATACGTATATCCTTGAACCACTTCCCTTCCGGGCCATCATTAAGCTGTTCCCCCTGTTTTTGCAGCTCCTGCTCCTTGACTGTTCTGGTAAAAAGCTGGGGATCGGCAATGATTCGGTCACGGATGGTCCGGCCTGATTTCTTGTAATGATCGTAAAGACAGACGAGTTCCCGCGTGGAAAGAGGATCTGCTATAATCTTTCTGGTCAGATCAAGACAATCCTGCTCGTTGGCGCGCGACAACGGCGCAAGAACTCGGCTTGCCGCCCAGCTGGATACCGTGCCATTCATCACCGCCCCCAGGACCTCCTCCGGCAGTGATTCAACAAGATCCAATCTGCGCTTTACCCAGCCTTTATCTTTTCCCAACCGGCTGGCTATCTCTGAAAATGAATAGCTGAAGCGATTATGCAGCTCCTGAATCAGGCCCGCCTGTTCAACGGCTTCCATCTGCCGGTCATCGCTTGTTGCCAACAGGTTTATAAGCGAATCCGGTTCCCTTTCCACCAGCTGAACCTTGATGCAATCACGGCCACAGGCTTTTAATGCCCCGTAACGAAGATAACCATCTATCAGGACAACTCTGTCCTTCTCCCGGATCGCCAGAGCAGGGACTATCTGGCCATAGGTGTTGATAGAGTTCTGCATCTTATGCAGAACCTTTTTGTTTTTTATTCTGGTGTGGCTGTAGCGCAGATCCAGGAGGTGAAAATCAACTTCGCTGATCAGGTTTTCGGTATTCATGGACGGACTGTAACCGTAAACCAAATAAAAAAATATCTAGTCCTATCTTTACAATCAGCCATAAAATCAACCTTATCCACTGGAAATAGCGGTGATTTCAACAATACACTCGTCCGTCTTTACAATCATGTCAGCACGAATGGGTATTATCTTGTACCTGCCTGTTAATCCATTCTTTATTGGAACTGACTCGTCTGTCTTTACAATCTTGCTCACTGGTGGGTTCTGCCGTCGTTTTCGGTTTCTGATGCTTTGCTGCTTACGATTCTTCCGGGTGTATTCCGGGTGACGGGCACGATACTCTTTCCAGTAATTTGGATTCTTATCTTTCCATCTCTCCTGCGCCTCCTTCCTGGCTTCCTTGTAGTCGGGATCTGAGGAAAGTTTTTTTCTATTCCACTCTCTTTTTCTGACCAGCTGACATTCTTTTTTGGAACAGAACTCCTGCCCGGGTACCTGCGGACAGGGAACAAAGAGAACACCACAGTCTTTATTCCGGCACCGTTTGCGCTTGCACATCACCAATCTCCTTGACTTGAGGACAATTCAAGGAATATTGAGATATTATATAGTTATGGAAAGACAGTCTTGATGAAAAATAAAAGAGAAAAAACAGTGTGGCCTGCCAGGGAGAAGTCGAGAGTGGTGATATGAAAGGGTGGGTCAGTTTATCTTAGCAGGGATGGGTCAATTCTTATTAGCGTTGAAGGTTGGGCCTCTTTTTTTGTTTTGAACCAGGTCTCCGTGTACCTGCTTCCCTTCAGGACGAAGTCGTATCTCCACCCCTTTCCCTTTTTGAAATAACAGCTCATAAAGATCCTCCCTACATGGAAAAAACAGAGAACCTCCGAGCTTCGTACCGCCCAGTTCCTTCCAGTTTTTATACACCCAACTGGTACTTTTCTTAAAAAACTGAGCAACCTCATCTGGGGTCATTATCCCCTGAGATGATTTTCTGTCAAGTTTTGTTTGAAGCATAGGATGGTTCTGGCAGGGCATGTTTTTTCTAACGATGATTTTTCTTTAACATCTTGCCGATGCTTTTCCACTGCACCAGTTAGAAGTTCATTCACCGTGTCTCCATTAAAGTTAAGCAAAAAACAAAATTAATGCAACAAATAGTTAAGCTTTAAATATAACTTAATGCCAAAAAAGGCGAAGGAAGTGAAGATTTCAGAATTTAAGAAGAATAGAACTAAAAAATAATAGGGGGCTCAATCTTTCTTGTAAGAACTGATGGTATTGCGGGAAGAACCATGATGCCTTGGATATCTTCTATGCTGATTTAATTGAAAAAGATGAATGACAGGATGAAACTCTGGCGGGGTGTAATGGTAAGGAAAAAATCGCATCGACTCCATAGTCAATTCACATAACTGACATAGAACCAGGAAAAAACAGCACATGGGCCAAACTCCCAAGCACCAAAAATTACTAGCACGCCAGGCAGGATTCGACTCTGTGACCTACGGCTTAGAAGACCGATCATATATTTATCAACTCAATA
>CAMYND010000128.1 GCA_947259645.1 Thermodesulfovibrionia bacterium | reverse complement strand
AACCTGCACAAAGTCTCCGGACTCACAGAGCTCAGAGGAAAGACCGATCTCTTCCGCCATCTCCCTGGAGCAGGCCACCAGTTCAGGCGCTGCTGCCTTCACCGGCCGGACCCTGGAATAACAGGAGTTGCTCACCTGGCGTCTCTCATTTGTGCTTTCAGGGTCTGCCGGAAGCTCCCGGGTATATGTATTGTCAAAATGGAATGCATTCTCAAGCTTGATGTTGTCCTGAGATTTCATTGTATGTATATTCTTTACTGATTTGAATGTTATTTGCAACAAGTGATTTCGTAGTTGTCTCTATGGGGAGACCGCTTTTTGCGGCAAAATTGTTACTATAAACACAGCGGATTAACACGACAAATATCCCCTTGGGTGTGTTTTTGAAATTCATTTTCATTTCCTCTGCAAGAAACAAGACTTGATAATCATATAAAGGCACCCCCAGCATATCAAGTATTTGATATGCTATTTGGGAAAGCAAGCAAACTTTAACCCAGGAGGTGCCATATGAAATTGTACACAGGATTTGATCTTCATTCAAGCAACAATTATCTTGCAATAGTTGATAAGAAAGGCAAGAGAGTGTTTAAGAAGAAACTGCGAAACGATCCAAAGAATATACTCACTGCGCTTATGCCCCATAAAAACAATATATCAGGGATAGTAGTAGAGTCCACGTATAACTGGTACTGGCTTGTAGATCTGTTAATGGAAGAAGGCTACAAAGTACACCTGGCCAATCCAGCAGCGATACAACAATACAAGGGCATGAAATATCGCGATGACAAAGATGATGCATTTTGGTTAGCAGAGATGTTGCGGCTGGGAATATTACCTGAAGGATATATCTATCCAAAAGCAGAGCGTCCTGTACGAGACCTATTAAGAAAGAGAGGTCACCTGGTGAAGCTTCGAACATCTCTGATTCTGAGTTTGCAGAATATCATCAGCCGAAATAATGGGTTTAAGATAAAAGTGAATGATGTAAAAGCACTGAGGACAGACCGTGTTGCCCCATTCCTCACTGACAATGAAGACCTGGCTTTAGTCGGGAAAGTCAGCAAGGAGGCCATAGATTTTTTTACCCGAAAGATTAAAGTAATTGAGAGTGCAGTTGAGAAGCGAGTCACTCTTGAAGATCCTTACACCTCTCTGTTAACGGTTTATGGAATAGGGAAAATACTGGGCTTAACGATCAAGTTAGAGTCCGGACCTATCGAGCGATTTAAAAAAGCAGGAAACTATGTATCCTATTGCAGAAAGGTTTCAAGTAAGTGGATCAGCAATGAAAAGAAAAAAGGCAAAGGCAATGCAAAGAGCGGCAACAAGTATCTGGCATGGGCATTCTCCGAAGCAGCTGAAATCGCACGACGCTCTTATCCGGAGGCGAGAGCATATTATAATCGCAAAATGCAGAAGACCAATTTCATGGTGGCACATAATGCTCTTTCCCATAAGCTGGCAAAGGCAGCATATTACATTATGAAAGATGGAGTGTCATTTATGCCTGAAAAGATATTCGTGTAAAAAAACCGGCTGGGACGGTGAACCAGGAGTGGGGTTGGTAAAACCATAAGACTTGATTGGAAATCCGTCCCACCCGTTTAACATAGAGTTGCCAAATATCTTTACTGCCCATGGCGTGAGCCACAGAAGGGCTGGTTAATAACCATAAGACTTGTAATAAACCATATGGACACGACATGGAACCGAAGATTTTCTGGCCCCGAGTTATCGGGGAAGGGTCGAGCTCAAAAGGTCTCATGAGCATGACCTTAATTCTGATAGGTGACCGGTGCAGTGAAGACTGACACCGAAACCAAAAGAAAGTACGGCAATGGTGAAGACATTCGGTAACTAAATAAATCGTGAAAAAGAACTTTTCACCTATGGGGGAGTCTTTATGCTTGACAACGATCCTTTAAATGGGTGACCCCACAGACAGTGATAACGATGGTGTACCTGATGCAGTCACATTGAACATACCGGCAGGATTCAGTGTTTCTGTGACGTTTGACTTTGATGATGCAGCGGGGGAACTGGATTTTTTTCTTGGGGACATATTTCCGCCCCTCACAACTTTCCCCATGGGACCTGTTGTTGACATACTCTTTACACGGGCATTCCCTCCGGTGATGCTGAAGCACTGGTTGTCTTTTCCCGTGATCTGACGCCGTCTTTCGGTAATGCATCGGGGCAGAGCGTCCAGGGGATGAGTGCTGACGGGTCGATCCTGGTCTGTCCTGACGGATGTGATGTAGATGATGACAGCATTCCCGACGGAGAGGGTTTAAACCCCTGCACCGGTGGTGAAACAGAAAGTTGTGATGATAACTGCCCCGGCACTCCCAATCCTGATCAGCGGCACAGCAACTCCGGGGAAGACGATGACACTGTACGTGTCGGTATCCAGCACTATGGAAATGTCTGCGACACTGACTATAATAATAACGGCTTTGTCGGACCGGAGGACTTTAACTGTCTGCGGATCTATTTCGGAATAGTTCCCGGGCCGGGGATCGGAGACTGAGGGCAGTTCAACACATGCTAAAAAAAAGATTGCCCATATCCTTACTTTATTGTAAAATAACTATACGCTTGACAGTATATCTTTGCGGTTCTTTTTGCAATAAATAGAAATTTCTCTGGCAAAGGCAAGAGTGTTGTGCTATCGAGCGC
>CAMYND010000127.1 GCA_947259645.1 Thermodesulfovibrionia bacterium | reverse complement strand
ATACGATATCCCCTGTAGATAAGGACACCCTTTTCCCCATCGATAAAACTGATCTTTGTATCGGCTACGGTAACTCCCCGTAATCCGGTGTTCTTTGAAACGGTCTCATTTGCCATGTCCTTCTCCTTTCAGGTCTTTCAGAGTCTCGTAACACTGTAAATGCAACAGGGGAATCAAACATGATTCACGATACCTCTCCTGACCTCTTCCGTGACTTTATATGATTGATCAATCCGCCGGCCAGGACAATCTCTGCCTGCCTGCTGCTCATCCTGTGCATTGTCTTATATACCTCATTCTTTGTCCTGTTATACACGGTAATATACGGTCCATTCCTGACAGACTTTCTGACATCTTCAATTGCCAGGACGTCATCCCTGTTTATTCTCTCCCAGTCGCCTGGCTCCACAAAGGCCAGGGGAAGGATCCCGAAGTTACAGAGGTTCTGCCCATGTATCCGTGCAAAGCTTTTTGCAATAATCCCTTTTATCCCGAGATAGCGGGGGGCAAGGGCAGCATGCTCACGGCTCGAACCCTGTCCGTAATTTGCCCCTCCTATTATAAACGACCCCTTTTCCCGAAATTTAACGGCTCTCTCGAAGAATGTGTCATCCATCCTGCTAAAGGTAAATTTACTGATCTCCGGGATGTTGCTCCTGAAGGGGAGGACCTTTGCTCCTGCCGGCATTATGTCATCAGTCGAAATATCATCACCGACTTTCAGTAATACCGGGCCTTCAAGCCTCTCAGGCATGGGGGCAAATGAAGGCAGGGGTTTTATGTTCGGTCCTTTTTGAAGTTCAACACTATCCCCCTCGCCCTTTGGTGCTATCAGCATTTCTTTATTGAGAATAATTTTTTCAGGATCATGGTAGTTCGGATAATCCATGCCTGATCTTCTCGGGTCTGTAATAACACCTGTTAATGCGGAAGCCGCTGCTGTTTCAGGGCTGCAGAGGTATACCTGATCATTCTTTGTCCCGGATCTTCCGGGAAAGTTTCGGGGAACCGTGCGAAGGCTGATCTTGCCAGTTGCCGGCGCCTGCCCCATCCCGATGCAGCCGTTGCAGCCGGCCTGGTGAATCCGTGCGCCCGAATGAATGAGTTTCTGGAGATACCCTGTTGCCGTAAGGGTTTCCAGTATCTGCCGGGAAGCGGGATTCAGATCGAGGGAAACCCGGTCATGGACCTGTTTGCCCTCAAGGATGAGCGCTGTGATCGCAAAGTCCCGCAGGCCGGGATTTGCTGAGGAGCCTATATAAGACTGATATATCTCTTTCCCTGCCACTTCGGTCACCGGCACAACATTTCCGGGACTGCCCGGCAACGCTATAAGGGGTTCCAGTTCGCTCAGATGTATTTCATCTGAACTGTCGTAATCCGCATCTTTGTCCGCGGTAATTTCTCTAAAGAGATTCCCTCTGCCGTTGAGCTTTAAATAACGCCTGACAGCAGCGTCCGAGGGAAACACCGTTGTTGTGGCGCCAAGTTCTGCCCCCATATTGGCAATAACGTGTCTGTCCATAGCGCTGAGCGTTTCCAGGCCCGGGCCATAATACTCGATAATTTTCCCTGCGCCCCCCGCGACCCCGTGACGCCTCAACATCTCGAGAATAACATCTTTCGCGCTCACCCAGTCAGGCAGACTTCCGGTCAGTTTTACCCCCATTATGAGTGGCATTTTCACAAAGTAGGGCTCGCCGGCCATGGCCATGGACACCTCAAGCCCTCCGGCGCCCATGGCCAGCATTCCTAATGAACCTGCTGAGCATGTATGGCTGTCAGAGCCGAGAAGCGTTTTTCCGGGAACCCCGAAATGCTCCATATGAACAGGGTGGCTGACACCATTCCCCGGCCTGCTGTACCAGATGCCGAATTTTTCACAGGCACTCTTAAGGAAAAGATGGTCATCGGGGTTTTTGAAATCCATCTGGAGCAGGTTGTGGTCAACATATTGTGCAGAGAGTTCAGTCCGGACACGGGGCATATTCATTGCTTCAAACTCGAGCATTACCAGGGTACCGGTAGCGTCCTGCGTAAGGGTCTGGTCTATCCGGAGCGCGATCTCCTCCCCGGCTCTCATCTTTCCGCTTACAATATGGCTTTCTATCAGTTTTTGTGCAACCGTCTTTCGCATCTATTACCTCATGGCCAGAGTATCCAGGGGAGTTCTTTTCTACATTATATCCCAGAAATGAAAATCATTAAAGAACAATTCCTGACATTTGACCTGTCGTAGTTTCCCTTTGATGGGGAAATCTGAGAAACTTTATTTATTGAACTCTTGTTTCGTGATATACTTTTAAAGAGTCAATTACTACTATGCGATTGTTTTATGAAATAGGCAGACATGATAAAAACATCTGATCTTATCGTAAAAGCACTGGAAAACGAGGGAGTAAAGTATATATTCGGCATCCCCGGTGAAGAAAATCTTGACCTCCTCAATTCTTTAAAGGACTCGAGCATAAAGCTCATCATAACCCGCCATGAACAGGGAGCTGGATTTATCGCAGCGACCTATGGCCGTCTTACCGGCTCCCCTGGTGTCTGCCTCGCCACTCTGGGACCCGGAGCAACGAACCTGGTCACACCTGCTGCATTTGCCCAGCTGGGTGGAATGCCGATGATTATGATCACCGGGCAAAAACCGATTACAAAAAGCAAACAGGGACGGTTTCAGATAGTC
>CAMYND010000126.1 GCA_947259645.1 Thermodesulfovibrionia bacterium | reverse complement strand
TCAATAGTTCGCGGTACGCATACTCGGCTTTGTCCAGGTCCCCTGAATCCTTGTACATCAAGCCCATCTGATAATAGGCATAACTGTTCTCAGGATCAAGCTTTACCGCTTTTGCAAATGACTCAAGGGCCTTTTCATTTGATCCCAGAGTCTGGAAGAGAACCGCTGCTAATGTATGCCTGTTGTTGAAAGTATAGAGTGAAACTACCGTAAAGAAGAGGGCTGCTATGAGATAATAAATATTTTTTTTTTAATCTTCATAGAGAAAAAAGAAAAGGTGCTTTCCTTAGTAATCTATTAAATGACCAGTAAAGAAAGCACCTCAGATCGAAAACATTAATATAAAAAAATACTTTTCATCTTAATGACTGTACGCTAAGGCGATCTTGTATGTAGTACCAAGTGCCGCATTTTTAGACTCAAGATCACCAAAACCAGCCAGATCCCTGTTAAAGGAAAGGACTATCTGCATACCCGGCTTTACCGAAAATGCAAGGTCAACACCGGCGCTCATAAGGTCCTGCTCAAGACCCAGGGCATCTTTTATGACTACAATATCTCCACTCGATGCTAATCCGCCGGTAGGATAGAATAAGGCTAAAAGTTCCGGGGAAACATCTGCATTTCCGAGAGAATCAAGCCAGGAGAACTGACCCCTGATCGAGAGCCATGAAGTAGCGCTATAACCGCCACTCAACGTAAATTTAAATTGATCTGAAGGCGTGAAGGTTGCAGGCTTCAACTGATCATTCTCAAACCGGTACACATAATCAAGGTCCAGTACTGAATAGCCCCAGCTGAATCCCCTGCCGAATTTAAGTTTTATGGTAGCATCGTACTGACCGTCCCCAAGGCTCTGGTACGTAGCAGGATTTGAATAATCATATGCTTCCGGGATCTTCACATCAAGCTGAAGAGAAGATAAAATTCCGGTGCCTGCAATATTATCAAAAAGTTTATGTCTAACCCCCAGGACAACATCACTCACTCCGCTCGGGCCTGCATCGCCTGCATACCTGATATTATCATTAGACCTGACCCAACTCCATGCAAACGAAGTCAGGACTGTAATTAGGACTGTAATTTTATCCGTAAGTCCATATTCACCATAATAAGAGAGCTGGGTCTGTCTGAATTCTTCTGTTTCTATCCTGTGAACGGTTGTGTTCAGGTCAACAAGCACACCAGCAGGACTATAACTCAAGGTAGTAAATTTTTCAACAGTTTGATACGTGCTCAGTGTCAGCTGATTATACGAGTGCCCCTTTGCCTGGGTCCATGCCGCCAGAGCATTACTGGTTGCTAATAAACATCCTGCTACGACAATGAATGCTGCAATCATTCCTTTTTTCATAGATATACTCCTTTTTATAGATTTTTTAAAAAAAAAGAATTCGTCTTCCATCGTTAACGTATCGTATTAAGCTGCTATCACATCTTCAGCTTCTCTTTTTGAACTGAAAAAGCGAAACAGGCGATTCGATGCCATGCCTCCTAATATCACCTGAAAGATTGATAAAAATGCGACATAGAAATACCCCATTTGAAAGATCATGAGAAAGGGGATTGAAACGTAAATTTTATTAATATAAGCGAAATAAATATTAAATGAAAAGTAGATTCCGAGGAGCAGCTCAATAATCACAAGAACGTTCATTTCACCCTTATATTTTTTCCCCAGCCACCTGTCTTTCTTCTCCTCAATTTTATACTTGGGCGTGCGTTTAAATTCGGTTTCCCTGTTAAAAAGCGCCTCAAGCACCGCCTTTGAATTATTGACCGACAGCCCTATGCCAAGGGACATCAGCATCGGCAGATAAAGCAGCCTTGATTTCCAGTCTTTGTAAGCCTCTTTTTGAGAGCAGATATAAAAAAATGATATTCCTACAGTGGCGAAAAGGAGAAAAGGCACATCAGTCACGATCATCTGAAACCACCCTATATTAATTCTTGCCACCATGGAAGGGTAGATTAAAACCGAGAGCAGCAGCATGAGCAGGTAAGAAACATTGTTTGTTAAATGGAAAAACGCCTCTACCTTTACCTTAAAGGGGAGATCGCTCTTCAGTATCTGGGGAAGCAGTTTCTTTGCAGTCTGTATGGAACCCTTTGCCCACCTGTTCTGCTGACTCTTAAATCCGTTTATCTCAACAGGTATCTCTGAAGGTGAAAGTTCATCCTTCAAATATATAAATTTCCAGCCCTTCAATTGAGATCTGTAGCTCAGATCCAGGTCCTCAGTCAGCGTGTCATGCTGCCATCCTCCCGCTGTTTCTATCGCCTGCTTTCTCCAGATACCGGCAGTACCGTTAAAATTAAAAAACCTGCCGGACCAGTTTCTTGCCGCGTGTTCAATCACAAAATGGCCGTCAAGCATAATGGCCTGTATTTTTGTCAGAAAGGAGTATTTCCTGTTGAGGTAACTCCACCTCGTCTGAACCATGCCGACTGATTTATCTGCAAAGTAATGTACTGTCTTCTGGAAAATATCCTTTTGGGGAACAAAGTCCGCATCGAAAACAGCTATGAATTCACCCTTGGCAGTTTTGAGTCCATTCTGCAGCGCACCGCCTTTAAACCCTTCCCTGTTTTCGCGGTGGATATAGTCAACATCAAAACCCTCTTCTTTCAGCTGATCAACACACTCCTGGGCAACGGTCTTTGTTTCATCAGTCGAGTCATCAAGAACCTGGATATCCAGGAGCTCTTTCGGGTAATCAACCTCACAGGCTGACTTAATCAGCCTCCTGACAACATACATTTCATTGAATATCGGGAGCTGGATAGTTATTCGCGGAAGTTCCTGCAATTTATCTTTCAACTTTGGCTGGTTTTTACGGTGCTTGTAATAAAGATAAACCATGTAATAACGGTGGGATGAATATATAAACACCGTTATCAGAATGCAAAAATATACTGCAAGGAATAAATATAAAAGCACTATGAACTGTCCTTTAATAAAATTATAGACTTACGAAGATGCGTGCGAAATTATAACATACTATTTCTTAGAGGATCAATTAGAAATATTTATAACCCGATTATAGTATCTGCACACGGAATTAACTAACAATTGACCTGCCAGCTACTATATTACAGCAAGAACAATAAGGCAAGGCTGACATTGTCTCCCTGAATGAGAAAAGCCATTAAGGCCTTACAATACCTTGATTTTCATGCAGAAAAATAATAAAATATAAAGGTGTCCCAATTTAATAACTTCACACCTGACTCTTCACTGAACTGGACGTTGACCTTAAAAGCTCTGGCTGATGAGAATCGTTTACAAATAGTGCACGAGCTTTTAAAAGAAGAAGCTTCTGTTCAGGACCTCGCAAACAATCTCGGCATAAAAATGTACAACATTTCAAAGCATCTGAAGATCCTCGAAAACGGCGGATTAGTCCAGAAGAAGAAGGATGGCGTCCACAGGATCTACCACATTACTGAAAGTTTCAGGTCACGGCTGTCTAAAGACAATCAGGTTCTGGATCTGGGATGCTGCAAGTTTATTTTCGGGAAAGCAGAACAGTAATTTCATATCTTTGATTTACCTGCTGCTATACTTCTTAACCGCCTTGAATATTCCGCTGTGTAAAAGATATCGGGATTATACTTTTTCCATGGGCAGTTCAAGTGCTGTCCACTCGTCAATACCGCCTTCATACACTTTAACGTGTCTCACATTGAGGAGCTGCAGTGCAAGAGCAACTTTTTTTGACGCTACACAATTGCTGTGCTTACAATATATGATAATTTCGTCATATAGGGCCAGTTCATTTCTTCTGTCAACTACTTCGGGATACGGGATAGTTGTTGCCCCCTTGATTTTGTATTCATTTCCGTCATATGTCCCAATAGTGTCTACGAGCACATAGTGAGAACCGCTTTCCATTCTTTGCAAAAGCTCTTCCTTTTTTATACATTCAATTGACAGGTTAAAATCTATAGTATATGGCATATTTTTTCACCTTCGAGGGCCCTGAAAATTAACATGTACCTCACATTAATGTCAATTACAATAAAGAGATTATTCATATAATAAAGGCTGTTACACCGATTGAACGCCGCCTGCCAAGCCATGTATTAACT
>CAMYND010000125.1 GCA_947259645.1 Thermodesulfovibrionia bacterium | reverse complement strand
CTGATTCCTTCGGCAACAGTCTGATAGTCAGTACAGTCATTGTAGATGACCTCCCGCGGCAGCTTTGTCTGATCAAGCATCTTTACAACACCATTTACCAGTTCAATCGTTTCTATCATTTTCGCTCCTCTATGGTTATCGTGAATTCCGGCAACAGCTATAACGTTGACTGTGCTGACTTTGAAGTATACATAAGGCAATGAATTTTCAGCAACCTGAGACCTGGAAAAATCATTAAATCAAAGAGGTTAGAATGATGAACAAGAGCACCCCCTGATCGCCTTGCACGGTGCTGCAACCGAGCGCGGCAATGGAGAGACGGTCTTTATTTCTTATTAAACTGGGGAATTCTTTTCAGTATCATGCTCGTTGCGATACCATTGACGATCCCTGTAAGCAAACCAAAAAAGAGAATTACCGGGCTGACGATCAGTATGGCCTGAATCTGTTTAACAAAGAGGAAATACGCGAGAAACAGCTGTGTCACATTGTGGAATAAGGCGCCAAAAATGCTTACGCTGACAGGACTGATATACTTCTTAAAGACAGACATCAGGGCCCACATGGTAAGGGTGCTCACAACTCCACCCCCGAGACTCATAATAAAGGCTGGACCAAGAAAGGTCCCCGCAAGAAGGCTTCTGATAAAAACCCGGGTAAGTGTTACGGTCATTCCACCTTTCAGCCCGTATAAATAAAGGGTCACAAGGGTAATGATGTTCGCCAGGCCAAGTCTCAGCCAGGGAACAGGAGTAGGAATGAGGGCCTCGATGCTGTGAAGACCAACAGCATAGGCTGAAAGCAGGGCTATATGCAGGGCTTCCGGACGGACCTTTGCCCCAGAGTCCGAAGATATGTTCCCGCTGTTGTTCATGTGGCATTAAGTTTAGAGGATAACGTCCAAAAAGAAAACAGCAGTCAGGAACTAATACAACAGATTCAGATACTGTACGCGTTAATCAGAGAGATAATAGTCATGGTTCAGGATAGTGACTTTCCCTTCTAACCCTTTGGTCAGGACCACTTCTTTACTCTTTTTTATCAGCACACCGTCATAGCCCTGTGACTCAAGCAGGGCGATTCCCTTTTCAGAACCGAGGACAAAAACAGCTGTTGACAGACTGTCAGCCAGGTAGCCCTCCGGGGCAAGGACCGTGGCGCTGACCAGGTCCGATTCCGCAGGAAACCCTCTTTCCGGATCAAGGATATGATGGTAACGCTTCCCATCCACCAGGAAATATCTCTGGTAATCACCGGACGTGGATATAGCCCTGTCCTTCAGCTCAAGACGTGCAGATATGTCCTCCCATGGTTTATCCGTTACAGCATCAGGCCGCGGGTTCTGTATCCCCACGTTCCAGGCATCTCCAGACGCGCTCAATCCATAGCCTCTGATATCACCGGCAATCGCCACAAGGGCCGCCTTTATCCCCCTGGACCTGACCGCCTCTATCGCCCTGTCAGCTCCAAATCCCTTGGCAATTCCTCCCAAATCCAGTTCCATTCCTTTTTCAACTAAATATACTTCGGACTTATCCTTATCTATCGTGACGAGGCTGTAATCAACAAGCTCCAATGCCTCAAGAATATCGTTTTTTAATGGGACAGAATGATTGAGTATGTTTTTTGAAAAATCCCACAGCCCTATGACCGGCGCCAGAGTGGGATCAAAAGCCCCCTCAGTGAGCCTGTTTATCAGAGCGGTCTTTTCAAGAATCTCTATCGTATCGCTACTTACCTTTACCGGCGCGATGCCGGCAGCCCTGTTAACGGCACTGATTTCACTGCTGTCAGAAAAATAATTCAGGAGAGTCTCCAGTTTTTTTATTTCTGCAAACCCGGCCTCTATCGCTTCACGGGCCTTTTCCTTAGAATCACTGACGAGCGTAATTGTACAGAACGTATCCATCAGCACCCGGCTTTCCTTATACATCGTGTCCCCCCTGGTGCATCCGGCCAGCAAAAGCAGACATACCATAAGGCAGAGCAAAGACGTGAAAAACATCGGGTGCAGTTCATCTCCTCTGCTGTATCCAGCCGGCTCTTTTCTCAGCAGTTCTTTATTGCTCACGTTCATGGTATCCTCACTATTATTTCCCCAGTTTTTCCCTGAGAAACCTGCCTGTATGGGACCTCTTTTTTGTGGCGATTAGTTCGGGAGTTCCCTGCGCAATGACTTTCCCTCCTTCTGCACCGCTTTCAGGGCCAAGGTCGATAATGTAGTCCGCACTTTTCATGATGTCCAGATTATGCTCAATTACTACGACCGTGTTGCCCCCGTCGACCAGCTCGTTGAGAACATCCAGGAGTTTCTGAATATCAATAAAATGAAGCCCGGTTGTTGGTTCATCAAGGATATAGAGGGTTTTCCCCGTAGCTCTCCGGCTCAACTCTTTCGAGAGTTTCACCCGCTGTGCTTCGCCTCCGGAAAGCGTTGTTGCTGACTGTCCAAGCTGAATGTAGCCAAGCCCTACTTTCTCAAGGGTTGAAAGCCTGCCCTGCAGAGAGGGGATCGCCTCAAAGAACTCCAAGGCCTGTGAGACTGTCATATTGAGCACATCAGAAATATTTTTCCCCTTAAACCGGATACTCAGCGTTTCCTTGTTATACCTGCTCCCCTTACATGTTTCACAGGGTACATACACATCAGGAAGAAAATGCATGGACACTTTTCTCAACCCGTCCCCTTTGCATTCTTCACACCGCCCACCCGGAACATTAAAGCTGAACCTGCCCGGTTTGTACCCTCTTACCCGTGATTCAGCTGTCTGGGAAAAGAGATTTCTGATAAAGGTATAGATGCCGGTATATGTTGCAGGATTTGACCGTGGTGTCCTGCCCAGCGGAGACTGGTCTATATCAATGACCTTGTCGATCTTTTCAATACCCTCTATCCGTTCGTGCTCCCCGGGACTGCTGTGTGAAGAGTACAGTTTTTTTGAAAGTGCCTTGTACAGGATTTCTATAATAAGCGTGCTTTTACCTGAGCCGGAAACACCGGTAACGCAGCTGAAAACACCCAGAGGGATTCTGACAGTAATATTTTTCAGATTAAATGCCTTCGCTCCTTTTACCGTAATGTAGTCTTTCGGTGGTCTTCTCCTGTCCGGTATTGCAATCGCCATCCGTCCACTGAGGTACTTGCCGGTCAGGGATTTATCATCAGCTATCATATGCTCCCAACTCCCCTCAGAAATAATATATCCGCCATCTACGCCGGCCCCCGGGCCCATATCAATTATATGGTCAGCCCGCTGCATGGTATCTTCATCATGTTCAACTACAATAACAGTGTTTCCCATTTCCCTGAGTTTACAGATACTGTCGAGAAGCCTGCCGCAGTCTCTGGGATGAAGCCCGATACTTGGCTCATCAAAGATGTAGAGGACACCGGAAAGAGAGGATCCCACCTGAGT
>CAMYND010000124.1 GCA_947259645.1 Thermodesulfovibrionia bacterium | reverse complement strand
ACTTAAAGAGCTGGGGGTGCGAGTTGGATCATTCAAGGTTGACATTAAGGATTTTGAAGCGGTGAAATCATGGGTGGCAGATACCCAGTCTCTCCTGGGAGGAGTGGATATCATTATCAATAACGCCGGTATAACAAGGGATAAGGCTCTTGCTCTCATGGATACTGAAGATTGGCACGATGTGGTGAATACAAATCTTGACGGTACATTTAATCTTACCAGGGCGGCAATAATGACATTCATGAAACAAAAAAGAGGCACTATCATCAACATGTCCTCAGTGAGCGGGATTACCGGGTTGTCGCGGCAGACTAATTACTCTGCCTCAAAAGCGGGAATGATAGGATTCACAAAGGCACTCGCAAAGGAAGTCGGCCCCTATAACATCCGTGTTAACGCGGTTGCTCCGGGCTTTATTGAAACAGATATGTTAGAAGACTTAAATGATGAGTACAAGAAGCAGATATTAAAACAGATTCCATTATCCAGATTAGGCCGGGCTGAAGAAGTTGCCGCGCTCGTTAAATTTCTGGTCAGCGATGATGCCGCGTACATTACCGGCCAAACTTATGTTATTGATGGTGGACTGAGTACAGGATAACAAGTGAATACAAAGAAAATAGTTGTTACAGGCCTTGGAGTAATAGCCCCGAATGGAATCGGGAAAGATCAGTTCTGGTCCTCTTTAAAGAGAGGAGAATCGGGGATAAAACCTATTGAACGTTTTGACACGGGTCAGTTTAAATGCAAAAAGGCAGGCGAAATTCATGGATTTGATCCAGCGCGATATTTAGGTCAAAAAGGGCTCAGAAGTCTCGAGCGTAGTTCACGGCTGCTCTGTTCTGCAGCTAAGCTTGCTCTTGATGATTCCGCTTTAAATATAGATTCTAATAATACCGATGACATTGGAGTATGTACCGGCACTACCCTGTCTTCGCTTTGGAATGTTGCAGAATTTGATAAAGGCGCAATCCAGGACGGTCCTCGCTTTACAGATCCGGCACTTTTCCCGGGCACTGTTATGAATGCTGCCTCAAGCCAGGTATCAATACGGTTTAATATTCAGGGATTTAATACAACGATTTCTACAGGATTCAGTTCAAGTATTGACGCTTTGAAATATGCTATGGACTTTATCAGGCTCAGACGAATTAAAGCGGTTCTCGTAGGCGGTGTAGAAAGCCTTTCATTAGTTAATTATTCAGGTTTTTATCGTCTAGGTTACTTTGCCGGATTAAGAGGTGAGGAGATCTCCTGCCCCTTTGACAGGAGAAGAAATGGCATTATACTGGGAGAAGGCGCATCGGTTATTGTGATTGAGGATGAGGATCATGCTTTACAGAGAGGAGCCAACATCTATGCACGGGTTAATGGTATTGGCAACTGTTTTGATGCTTTTAAAATGGGCAAATATCACCCGGAAGCAAAAGGGTTGAAGGAAAGCATAAGAGAGGCCATGAGGAACTCTGAATTAAATGCTTCAGAGATAGACTATATCAGTGCTTCAGCTAATTCGGTATGGGACCAGGACAGACTGGAAACGAAAGCTATAAAGAATGTCTTTGGTAAATATGCTTATAATATCCCTGTAAGTTCAATAAAGTCGATGATAGGTGAAACATTTAGTGCAGGAGGTCTGTTTCAGATAGCTGCTTCCATAGGCAGCATGTACAAAGGATTTATTCCTCCAACTCTCAATTATCAGGATAGAGATGATGACTGCGATCTTGATTATGTAGCGAATGAGTCACGAATTACCCGGATCAATAATGTATTGATAAATAATCATGGGCCCGGTGGTAGTAATGCATCGTTTATTTTATCAAAGTGGAATTAAGGAGGTTGCATGAGCAACAATATTGAAGAAGAGATAACAAAAATGGTTTCTGAAATTCTGGAGGTTCCTGTAGAGCAACTCAACCCGGACGTGGATTTTTTTAAGGATTTAGATGTTGATTCATTAAAGGCAATTGAAATTGTAGCAGCTTTTGAGAAAATGTATCGAATTATCGTTCCTGAAGAGGATATTCCGAAAATCCACAATCTTGGACAGCTGGTTGAATACACAAAAAACAAGACAAGTTAACAGATGATCTGGGATCTGAATAAAATCAAGTCTGCTTTACCCCATAGAGAGCCCTTCCTTTTTATAAATGAAGTCATTGCTATTGAAGGATCTGAAAAAATTGTAGCGGTTAAACATATTAAAGGTGATGAGGATTATTTCAGGGGTCACTTCCCGGGCAAACCTATAATGCCCGGGGTTCTCATTATAGAAGCAATGGCGCAAGCATCCGTAATTCTTTATTCTGTCGACAGGCCTCATATTGCCAAGGCGCATCCAGACTATTACCTGGGGAAAGTGAAGGCAGAATTTCTTGCCCCGGTGTTACCGGGAGATAGGGTAGTGATAGAGTCGAACAAAGTGAAGTTTCTCGATAATGCTGCGATTACTGATGCTTCAGCTACAGTGAATGATCAGATCGTGGCAAAGGCAAACCTTGTGTTTAGTATTCAACTGAAATGAGTGAAAGACGAGTTGTTGTCACCGGCTTAGGTGTTATATCATCCGTTGGAATAGGCAAAGATAATTTCTGGAAAGCCATTATCAGCGGCACATCCGGAATCAGCGAGGTTTCATCTTTCGATTCCAGTGAATTCAGGTGCCACAAAGCAGGTGAGGTGAAAAACTTTGATCCTGCTGATTTTATTTCTACAAGAAAACTTCCATTTATGGGAAGGACTTCTCAGTTGTCTGTTGCAGCCAGTGCGCTTGCTCTTGATGATGCAGGACTAAAGGGCAAGAAAATAAACGGTGGAAAGACTGGCGTTTTCATTGGTACTACTATGGGTGAAAAGCCTTTGGAGGAGTCCATCGACTCCTGGGTAATGGATGGAACAGACAAGTTGAACAAGGCAAAAATTCTGCAGGCTCCAGCCAACAATATCCCTGCCAATATTGGGCTCTTCTTTAAGCTTGATGGACCAAATTACCTCATTCCGACTGCATGCGCGGCCGGGAACTATGCTATAGGATACGGGTTTGATTTTATCAAGAGAGGAGATCTTGAGTATGCGATAGTTGGAGGAGCTGATGCTTTTTCCAAACTGGCCTTTACCGGGTTTCAGCGAGTCTATGCAATGGCCCCTGATAAATGCCAGCCATTTGATAAAAACAGAAAAGGAATGCTTGTAGGGGAAGGAGCTGCTATACTTTTTCTTGAATCACTGGATTCGGCTTTGCAGAGAAACGCGAATATATATGCTGAGATACCGGGCTACGGGATCAGTTGTGATGCCCACCATATGACCGCCTCTAAGAAGGAGGGCATTGAAAAGGCAATATTGAACGCCCTTAAGTATACTCGGACATTAAAAGAAGATGTTGATTATATTAATGCTCATGGAACTGGCACACTTGGTAATGACAAGACTGAGTGCGCAGCTATTAAAGGTGTTTTTAAAGAAATATATCGATCTATTCCTGTAAGTTCAATAAAATCGATGCTCGGTCACCCGATGGGCGCTGCATCATCAATCGAAGCATTAGCATGTTGCCTGGCAGTTAAGGAAAACCTTATACCTCCAACAATAAATTATGAGACACCGGATTCATCATGTGATATAAATTGTGTGTCAAATAAAGCGAAAGTAAAAAGAGTAAACGTAGCTTTAAATAACGGTTTTGCATTTGGCGGCAACAACTCATGTCTTGTAGTTAAAAAATA
>CAMYND010000123.1 GCA_947259645.1 Thermodesulfovibrionia bacterium | reverse complement strand
TTGGTTGACTGGAGTTCTTCCTTGGATGTCTCCATCTCCTCGTTGGTGCTCTGGAGCTCCTCATTTGTGGACTGGAGCTCTTCGTTCGTTGATTTCAGCTCTTCATTTGAGGTCTCAAGCTCCTCTATGGTTGTCTGGAGATACTCCTTGGTAGACTGAAGCTCCTGCTCAAGGGCTTTAACGCGGGGCTCTATGCTCCCGGCCCTGGCAGGCTTTTTCTTCTTTTTCTCGCCTTTTTCAGCAGCGGTTTTGTCTTCAAATATGACCATCGTCATAAAGGGCATGCCCCGCTTTTCCGGCATGGGTCTGACAATGAGGTCAATGGTTTTTACACTGCTGCCGTAATTCATGCTCAGGCCTTTTGAAACAACCGCTTTTTTTTGCGATACGGCCTTATGGATCAGTGCGCTCAGGGTATAGCGCAGTTCATTGCGGACCATCTTGAGGATATCAAAAGTGGGCTCTCCTGTCGGGGGTGAGAGGAACGTGTCGGTATTGCCGTGAAAATATATGATCTCATGTTTTTCATTGATCAGGACACAGGGAGGAGCGTAGTCCCGAAGTATCAAACTCTCGGTCACCTCCCGGACATTCATCTCGCCCGGTATTTGCCTGCGTTCAACCCCCAGCACTCCGTTAGTGACCTCATGGAAGGGTAAGACCGGATATTTGTTTTTTTCAACGGCACCCCCTTTTCGCCTGAAGATCTTCCACTTCGTATTAACAGGGGAGAATAAATCGGCAAAATCCCCGATACTCTCTGATGTGCCCAGAAAGAGGAACGCCTCCGGGTTCAGGACATAATGGAAAAGAGGCATGATCTGCTTTTGAAGCACTGAGTCCATATAGATCAGCACATTACGGCAGCTCACGAGGTCAAGCCGGGAGAAGGGCGGGTCCTTGATAAGGTTCTGGACAGCAAAGACCACCACCTCCCGAACCCGTTTATTAATCACATAGGTATTGTCCACTTTGGTGAAAAACTTCTTCAATCTCCTCGCAGAGACGTCCGCGGCAATACCGTCGGGATACACACCGGTGCGGGCATATTCCACTGCCTCTGCATCAATATCTGTTGCAAAGATCTGCATATTCAGGTTCTTTTCCGCATTATCCATTTCCTCAAGGAACATCATGGCCAGCGAATAGGACTCTTCCCCTGTTGCACACCCCGGCACCCAGACGCGTATCGAAGAATCAAGTGTTTTATTCTCCAGAATGGCGAGGATCACTTTTTTGTTCACCATTTCAAAGGCCTCGGGGTCACGGAAAAAGTTGGTGACGGTGATGAGCATATCTTTAAAGAGGTTATCCACCTCGGGGGCATTTCCCTGCAGATAATGGAGATAATCCGTAATCCGGTCTATCTGATGAACAGCCATACGCCGCTCTATCCTCCGGCGGATTGTGTTCTGCTTGTAGTGAGAGAAGTCATGACCGGTGCTTGAGCGGATGAGCAGGAATATCTTCGTTATGGTGTTCAGGTACTCCTGTTTGGGGGTAAGCGACTTGCCTGCTCCTTCCACGTAGGGATGTTTAATGTATTTAATAAGCTCCCCGGGCATCTTTTCAACAGGAAGAATAAAATCAACGTAACCGGTATGTATGGCGCTCCGGGGCATGCTGTCGTATTTTGCCTGCTTCTCTTCCTGGACCATGGTCGTCCCGCCTTCACCCTTGATGGCTTTGATCCCCTGCGTGCCGTCCGTTCCGGTTCCTGAGAGGATTATACCGATCGCCTTTTCCCTCTGGTCTTCAGCCAGGGAGCGGAAGAAATGATCAATAGGCAGCCTTACTGCGTGGGTCTCCTGCGGGTCCGTTAAAAACAGTACGCCATTTAATAATGAGACTTCTTTATCAGGAGGGTTCAGATACATATAGTTGGGTTCGATCTTCATGCCATCTTCCATCTCAAGGATGTTTATCGCCGTATATTTGCTTAAAAGCGATCCCATAATGCTTTTGTGCTTGGGCGCCAGATGCTGGACTATGAGAAATGCCATATTGGTCTGAGCAGGCATTTTGGAAAAGAGTCCCTCCAGGGCCTCGAGCCCGCCTGCGGACGCGCCAATGCCCACGATGCAGAAGGGGTTGGTCTTCCCGTTATTCTCAGGTATTGCTGGTATTTTGGCAGTTTTCCGTACTTTTGCTTTTTTGGGTAAGGACTTTGTTGCAGGCTTTGATTTGGCTGTCTTCTTTTTTACCGCGGCTTTCTTATTTGTGACTTTTTTTGAGGCGGGGTTTTTTGCTGTTGTTTTCTTTTTTGCAGGCATTCATTCTCCCGGCTTACGGTTTGATTGCTAATTGTACTATTAACTATAAAAGAGGTCAATGCGATGAAAGCTGATAGCTGACTTCTACTGAATGAAGGATCACGAAGACAGTCGGACAATCTTTTTTTCTAATGATTGTCTGTCCCTTTCACCTAATCCGACAAACTTCAGCCCTGCTTCATAATTATCCGGGACTTTCTGCTGCGACCAGACCATTACTGCCCTGACCAGGCTTATTTCACTGTTAAAGTGAATTTTCATAGTCTGAAAAATGCTGGTCATGAGATGAGGCATGTCTGAAAGGGAAATGCCTGAGGCGCTTATGTCCCTAATCTTGATTCTGCCTGAATCCCCAATCTCAGCCCAGCATTCATCCTTTGTTTGATATCGCTTATGCAATCGCTGCTCCGTCACTTTTTCCCCTGGGTCCCCTATTAGATCCTTACCTGCTTTCTTCCTTTTATTTATATACATGGAGGAATCAGCAGCGTTTACCAGGTTTTCAATAGTACAGCGGTGGTCCGGATGATACTCAGAAAACCCCATGCTAACCGCCAAATCGTATTCGCGATCTTCCTGTGCGTTGAATGTTTTCAGGCTTTTCTGGAAATGCTTGCTCACAATTTTTTCAGTTCCGGGGCCTGGATCTGTCATAAGCACTACAAACTCATCTCCTCCGATACGTCCCTTAATATCTGAGTCGCGAAATGTCTTTTTTATGATGTTCGCTGTATCCACCAAGGCCCGGTCCCCTGAGGCATGCCCGAGTTTATCATTAATTTTTTTCATATTGTCGAGGTCCATATACACAAGAAGCATTCGCTTTTTTGAACGGATAGCCAGTTTGCACTGCTGCTCAGCAAGTGTGAAAAAACCCCTCCTGTTTAATAGTCCTGTGAGAGAATCGGTGATTGCAGTAGCTTTAAGCTGATCCTCCATTTCCTTGCGTGCAGTTATCTGCCTGAAAACCTCAACAACTCCTGATTGATAGCCATCAACATCATATACAGGCGTTGAGCTCAGGATGAAGTGGTCTTTCAAGTGCTCTTCATATACTTCCGCGAATTCTTCCTCCCCTCCTGACATTAACTTGCTATGCGGACAGTACGATGGAGGTTCTTCTGATCCGTGTATTACTTCATAACAGGTCCGGCCTATCAGGTTATCCCGCTCTACCCCGAGCTTTTCAGCCAGCGCCTTGTTTGCTTTCTTTATTCTGTGCTGGTTGTCAATAATGAGGATAATATCGGGAATGATATCAAATGTACGCTCCCACTCCTGACCTGCCCGGACAAGTTTCTCTTCCTGCAGTTTGCGGGCTGTAATATCGCTTACTGACATTCGGAGCGCCATAGAATTACCTGTCGTATCCATTACTGCAATGCTTTCCATCTCAACATATCGCTGGATAACCTTATGAGAACCCGGTCGGAGCTGAAGAAGAATTATACATTTCAGCCTTGATTGTATTTCAATGACCTTTTTGAGATGTGCGAAAAATCTGTTCACATATTGTTTATGTACAAACATCGAGAATGGTTTATGAACCAGAGACTGTCTTTCT
>CAMYND010000122.1 GCA_947259645.1 Thermodesulfovibrionia bacterium | reverse complement strand
TTGCCTGACCAGGACATTTTGTATACCCGGTCATGTCTTCTCACGGATCAGACGTAACAATCAGATAAATAGCATCTTTTTTTGTTTGTGGTATACTTTTATGTCAGATTCAGTGACAGGGATCATCTCTGTTCAGTGAAGAGCAGGAAATTAAAGAAAGGACCAAAAGAAGATGAGCAGCGAACCAAATAAAATTATTTACTCCATGGTTGGAGTTTCAAAGTTTTATAACAAAAAGCCTGTTCTGAAAGATATCTATCTCTCATATTTCTACGGAGCAAAGATCGGTGTTATAGGCCTCAACGGTTCAGGAAAAAGTTCCCTCCTTCGCATACTGGCAGGGACTGATAAAGAGTTTAACGGCGAGGCTGTCCTGTCGCCGGGCCATACTGTCGGTCTTCTGGAGCAGGAACCCGTACTCGATGAGAGCAGGACAGTGCGTGAAATTGTCGAAGAAGGTGCAGGGGAGACAGTAGAAGCACTCAGGGAATATAACCTTATCAATGAGAAGTTTTCAGAACCCATGTCCGATGATGAAATGAGTAAACTGATTGAGCGGCAGGGAATTGTTCAGGAAAAACTTGATGCACTTGATGCGTGGGACCTGGATTCACGTCTGGAAATGGCCATGGACGCACTGCGCTGCCCGCCGGGTGAGACGCCTGTCAAGATACTATCCGGAGGTGAACGGAGACGGGTGGCTCTCTGCAGGCTTCTTCTGCAGAAGCCCGATATCCTGCTCCTTGACGAACCGACCAACCACCTTGACGCGGAAACTATTGCATGGCTTGAGCATCATCTCCAGTCGTATGCCGGCACTATTATAGCTGTGACCCATGACCGCTACTTTCTTGATAATGTGGCAGGCTGGATACTCGAGCTCGACAGGGGAGAGGGAATCCCCTGGAAAGGAAATTATTCCTCCTGGCTGGAACAGAAACGACTGCGTTTGCAGCAGGAAGAAAAATCCGAAAGCGACAGGCAGAAGACCCTTCAGCGTGAGCTTGAATGGATACAGATGTCACCAAAAGGCCGTCATGCCAAGTCCAAGGCTCGAATAAGTTCATATGAGGAACTCCTCCGCCAGGATACCGAAAAGCGGTCAAAGGAGCTCGAGATCTATATTCCGCCCGGACCACGTTTGGGGGATGTAGTGATAGAAGCAAAAAACGTGGTCAAGGCCTACAATGACAATATTCTTATCGATGGCTTAACATTCTCCCTTCCTCCGGGAGGTATCGTAGGGATCATAGGGCCGAACGGCGCTGGAAAGACCACCCTGTTCCGGATGATTACCAATCAGGAAGAACCGGATTCCGGCACATTCAGGACCGGAGAAACCGTAAAACTGTCCTATGTGGACCAGAGCCGCGATGATCTCAAACCGGACAAATCGATCTGGGAAGTTATATCCGACGGTCTTGATGTAATACAACTGGGTAAAAGGGAGGTCAACTCCAGGGCGTATGTGGCGCGCTTCAATTTTTCCGGTAGTGACCAGCAGAAAAAAGTCTCGATGCTGTCAGGAGGAGAGCGGAATCGTGTCCATCTTGCCCGCATGCTGAAAGAAGGCTGTAATGTCCTTCTCCTTGACGAGCCGACAAACGATCTGGATGTTAATACCATGCGTGCCCTTGAAGAGGCGCTCGAGAATTTTGCGGGTTGTGCTGTCGTGATCAGCCACGACCGCTGGTTTCTTGACCGCATAGCAACGCACATACTTGCCTTTGAGGGTGAAAGCCGAGTGATCTGGTTTGACGGAAACTACTCTGAATATGAGGCGGACAGGAAGTCCCGGCTCGGCTCTGACGCTGATCAGCCCCATCGCATCAAGTACAGACATTTAACGAGAGATTAACAGACTGAAAAGGTGGAGAGAGAATGTCTTCCATTTTTTCAAATCTGCGATATAATAGTATCATCAATATTTAATTTCATCATAATCCATGCATAAGAGGAGGGAAATAATGAAAAAAAGTAGAGCAGTCGCATTGAAAGGAATTGTTTACATTGTAGTGGCTCTTGTTACCGTATCCTGTTCGTCCGGCAGCAAAGGAAGCAAGGAGGCCGAAGCAAAGCAGGCATTAAACCAGGTAATGAAAAGTATTGAGATGCTCGAGAAAGAGAACAGAAACCTGAAAGCTGACCTCAAACATGCGGACAAAAGCAGGATATCGCGCGACAACAAGTCATTAAAAGAAGAGATTGCGAAAGGAAAAGCAGAAAAAAAAGCACTTCAAAAAGAGATAGCCTCCCTGAAAGGGATGATTGCTCACAGGAATATGCGGCTCGACTCAAGTGAAGGCGGACCATCAGATACGTCAATAATCGAAAATAAGAGCAAAGATCTTCAAAAAGAGGTGAGCACCCTTAAAGGGATGGTCGCGCACAAAGATCTTCAGATGGAAGCCGATGAGAACAAGAGTGCCGAATTTATACGGCTTAAAAGTCAGAACAAGGAACTTGAGAAGCAGGTAAGCAATCTAAGAGGAATTGTGGCTCACCTGGAGTTGCAGGTAGAATCAAAGGGTGAAACGAGTACTGAACTCGCAACTCTTAAAGAAGACAACAAATCTTTACTGGCGCAGATTAGCAAACTCAAGGGGCTTCTTTCATTTACGCGTCTCCAGGTAGATTCAAAAGAAGAAATGAGCAAATCCATAGCTGCGCTCGAAAAGAAAAATAAAGAGCTTGTATCCCTTCTGAATAAGATAAATAATCTTGCAGCAGAGCAGAAAGCAGCGCCTTCCTCCGCACCTTCAAAGTAGATCTCTATTGCAGGGGCACGGTTCACCGTGCCCCTGCTCATTACCGGGTCACGTCCTTGATAATTTCACGAATAGCTGATTCACGGCTTTCAATACTCTCGGTAAGTTTAAACTGGACAAGGGCCCTGATGAGATTGTGTTTTTCGTAGCGGGTCCTGAAATACACGTCGCCTTCCAGAAAGTCGGTAAAGAACCTTAATCCAAGCTCAAAGGCAAGCAGCCTGATCGAGTCATAGATAAAATCGTGGTCCCCTCGTGTAAGAAAATTACCTGCAGCAGATACATATCCCTGGAGGATAGCCCTGCAACAGTCAGTGTCAAAGTAGATGTTCTCCAACTGCTCTGAATCTTCACCTAAAGGATTACAGCCTGAGCGAAGACAGTCCCCGATATCATAATGAACCAGACCCGGTTTTACGGTATCGAGGTCAATAATGCTAACAGCCCTGCCTGTCTTGATATCGATCATGATGTTATCAATTTTGGGGTCACCATGAATCGTACGAAGACTGATCCGCCCTTCTTCTCTTGCCTTTTCTAAAACATGCGCCCAGGAACGTCTCTTACGCACAAACTCGTTACAGTACGCTATATCACCGGAACCTGGCACTGTCGTGCCTTCGAGCACTTTATCATAATGCGAGAGATAGGCAGGAGTAATATGAAATCCTTCAAGAGTATCGGATAAACGTCCCTTCGGAAGGTCGCTCAGCAGATTATGAAACATGCCAAGGGCAAAGCCGGCTTCCTTTCCGTGCTCCAGGTCCCTGATGGTACGATATGACTGAACCCCCTCAATAAAACTGATCGCGCGCCAGACTGATCCATCTTTATGAATCCAGTGGTCTCTGCCCTCCCTTGTTATTATTACATCAGGAACCTCCCAGCGTCTGCCTTCCTCGAGAGGTTCATGCTGAAGACGCTTTCGCATATGTGTGGTGATGACAGCCATATTCTTTACCACAAGTTCAGGCTGTTGATTATTAATATTTCCACTGCCAAATGAATGGACATCTCGCACCTTACCCGGCAGGTTAAACTGTTCCGCAATAGCAATGAGATCATCCATGCGTTTGCCTCTTATTTAGCACCTGGTAAATGCTCCCTTTTTATCAACTTCTCCCCAATTCCTTTAAATATTTCTTCTGTACCGCCCTTTTCAGTATTTATTGAAAAAGGAATAACAGCGAGAACAGGAATTCTGCTGAGTCTTTCAATAATTTCCGGATTGGTCTTTTCAGAGAGTCCCTTTTTTACGGGTTCTGCATAGTTGATTATTACACCCTGCACATGAAGCCCCCTCTGTTGGGCTGCTTCGATTGTAAGCAGTGTATGGTTGATTGTCCCAAGACCAGGCCTTGACACTATAATTATGGGCAGATTAAGGTCTTTGGCAATATCAATAACCAGGTATTTCCCGTATACCGGGACCATAAGTCCTCCGGCTCCTTCAACAATCGTAATATCATATCTGTCTGCTAAACGTTTGACCGCTGAGAGTATTATCTTTTTATTTATTCTGACATTTTCGATTTCAGCAGCTACTGATGGCGCAAGAGCATGTTTCAATCTGTAGGGGTTAATGGTATTGATTGATTCCTGA
>CAMYND010000121.1 GCA_947259645.1 Thermodesulfovibrionia bacterium | reverse complement strand
TTCCTCATGAATTTTCACACAGTTTCAGGATCTTAGGGACGTCAGGGTTAAATGAGAAAGGCATCGGGACATGTATAACCTCGTAAGCTTCGCAGGCATGATTATCTTAATGGTCTTTGCCTGGCTTCTTTCCACGAACAGAAGAGTTGTCAACTGGAACGTCATTATCTGGGGAACAGCGCTGCAGATGCTTTTCGCCCTCTTCATATTCGTGGTGCCTGCAGGCGCTGATGTTTTCATGTTTATTAATGACGCTCTGGTCAAAGTTATTGATGTGGCCAGTTCCGGCACTAAATTCCTGTTCGGCAGACTCGCCCTCCCGCCCGGCGCCACAAATGAATGGGGCGAGGAGTCTCTCGGTTTTATCTTCGCTGTTCAGGTCCTGCCCCAAATTATCTTTTTTGCCAGCCTTATGGCTGTCCTCTATTATGTCGGGGTTATGTCCGTGCTTATCAGGATCTTTGCGAAAATATTCACAAAGCTGATGAAAGTAAGCGGAGCCGAGGCCCTCTGTGCCTCAAGTAATATTTTTGTCGGCATTGAGTCTGCAACTACGGTTCGTCCCTACCTTGAGAGGATGACACGCTCGGAACTCTGTACAATTCTTACTGCGGGCATGGCAACGATTGCCTCGACTGTTTTGGCTATTTATATCTTGATACTTCAAAAACAGTTTCCCACCATTGCGGGTCATCTTGTTTCTGCATCGTTTCTCTCAGCACCTGCAGCGATAATAATGTCAAAATTACTGCTTCCCGAGACAGAAACGCCGGAGACCCTGGGCCTGAATATAACGCCTCACGTTGAGAAAGAGTCATCTGTTATTGAAGCGATCATCAACGGTGCCAATGCCGGCCTCAAGCTCGCGGTAGGGGTCGTTGCACTTCTTATTGCATTCCTCGGCCTCGTGGCTGTTGCGGATTTCTTGTTTACCGGCGCAGGGGCAAAGGTAAATGAGGTGATAGGGCTGAGCATTGACTGGTCCCTGAAAGGACTCCTGGGATATCTGTTTTATCCATTCACCCTGATCATAGGGGTCCCGCCATCAGATGCCTTTGAAATAGCAAAGGTAATCGGGGAAAGGACAATCGTAACAGAAACAAAGTCCTACATGGATCTCGCTGTCCTTCTTGATGCAGGTGTTCTGAAACATCCGAGGTCCGCCTTTCTCGCTACCTATGCTTTGTGCGGGTTTGCCCATGTGGCATCTCTTGCAATCTTCGTTGGCGGAATTTCAGCTCTCGTTCCGAAAAGGACAGCAGACCTTTCAGCTGTCGGACCGAGAGCACTGCTTGCTGCCACGCTTGCGTGTCTCATGACAGCTGCGGTAGCGGGGACTTTTTATAATGGTGGTTCGCTTCTTTTGGGTCAGTAATTTTGTTTCTCAAAACTATTATCCAGTTACTCATAGCTCTTTCTTTATTCCTGAACACCAGCCCGCCCTCTCCAGAGCGGCTTCATATCTTTGTCCCTGAACCAGTACAGTTCTCCTGTATCCAGTTTTCTCAGCTCACTGAGACGCAAAAAAACATTTCCCTCCCTGTCACACATTTTTGAACCCATGATTTCAACCTGTTCTCCCTTTCGAAGAGAAAGACCGATTTGCCAGAGATACCACCGCGGGCCTGTAATTAAATGGTACACCCGCTCATTCGATTTAAATAAAAACATCCTCGGGCCTTTTCTCTCTTCAAATTCTTTCATTATTATTCCGGAGAGATTGAGTTCAGTGTTACGGTCATACCCGCCAATAGTCTCCGCACATGAGAGACCGGCATTCAGGACGGCAAAAAGAGTTATCAATAGTATGATTTTCATAATATTGCTCTGCATTATATCTTTCCCCCACGTATTAAAAGTAATATCTGACCCTTAATTCCGCCCGGTAATCATTCAGTTTTTCTCCGTACTCGCTGTTCCTCTGCCCGGTGAGAAAGCTGGTTTTCAAGCGCATTTCCAGATTTGTAATGCCTGTGTACAGCAGTTCCGGCGAAAGGGAAAAGCTATCGTCATTTAAATTAATTATCCCCGTTACAGAAGGGGTGAAATATAAAATCTCAAAGGGTTCCTTCTGGCTTACTCGCACATAGAGGTAGTCCCTCATTGGATTTACTCTTCCGTAATTACCTTCCATAAGATTTAATGCTTTTTGCAAAAGAGTTTTATTGCCCGTAGCAGTAAATGTTTTATGGGAGCTGTCGATAAAAGAAAAATAGTCCTCTATCTCATCATCTGTATACCCTGTGCCATTATGATAGTATTCAAAGATAATTGTCATATCATGTACAGTAAGATATCTGGTCCCCAGGAGATAGCTCTTTGCGTTGAACTTACGCTTAAAGAGCTCTCCGCTGCTGTTGATGAATTTTTTTTCGAAGTTATTGATAAATGCGAATTCTCCGTGGATTTCAAGATTCGGGCTTATATTTCTTGAAAAGTCAAACCCGTATCTTGTGCTCTTACTGCCTCCTGTAAGAACCATAAAGTCGATGTCAGTATCGTATAAAAGGAGATAAAGCTTTCCGGCAAAATTAAGATGATTGGCTTCTCCGAAGTCCTCATTTAGATCGTCATAAACAGGAATTAACACAGGAGTAAGGGAAACGGTTTTTAACGCCCCGGAATAGCTCCTGATGTAATCGGCTGACAGTACGGTAAAGCCCTCAAGGGCCAGATCAGGGTCATCCGGATTTTTTGTCCTGTCTACAAATGCCACAGGGGTCCACGCATATCCCTTGCCCCATTTAAGCGTCTTCTTACCGGCTTCAATGCTTATTGAGTGCGAGGGTTTAAGAGACAGGTACCCTTCGAATATGCTTGTATTGTCCGACCATCCAGTATATGACTGCTGAATGTCAGCGTTTATTTTCATGTAAAACCTCGCCATGCCCTTTTCATAGCTTCCATCCAGTTGAAGGGCAGCATTATATTCTTCCGCTGTTTTCCCTTCATCCCGGTTAAACATTTTCAGTTTATAAAGGGCCGCGTCTCTGTCAAATCCAAAAAAAACAGAGCGGGCTTCTATATACCCGCCAAAGCTATATGGTTTCTTTTCTATCTCATCTAAATCAAATGAGTATTCATCCTCGGAGCTTACGAATTGCGGGAAAAATATTAATGTGAGCGCCGACAATAGTAACAATAATCTCATTTATCTCAATGACTCCATCTTAGGCATAAATGTCAGAGTAAACACTTCGTCATTAAACGTCTGTTCTTTGACCTTTGCAAATATCATGACCGACTTATAACCCTTGTAAAGCGGGCTGTCTGTCTCAATGACGGAGGGTCTGACAATACCGCCTCCGAAATCCTTGATCTCCTTAAAGTACAATGTTTTTATCAGCATTGATGCCTCGGTAAGGCTCTCGATCTTCGAAGGCAGCAGATTGTCCTTGTTGACCCACATCTTCAGTTTGTCATAAGCAACGCTCTTCGTCTTTGCCTTGAGATGCAGGAGATGCTCACTGCCCTTATCCTCAACCTTCTCGACATCATATTCTGATGTATAATCGAGGCGCAATAAGTCCGAATTATTAAACACACCTCCCACTACTGATTGAAGGCTTGTTATCCGGATCGGCTTTCCCACATTGGGAATATAGAGCCACATGTTCTCATCAAGCCGTAAGGTGCTTCTTCCCTTTTCACTCGCAGGTGAGATAAACATCGCCGCTACCTTATCCTTACCCTTTTTAACCGTGAATAGCACAAACTCCTTTTTGCTTCCGTCAGGTTCGATGTTAATCAGTTTTTTATATGATTCGTACGATTCGGGGTTGAGGTTCCTGTCAACTTGCTCCAGAAGCTGATTGCCGTCTATTGCATAAGCAGGAGCTGCCATCTCCCGAAGTTAAAGGTAAGCTCTGAAATATTGAGAAGATAGACAGCTGAAACACCAATGATATTGCCGATCAGTGCGCCCAGGACTCCAAGAGAAAATCCCTCAATGATGAACATGGAGAGGATTTTTTTCGGCAATGTGCCTATTGCAGCGATCGTGCCGATTTCCCTTATCCTCTCATATACGGCCATGATCATTACATTCATGATGCTGATAAGCACTATGGCAATAAGCATTACTTTAATGGACAATGTCATGATATCTATCATCCGTGCGATGTTGTAGAAAGGAGAGAGTTTTTCCCATGTGTGGACCTCAAATGCTGGTTTTCCCTCTTTGTTCAGTTCCGTTGAAAGGATATTGTTGAGTTTGCCGGAGATCTCATCAAGGTTGCTGAAATCGTTGAGCCTCAACGCGATTTCACTTATTTCAACGCCGTCCATCCTGAGGACCTCCAGGGCATCATCCATATGAATATACCCGTCCCGTCCGCCGGGGCCGGTCGCGCTCTCAAGTATGCCGCCGACCGTAAACTGTTTTCCGTTTACCGAGCCGTCCCGGTTGGTTGCCACAACAACGATCATGTCACCCACTTTTACTTTCATCCCTTTGGCAAGCAGTTCCGGGACAAGGATTTCACCTTTCCGTATTATCTTATCTCCCTTTATTATCCTTTCGGGAAAGAGTGGAACAGTTCTGATCTCATCTTCAGGATACACCCCGTTGAGCCTGACGTTCGTGGTCTCAACAAAGTTGCTAAACATGCCGCCGAATTTTATTCTCATTGATGATGCCTCTATTCCGGGGACCTCACTGATGGCTTTCTCCACTTTTTTTACGGCCTGCGTTCCCATGTTCATGGTAAGAGGGAGGGTATCTATAGATGCCACATAGCCCTTTTTATGTATCTGCATATGACCGAGAAAGGAGTCCGTGATCTCGCCGACCATCATGTTCCTGAACGAGCCAGAGACAGCGATGAATACCAGCACAAAGACAACGCCTATGGTAATCAGTGAGGCCGTCAGAAATGTCCTTCTTTTGTACCTCATGAGATTTCTTATCGCGATTCTGAAAAGATTAAGCATGACCGTTCCCTCCTGGAGCGCTTTTTCCCGCGATTTCACCGTCTTCCAGCGTAAAGATCATTTCAGCCTCGCCTACGACCTTTTGATCATGGGTCGAAAAGATAAAGGTCGTTCCGGATTCATCCTTCATCTTTTTCATGATGTTTATCACCATATATGCTGTCTTGTGATCAAGGTTTGCTGTCGGTTCATCAGCAAGCACCAGTTTGGGTTTTGTGACCAGGGCCCGTGCAACAGCCACTCTCTGTTTCTGTCCGCCTGAGATCTGATCAGGATATTTGTCTTTCTGATCGATCATTCCTACTGAATCAATAAGCGACAGGACGCGGTCCCGTCTCTCAATTGCAGGGGTATCCTGGACCATCAGAAGCGGATACTCAACATTTTCGTACACAGTCAGCACCGGAAGAAGATTAAAATCCTGAAATATAAACCCGATATTTTTGCCCCTGAAATCTGCTGAACTCTTTCTCCCCAGATGAGAGACATCCGCATCAGAGACCCTCAGGGTCCCTGATGTCGGTGCGTCCAAACATCCGATAAGATTCAGGAGCGTTGTCTTTCCGCTGCCGGAAGGCCCGACGAATGATATGAACGATGCCGGTTCAATTTGAAAACTGAGGCCCCTCAGGGCCTCAATCGTTATCTCGCCGCTGATGTACGTCTTTGACACATTCTCAGCTATTATTAAACTCATGTTACCTCCTTCCGCCTCCGCCCATGCCTTTACCGCCGCCTGCTCCATAACCACTGTTCTGATTCATCCCTCTCTGCTTCATCATTTGCCCCTGTCCTGCTTTTCCGGGCTTACCCATGTATGTCTGTCTTTCCTCCTGCGTCATGTTCAGTATCCTCTTCTGCCATTCAGTCCTGAATGTCTCTCTTTCTTCTGCTGAGACAGTCTGCATGGTCCCTCTCATATTAGAGAGTTCCTCAGTTGAATACTGGCTGTAATCTGCCGCCATGATGTTGCCTGCCGTAAGCATTACCGCTGCTGCCATCGTTGCAATTATAATTTTCTTCATCTTCTTTTCCTCCTGTTTTTAGGTTTGTTTATCAATAGAATTGCAAAGGGTATGCCAGGATGTTTTAATTAATACTATTAAGAGGTTAGATAATTATTGCTGTGTATGGAGAGATGCAAATATTGCACCTGAATGCAATGATTGCATGAGCAGTCAGTTACGGAGATCAAGAAAATTATTTGAGGTAATTTGTTTTGGTTGGCTGTTCCGGTTACTTGCAGGATTCAGCATAGAAGTCTGGACTCTGCTAACGAACATTGTGGGAATATTGAATATTTCCTGTACATATCGTGATCTGTCAGTTATAACATAATGTCCATATTTCTACCTGAAGTCAATAACCGTCAATTAACAGAAATT
>CAMYND010000120.1 GCA_947259645.1 Thermodesulfovibrionia bacterium | reverse complement strand
CAGGGCGAGGCATTAAAGCGGCTTTTTGTTCCGCCCAATGCGAGCAGGGATATACGTGAAGGGATTGAACAGGCAGGTTTGGCATTAAAAGCGCTGCAGGACGCTTCCCGGAGAGAGATATACCATGCGCTTTCTCCCCTGAGCCTTCAGACAATTTTATATGCGATGGCAAAGGCCGAGGACGAGGAGTATAAAAAAGCTGTTTCTCTTTACCTGACATCATTACGGCAGATAAAACCTGAGCTGAAAGGCAAGGACCTGAAGGTACTTGGTTTGAAACCGGGCCCCCTGTTCAAAGAGATCTTTACCACAATTCTTGATGCGAGGCTGGACGGAAAGATCAAAAGCAGGGAGGGCGAAATGAAATTTGTTAAGAAGCAGTTTCTGGTGAAGGAGAAAAAATAGTGAAAGTCAAAGGACCACCGGTTCCTGCCGGCAGGCTGGAAACAGTGCGGCAGGAAATCATATCGTCAATCACAGGACAGAGGCTGTCTGCAAAAGAGATTTCCGGACGTGTACGGGTTCGGGAAAAAGAGGTGTACCTGCACCTTGACCACATTCAGAAAACAATTCAGAAACATGATCTCAGACTGATAATCACGCCGTCTGAATGTAAAAAATGCGGTTTTATATTCAAAAAACGGGACAGACTAAAGAAGCCGGGAAAGTGCCCGATATGCCGACATGAGTCAATCACGGAACCTCTTTTCATAATTGACTGACAGTATTTTTTAACCGGCAATGCCGGCCTGCGAATCAGTTGTCTCATCGAGACCGGGAAACTTTTCTGAGATCTATTTATTATATTCTTCCAAGGTGTTATACTTAAGTAGCGTTTTTTGAATATATGAGGTATCCCGGAACCCTGAAAGAGCAGAGGTAACTCTATGGGAAGATCATACTCAGCTCAGAATCACGTACGCTTATTACCCTGTTTCAGTTATGGCTGTCCCGCGATCATCCTTCCCAAAGACTTTTTCATCGTGGAGAAATTTTATATTGACGTACGGTAAATAGCATGTCAACGGTTATTAATTTAAACTTACTCAACTTTCACAGGCCTGCTCCTGAAATACGGACTTCTGATGACCTGAATGCCTCTCTGGCAGAACAGAGGCAGCAACAGCGAGGGGAAGAAGGCAGAATTATTGATGTAACGTCCTACAGCAGGATCACAACGGAAAAGCTGGAGCAGGAGATCTCAGACCGCGGAAAAGTCCGTGACGCAGCACGGATTGTGCCGTATTCTTCGCCTGAACTGACCTATGACCACAGGGGGCGGATGGTTGTACTTTCAAACCACAAAGGTCAGTATGTTGATTCATATGCTTGAGCCTTAATAATCGTACTATCCATAATTACTTCATCTCACCCCTCATAAAGTTTAGTATATCCTGATACATGTACAGATGATGTGCCATGCGCTCAATTTCATATCATCGTGATATGAGTGTTAAGTATTTGTATTTATAGAATAATCTCCGTATCTAGTCCTGCCGCCTGATGGAGTCTGTTCAATAATAAGAAATCACTGCCTCGTTAAAGTTCTCTCAGAAACAAGCCGATAAAATCAACATGTGGAGAACCATATCTGATTAAAGTAATCACACATATTTGAGTCAGGACAAACTTACAGAAGGTAAGAACACAATCACTGGTCTTACAGGAGGGAGAGGAAAATGAAAAGAAAAATATTAGCTCTTGTCTGCGCAACAGTCATCATGACTTCAGCGCTGATACTCACCGGCTGCGGAGGCAGCGGAAGCGGAAGTGCAAATAACAGTGGCACCACAATCAGCGGCAGCGGAAAATAATTTACCATTTATGGAGGTTAACAAATGAGAGGTTTTAATAAGTTTTCAACAGTGGCGATAGGTATTATTCTGGCCGTCGTTATAGTGATGACCGGCTCAAAGGCCCACGCACTGACTACCGGGGAAACATACACTATCACTGTAGAACAGGTAACATCAACGGGAACGACAGCTGCTCTTGCTGCCACAGCATCTGCGGTTGCTGACTCAGACGGGCAGGTCGATTTTTCATTAAGTGGTATCCCTGACAACGGTACCTGTAATTTTCTCGTACTCAATATTAAAGATTCAGGCGGCAGCATTGTCCGCCGTTCCATTGTCCCCTGTCCTAATTCGGGAGAGGCATTACCCGTTGGTGTATCAGGGTTGACGAATTCTCAAACTGAAGCCCTGCTCGCGGCACTTGCGACTGCCGGGACTGATGACCCGATTGTGGCTGTTTTTGGGTATGCTATAGTACGGTCGAGCGCCATTAGCTCTTCAGAACTTTCTTTTATGGCTAGTCTCTGCAATCAGGGGATCAACAACAGCGGAGGGTTCATTGATTACCTGACGACCAATGGTGTTTCCACATCCCAGATAGCAGCCTACAGAAGTAGTATTATTCAGCGGCTGGCAAATGCAGCCAGCGGGTATAGCAAACTGATTAAGGATTCAGTCACAGCAACATCATCAAGTGATGAGCTCAATGCCCGGGGTGAAGCAGCATCTAAACTGCTTCTTGTTCTGGTTCAGGCAGCTACGAGTGCAGGATTTCCACAGGACAGGGTCCTTGAGGCATTCAACGCAATGGGTGATGTTGTCGTACCGCTCATGGCTACAGGTGTGACTAATGGTGACATCACTGCTGCAACCAAGCAGACGATTGACTCAAGTATTGGTGGCGGGATACAGAAACTGAAGGCTGACAAGGATATCGAGAAATATTCAGCAGCTCTAACTTCCCTCGGTGCTTCAGGGTCTGATGTAACGAACTATCAGGCTGCTGCCAGCACATTGATGACCGCTATGGAAACTGCATTTCAGACATTTGAACAGGTCTTTGATGGAGGTGAGACAGACTCAGAGATTCAGACAGCCCAGACCGCTATGGATACAGCGATGCAGACCGCTTTTAACCAGTTCATGACGGACACAGCATCATCGAACAGCCGTATTACTACGATGATAGCTAATATAGATTCCGCACTGGGAACATCAACAGGACTTTCAGTCAGTGAATTCCAGTTCTATAAATCAGACGGGTCTACAGTGAACTGGCCCCTGACCATGGTAATCCTCACTGATTGGATCTCCAGCGTTGTGTCAGGAGGCGGAGGTCTGACATACACTCGAGATACAACAGCAATACCTGCCAACGACAACTGGCACGGGTCATGTTCTAACAGCAGTTATCAAGACAAAGACACTTGTCAAAATAACAGCGCAACTTGGACGTCGGATCGAACTGATTTTGGACCTTCAGGTCAGAATATACCGGCAAGCTATGCAACCATCTTCGGTATCCAGGAAGATATCATGATTCTTGAGATGAAACGCTGGTATGACCAGAATTCTGCAGGTCAGGACATGGGTCAACATGGGGCACTTGAAAAGGCCTTTGCTACTGCTGTTGCCGGGCTTGCAAGCAATATCAGCGGAACGACTGACGGCTCAACTGCAATCAGCACGTCGCAGAAGGATGCTATTGTTACACTGCTGAAATCACCGCAGTTCTAAATTATCCGGGAATTATCGAGAGGGGCAGTCATTGTGGCTGTCCCTTTTTTTATGGGGTGAAGCTATTTCTGTTCTTCTGCCGGCTGTGGTTCAGCTTTTTCCTGAACCTCACCCTGTCCTGGAGCGCTTGGCTGCTCCTTAAGGGGGCCTGCTGATGTGTCAGTCAGAGGCTGTGCGGGCGCGGTCTGAACAGGAACTGAAGACATAACAGAACCAGATCTCGCGGCAAGGATGGCGAGGGTCAGTGATGTGACCATAAAGAGGATCGCGACGCCTGTTGTGAGCTTGCTCAGAAATGTGGATGCTCCCCGGCTGCCAAAGAGGGTCTGGCTTGACCCGCCAAAGGCAGCGCCCATTTCAGCGCCCTTACTGCTCTGAATCAGTATGATGAAAATAACAATACTATTTTTGCAAAGCTGTCAGGTTTCAGACTGGCACCGCCCACCAGTGCGCCGTCTACATCAGGTTGTGACATCAGCTCTTCTATGTTTTCCGGCTTCACACTGCCGCCATACTGGATCCTGATCTCTTCGGCCCCTTCCTTGTTTTTCTTCAACCATTTACGAATATTTTCATGGGCTTCATTGGCCTGTTCCTTTGTGGCGGTTTTACCGGTGCCGATAGCCCAGATCGGCTCATAGGCGATTGTCATGTTCTTAAGTGAGAGGTCCTTTAAAGAGCCGCTGAGCTGCCTGTCCAGAACTTCGAAGGTCTTGCCAGATTCCCGTTCCTCGAGAGACTCGCCTATACAGAGAATCACTTCAAGCTTGTTCTGTAACGCCAGCTTTATTTTTTTATTCACAATGTCGTCCGTCTCAGAGAAGTACTGCCTTCTTTCAGAATGACCGATAATTACAGAATCACAACCAGCAGATTTCAGCATGGCAGGTGATATTTCGCCGGTATAGGCGCCGCTTTCCTCAAGGTACACATTCTGTGCTCCAAGCTTAATCTGCGTGCTTTTTAAGAGTCCGGACGCTGCACTGAGCGACGTATATGGCGGAGCGATCAGGATCTCAACGTCATTGATACCATTGGCCAGAGGAATAAAGGCATTCAGAAACTCTTCAGTCTCTTCAATGGTCTTTGTCATCTTCCAGTTGGCTGCTATATATGGTTTACGCATACCGGATAATT
>CAMYND010000119.1 GCA_947259645.1 Thermodesulfovibrionia bacterium | reverse complement strand
TCTCCAGAAGGAGGAATTCATTGAGAAACTTGGTTCGGTTTCTGTCGTTGCCTTTGGTAATGGGAACAATGATAGAAAAATGCTGCGTGTTGCCCGTATCGGGATTGCTGTTACGGAGAAAGAAGGGAGTGCTGTGGATATTCTGATGGCCGGGGATGTGCATGTTACGAGTATTCTTAATGGGCTTGATCTTTTGCTTCATCCTACGAGATTGAAGGCAACTTTGCGGTATTAGCGGTTTGTTTATTATTACAATGGGGTTTCGACCCCAAACGACGAGTTCATTCTTTTTTACGCAAAACAGAACGAACCAAGAAAAAGCGGCCGAAGAGATTTCTTGACGGCTCTTCAGTCATCTTCCGGGGAATTGATTTAACTCGCTTCGCTCAGACAGAAATCAATTCTTTTCCCTCCAGCCTCCTTCATCGCCTGAAATCGCTTGATGGCAGGTCAAATCCCCCTGGCCCCCTTTTCTAAAGGGGGAAATGCAGCTCTTTCCTGAAAGGAAAGTTGCAAGATGTATAAAAGTTCTTTTTATATTTGTTTTTAATACCCCGCTTGATTGCTTCCGGGATATGGAGGGCTGGACGCGTTAAAAATTAAAAACTGTCTGAGCGAAGCGAGTTTTTTTAATTTAGCGGCCAGACCGGAATATTTCGGAAATTAAGCAATCACGTTGGGCGCCTTTTCTTGGTTCGTTCTTTTTGGCGTAAAAAAGAATGAACCGGGGCTTGGGGCAGAGCCCCATTGTAATAAGTTAATTTTGAAATAAAACAATGAAAGCCCTTATAATAGATTTCTTTATTTCAAAAATTATCTCAGGAGGACTACATTGAGCAAAAAAATTTCTATAGAACCGGCCAAACGAGTAAAAAACCTTCCCCCCTATTTATTTGCATTGATAGACCAGATGAAAGAAAAAGCGCTTGCCAAAGGTGTTGACCTGATTGATATGAGCATCGGAGATCCGGACATCCCTACGCCGAAGCATATTGTTGAAGCGATGAGAAAGACAGTGAAGAACCCGGCTAATCATCAATACCCATCATACGCAGGAATGCTTTCGTTCAGGCAGGCTGTTGCTGAATGGTATAAAAAAAGATTCAATGTAACATTAAACCCGAAGACAGAGGTGCTCTCCCTGATAGGGTCAAAGGAAGGGATCGGCCACATGCCCCTGGCCTTTATAAACCCTGGAGACTATGTTCTTTACACTTCCCCGGGCTACCCGGTATATCCTGTGGCCGCGCTGTTCGCGGGCGGTAGAGGGTATGAAATGCCGTTGCTTGAGAAGAACAATTATCTTCCGGACTTAGATGCAATTCCGCCAGGCGTCCTGAAGAAGGCAAAACTTATGTTTATAAATTATCCGAATAATCCGACCGCAGCCTGCGCGGACAAATCGTTTTTCAGGAAGGTTATTTCCTTTGCGGCTGACAACAATATAATGATCTGCCATGACGCAGCCTATACGGAAATGTATTTTGAAGATGAAAAGCCCCTGAGCTTTCTCCAGGTCCCGGGGGCAAAGAACGTGGGCATAGAGTTTCACTCGCTGTCAAAGACCTACAATATGACGGGATGGAGAGTCGCCTTTGCCGTTGGTAATAAGGACGCGATTGCCGGTCTTGGAAAAATAAAGACAAATATCGACTCAGGCATTTTTCAGGCGATCCAGGAAGCGGGCATAGAGGCGCTGAAGACGGATGATAAAATTCTGAAAAAACTGAGAGATACCTATAAGAAAAGGCGGGATATCCTCTATAAAGGGCTGACCAGGCTTGGTCTCAAAGCAAACAGGCCGGAAGCCACCTTTTATCTCTGGGTAGAGTGTCCATCAGGGTATAGTTCAACAGAATTTACTACCCTTATTCTCAATAAGGCTGGTGTGCTCACAACCCCCGGTAATGGTTTTGGGGCGCCCGGTGAAGGGTATGTAAGGTTTGCGTTAACAGTATCAGCAGAGAGAACTCAGGAAGCGGTACAGAGGATCGGGCAGATACTGTAGGGATTTACTGTGTAGGCAGTTTGGAGTCGATTGTCCCAATAACGTGTGTGTCATGTTCTGCCGGCATAGTGCCCTTTTGCAGTTTAAACCCGCCGACCAGGTTCTGCAGCTCAATTGCCAGTTCTGTCAGCTGCCTGCTTGCATTTGAAGACTCCTCGGCACTCTCTGCGGTTTCCTTGGACACATTCGCCACTGACTCAACCGTTGAAGAAATTTCTTCACTCGTTGCTGACTGCTGCTCAGCCGCGGCGGCAATGTGCTGAACCATGTCGGAAACATTCGTAATGGTCCCCAGAATATCTTTCAAGGACTGGCCGGCGTTATTTGCAAGCTCCACTCCAATTTGGACCTCTTCAGTGCCGATATGCATGGACTTTACCGCCTTACCGGTATCACTCTGTATACCCTTTATCATCTCTCCGATTTCCTGGGTGGCAGAGGTTGTTTTCTCAGCCAGCTTCCGGACTTCATCTGCGACTACCGCAAAACCTCTCCCCTGTTCTCCTGCACGGGCAGCTTCTATAGCGGCATTGAGTGCCAGAAGGTTCGTCTGTCCCGCAATATCATCAATGACTTTGATGATCTCTCCGATTTGTTCAGAGTTCCTTCCAAGAGCCTCTATATTTTCTGCAGAATTCTTGACTGACTGGGAAATGCGATTCATTCCTATGATAGTTTTAGAAACTACGTCCCCTCCTTCAGATGCAGTTGCGGAGGCTTCTCGTGCTGATACAGCTGCCTGACTGGAACTCTCTGCAACATTTACGACCGAGGAGGTGATTTCCTGAATTGCCATAGCGACCTGGTCTGTTTGTATGGTCTGCTGTTTGGACCCGTCAGCGATTTGGAGAGCAGAACTTGAAACTTTCTCTGCCGAGGCGGTTAATTCATCAGTAACAGAGGCCACCTTGCTTATTATCGCATTCAGCTTTTCCAGGAAACGGTTGAAACCCCGTGCAAGGGCACCTATTTCGTCTGTCGTGTAAATATGAAGGCGTTTTGTCAGGTCTCCTTCTCCTTCAGCTATTTTGTCAAACATTCGTACCAATTTTTGAACGGGTTGCGTTATAGACCTGACAATCAACGTCATTCCCAGTAAGAACAGTAAAACTGCTATTACGGTGATCCCTATTACAACCAGAATATTGGACCTGAGGTTGGCAGTGAGTTTTGATGTTTTATACCCAAGCTTGAGATAGCCGATCACATTATCTTCAGTGTCAATAATCTGATGGTCAAAAATCATTAATGAAGATTTACCATCCGGGACTCGGGAGCTGTCTGTAAGGGCCTTATGTTCTTCATCGTAAAAAACCGCGAATTCTACCTCACTGTCTATGACAATATCTTTCACAAGTCCTTCAAGGGAGAGGTAGTCAAAATTTATATAATGTTCTGCACTGACGTTACTCATGAAATTCAGGACAGCATTCCCTTTAGAGCGCATCATTTCCTGGGCGGCCCTGTTATTTTTCCAGGTCATGATAGCTCCCAGCCCCCCCAGCAGGAGAATCGTAAGTGTCAATGTGGGAATAAGGATTTTTTTGCCGATAGAGTCAAATTGCAGAAACTTCATGGGTTTCATATTATTTCCATTAATCATTCGTTCAGAATTTAAAGTCAAAGGACTTTGTGACCCCGGCTTTTTCCAGTAAAGCCAGTGTGTGACTGAAATCTTTATCAGCGGTACTGATATAGCCCATAATATTCAATGCGCTTTTCACTGTTTTAGCTTCAGGCGAGCCGTCCTCCAGTAACCCGAGAAGAATAGAGGTGACTTTCTCTGCTAGCGCAGGGGACGTTTTCTTTGCCATGATCAGGGTCCCATTGGGATTTTCCCCTGTATCCTGGCCCACGACTTCAAGGTCGGGATATTTATCTTTAATGCTGTTCCAGACCCTGTTTTTCACAACTGCAACATCAGCTGCACCCCGTGACAAGGCATCAATGGCTGCCCCATGAGATTTAGCCTTCATCATGTGAGAGGAAGCATTGTGGCCGCCAATGGAGCGGAAATAGAATTCACCTGATGACGCAAGGGAGCAGAAGAGGATTTTTTTTCCGTCAAAATAGTCTGTTGCCCCCATGTATTTGGGAGAGCCTTTTGGTGCGACAATAAGGGCCCAGTAGGTACTGGTCCCGTCTTTACCGAGAGGCCTGACAGCAGGATAGGCAACATTTTTGATGATCATGGAACCGGCAACTCCGGACCCGCTGAACATGGCATCTGCTTTGCCTTCGGCGAACATCTGTGCAGCCGCGGGATAGCTCGGGGTGCCGACAAACTGAACATCAATTCCCCTATCCTTCATATACGCGACAAGCGGTTTAAACTTTGCTGCGGATCCTTTTTTATCCTGCATGATCGCGATTTTGAATTCTTCAGCCTGCACAAT
>CAMYND010000118.1 GCA_947259645.1 Thermodesulfovibrionia bacterium | reverse complement strand
AAATGAGCTTGCTGATAAGGAGGGGAAAATTGTCCACTTTACTACGAGGGAAATTGACAAGACAGTATATAGCCGGATTCAGTCATGGGATGACTTAAGTAGAAAAGATCTGGAGCCTCTTTTCAAGAAGGATATTGAATTCATTGAATTAGGTAAAAAACTGGTTGATATATGTGGACGGGGAAATATGCGTCCTGATTTAATATTGGAATACATCGATGGTAATGCAAATAAAATTAGAAAGGGCTTGTCAGTAAAGAAATAGAATTAGACTGGCAGAAGGCCTGATGATTTGAAATGCACATAATCAAATCAATCCTCACCCGACAAGTTCTCAGAAAGATGTCATTCATATATAATCCTTATTTGATGTATTGAATCGATCTGTAAAGTGTAGACTAGAATGTGCACTTCTTAATTACATTATTGTGGTGAAGATTTAAATCGGTAATCATTGAATTTTGTATCGTCTGAGATTGAATAGATCGGCTGTTTGTCTGTAAATGGAAAACAAGATTGCTATCGATGAGTATACCGACTTATCTTCAAAATGAGAGAGATTATCAAGTCACTGACTCATATCTGTTGTCAATGAAATGAGAAGATGGAAATATAAAGGATTAACGATTCCAGTCATCGAGTAGACTGAGGGGTCGCCCCCTCAGGTCTCTCACACCACCCGGCATACGGTTCACGTACCAAGGCGGTTCCCAAAATTAACATGTCTGAATTTATACAGTTCATTAAGCATAGACACAAGACCAAGTTGATCAAAGAACCTCTTCCTAAAAGCATCATTCATATGTGATGCCCCTGAATTCCACCATGAACCTCGTCGATTGAACGCTGATGTCACAGCTCTTTCCTCTGAAAGGCCTGCCTGTATCATCCTCTTTCTCCGCGTCCACGGCCTCTTCCATTGCTTCCACAGAATTAGACGAAGTCGTCTCCTTATCCATTTGTCAGTATCTTCTGCAAATGTCTTTACTTCTGCCAACCGAAAGTAGTTTATCCATCCTCTGTAGATTGGATTCAGGTCTTCGGTGATAAACTTCTGAAGGTTTCTTCCTTTTCCTCTTCTAAAGATGCCTTTCAGATGTATTCGCAGTCTTTTGACGGTTTCCTTGGGTACTCTGATTCTTGGCTGTTTATGCCATGTGAATGAATATCCCAGAAACTTTCTCTGAGGCGGTCTGGCAACTGCGCTTTTCATCCTGTTGATCTTGAGTTTGAGATTCTTCTCCACAAAGTTCCTTATGGATTCAAGCACTCTCAGCCCCGCCCTTTTTGATTTTACATAGACATTACAGTCGTCTGCATACCGACAAAAGGCATGGCCTCTTCTCTCAAGTTCCTTGTCTAAATCATCCAATACGATATTAGACAACAGGGGCGACAAGGGGCCTCCTTGCGGTGTTCCCTTATTGCTCGCTTTTACCACTCCTCTACTCATGACTCCTGCCTGAAGATAGCGTCTGATAAGTAAAACAACTCTTCTGTCTTTCACTTTCTTTGCTATCTTTGACATAAGCTTGTCATGATTTACCTCATCGAAGAACTTCGCTACATCCATGTCCACTACCCACTTTCTCCCTTCAGCCTGGTATTGCTTTGCCTTCAGTATTGCCCCATGGGCATTCCTTCCGGGTCGAAAACCATAACTGCTCTCAGAAAATGTAGGCTCAAAGATCGGACTCAGGATTTGGTAGATTGCCTGCTGGATGAGCCTGTCCAATACCGTGGGTATGCCCAATTGTCGCATACCTCCGTCAGGTTTAGGTATTTCTACCTTCCTTACCGGCTTTGGCATATACTCTCCCGTTACAAGCTGTTCTCTGATTTCAGCCCACTTCTCTTTCAGATAAGGCATCAGGGCTTCCACCGGCATATTATCTATGCCTGCTGCTCCCTTGTTCCTCATCACCTGTGAATAGGCCTTCCTCATGCTCTTGCGTTCGACCAGACGCTCGATTAACTGTACATCTTCAGCAATAGAGTTCTCTTTTCCCAATGAGTGACTTGACATTCTCACTTCCCACATCCCGGATTCCGTCCGTTCTTCAGAAAATAAGTTTCCAGCATCTCAGCTATCTTTGCTATGTCTCCTTTCACTTCCACAGGCAACATCTCTATTCCTTAATTTAGGTTCGGCCCTTTGGTTGTTGGTCGGACAACCTACTATGGCCTCTGCTGACTCCTCTGGATTCTTCTCATCACCTCTCGGTGACAATAGTACGAGACAAATCCAAAGGTCTCCCCGGGTAATGCGCAGTCTCTTTCACACTTATACCTGCCACATATACGTCCGTCCCTTCCGTGTAAGTATTGGACTTTAGAGTTAATTGCCTCCTTATCCAGCACGGCCGCCTATTATGTGATTCCTGTTCGTCAGGTCAGTGCTTTGCTTTCGGTTCCCTCCGGACTCCCCCTCACGGGAGACGCCCTGTCCGTTCAGCTAGTAGTTCCCCTTACCGGGTCTACAGAGGACTTTCACCTCCAAGATACTGCGCCCTGCCGGGCGCACAATAAAAAAGGCAGGGTCAACAATGACCCTACCCAATATTCATTATGAACAATAATTTATTTCTTAAATTTCTTTCTGAATTTCCTAAATCCTAATGTTGCCCCGCCCACAATGAATAGGGTTGAACTGATTGGTTCAGGAACAACAGGTGGAGGCGCACCCGGCTCATAATCCAGCGATATCGTCGCATAGTCGACCACAGCAGCCCAAGAAACCGCAGTATTCAATATTTCCACATCCAAAGAAAATCCCGTGCTATTTGTCAACGCTGTAAGTAATGTGGGACTAAAATTAAATGTTGTTTCACTCCATCCACTCAAATTCGCCGTAGTACCCGCTGCAACAGCATTTTCCCAGTCATCCTTGCCTCCGCCGTTTGATCCATTTAGCTGCCCGGCAAACACACTTTCAGAACCAAAATTGAAATAGACGTCCATCTGATCACCAGCATCGATATCCCATGCGAATACTGTCATATAGCCAAAATTAGCAGTTTCTATCTCATAGGGAATTGCGTAATTCCATTTAACGTACCCTAACTTATTTGCGGTCGGGGTAGGAGGATTCGGATTACTCGGGTTTAATGCAAGCCAATCCATATTCATAGTGTTGTCATCTGCATCTCTCTCTGCCCCAAAATCCATATCACCTGCGGTCATATTAATTTCTATTGCATCGACGTTACTACTAAATACAAACACGCAAATAACTCCAAACAAGAAACATGAAAGCTTTTTCATTTTCCCCCTCCATTTCTTTTATTGATAATAACAACCTTTCCTTAAGATTACATCCGTTTACTTTCAAATTGTCAGTTTTCAAGATGTCATACGGGCACCTCCCTGAATGACTTAAAAGAGCAAGATACCGGTTTGCTGGTAAAATCGCACCTAAGTAATAAATACACCACCTTTAGCCTTATCATTTTTTTTCTCTTCTATTAATGTCGTGCTCTTTTAATTAATAGTTTTGACTATCTAAAAAATAAGAAGGAGCTTGAATTTATAAACGGTCCACAATATAAGCCATGTCCTTACTTTCAATGATGAACTATTATTAATTAAGCAATTATTTTGCCAATCTACAACTTACTGTTTTTACACACAACTACTAAACATGATTTTGTTATTGGCACAGGTAATGATAGACACATTTTGTGCCTTGTCACAACTTTGCTTTGTAAAAATGTCTATTAAGAACGTTCATTAGTTACTGCGAGTCAGATGCTAATAACTTTAACAAATCTTCAATATGTGGGCTACCTATCAGTTATTGATAAGAGGGGATTGTCGAGGACAAAGATAAACTCATCTTTCTGATGCTTTTAAAGAATTATTAACAAAAGCCCAGTGGAGTCAAGATTTCTATCGGTTATTGCTGAGGCTTGCCGTGACCAAATTTACGCACTCATATCTGTTGTCAATGATTCTGATGAATCAGAATGTTGAGGATAAATACATAAAGTCAATGTTTCGCAAAGACTCTGCGGTCGAGGATTTCATCACGATATCAATGATACCGGAGTGAACTGAGATCAACGTTCGTATCTAAAGTCAATTACAAAAGATAAATTGTTAAAATTATTCAGGATCTGTAGAAACTCATGAGATTAATGATAATTGGGATATGCAACTTACTATAAGGATAAGTGATTATCACTTATCCTTATAGCAGGGAATGTGAAATTTTCAGTATACGTCTCAATCTTTTGCGAGGCTAAATCTCCATTTCAGATTTTATTAATCGATATTGATGTCTCCAAGTATTCATGGCTCTCTCTATTTCTTTCGCTTGTTGTGCGATTTTTTCGCGGTTTGGATCGGTATCTTCAAATTCCTTGTTTATAGTATCAAAGCACTCATTTAGTCGATTTTGCTCTTGGATCATATTGCTGATAC
>CAMYND010000117.1 GCA_947259645.1 Thermodesulfovibrionia bacterium | reverse complement strand
ATTTAGCCGCCGAAAGGGCAAAATCCGGGAAACCGGGTCTCGCAAAGCCACCTGTCCAGAGATGTAAGGATAGAGGGGCTGTCGAAGTGGCAGACAGTCAGAAAAAACCCACCCTTTCGGGGTGGGTTTTTTTATTGTGCTCGTGAAAGATGAAGATCAAAAATTTATCAAAAAAAATAAAGATTTACGCATATTTTGTCGATATGAAACAGAGGAGTATTTGCTTAAAGGAGGAGTGCGCTTTTGGGCAGGATTATGCATCGCACAATGCAGTGAATATTTTTGCGGGCAATGGGTCATTGAAGCCTGTTCAGATCTCAATGAAACATTAAGCATACGTATACATATGACATACGAATTAATTTATTGAAGGATAAAAAAATAAAAACATCACAGGGAGACATTATGAAAGAGAATTACAAAATCCTGATAGCAGATGACAATGAGTCACTCTGCCAGGTACTGGAAGAGTTGTTAAGCGAAGAGGGTTACGACGTTACTATCGCACATCGCGGTGATGACGCCCTTGTTGAACTGCAGAGACAGCCGCATCATCTTGCTTTGATCGATATCAGAATGCCCGGGTTAAATGGCATGGAGGTCCTGCAGGAAATCAAAACAACATTCCCCGGGACTGATGTAATCATCATTACAAGCCATGCGTCAGTAGATTCTGTTGTGGAAGCGATCCGGCTTGGGGCCCAGGATTATATGATCAAGCCGTTTGATGACCTCGACATTGTATCTCACGTGGTAAGGAGATCTATCACGAAACGCCGTCTGCAGGATGAGAATGAAAAATTATACGGGGAACTGAAAGCAAACAATATCAAGCTTGAGGAATCAGTTAAACGTCTCTCTTCCCTGAACAATACAAGCAAGGCCCTCCACTCATTTCTTGAACTCGACGACCTGCTCAAGTCATTTGTTGAGATAGTGGCAAATGAACTTGAGGCCAATAGAGTTTCTCTTATGCTCCTTGACAAGGAAACCAATGAACTTTTGATAGAGGCCGCAGTAGGACTGGATGAGCAGTTAGTAAGATCGGTCCGTATCAACGTCGGAGACGGGATTGCAGGCACTGTGGTTAAGGAAGGGCAGTCAATTCTTGTCAAAGACATAGAAAGCGATCCGAGGTTTGAAAAATCGAATAATGATGAAAAATATAATACCAGTTCCTTCATATCCGCGCCAATTCTTCTCAGTGTGCCAATTACCTATCAGCAGAAAACCTTTGGTGTTATAAACGTCAATGATAAGCGGACAGGCGGAGTGTTTACCGATGATGACCTGAATTTTGTATCTAATCTGGCAAGCCAGGCTTCTGTTGCGATCATGAATGTCCAGATAATGGAGGACCTCAAGAATACACATTTTGAGGCGATTACCGCACTTGCCGAAGCCCTTGAAGCAAAGGATTCCGTTACAAGAAATCATAGTGACCGGATGCTCCGATTTGCCATTCAGATCGCAGGCCGGCTTGGCCTGAATGAAGACCAGAAGGAAGGGTTACGCTATCTTGCCGTATTGCATGACATAGGGAAGATCGGAATACCCGAACACATCCTTTTAAAACCAGGAAAACTTACTGATGAGGAATACAGTGTAATGAAGCAGCACCCGGTTATCGGGGCCCAGCTTGTACAAAAAGTCAACTTCCTGTCTGAGATAGCCCCCCTGATCCATGCACACCATGAGCAGTATGATGGAAATGGGTATCCACAGGGATTATCACGGAGTGATATTCCGATCGAATCCAGGATCGTATCCGTACTGGATGCGTTTGATGCCATGACGTCAGACCGGCCTTACAGACAATCGATAGGATTAGATCGGGCGTTACAGGAACTGAAGGATTTTGCAGGAAGCCAGTTTGATCCATGCGTGGTAGAAGAGTTCATTTCCATACTCGTGGAACAGGACGACATGGATAACAAAGAAATCATACAGGATAACCATGATGAAGTTACAGAGCCTTTTTATTGTGAATCAACAAAAAATACAGTGTTGATCACAGGAACAGATGATCAATCAGGGCAGGAAAACATATCATGATGTCGCTGTTATCAACAACTCAGACAATGTATCCGGACTGTATCAGAAAGGAACAGACAGGATCTAAAAAAAGGGAGGTGATGTATAGAAAAACCAGTTTTGGAAATACACATGAAGTGATATCCATGGATACCATGAATCACTTTAGCGAAAGGCCTGAGTTAAAAAAACCGGGGCTTTCCGGAATTAAGAACATATTTCAGGGAGGAAAAAGAAAGTGATGTCGAATTTTAAATTTGTAAACCAGTTTAATCAGATCGGTATGAGCCGGTTAACATTCAAAAGGTCCAATGAGACCAAAAAGGAGGAAAAGATGTTCAGTAAACTCAAATCAATATTAATTGTCATTGTAGCACTGTTTGCGATCTGTGCGATGGCAGGCTCTGCAATGGCCGCAATCAACAATGCGGTAGACGGCGGGGGCGGGGGTGTAACACTCGGCGCCTCAGGAAACGTAACAATCATATCCACGGCTCTGGGACTGGTCAAGGCGGTTTACGATTCAGCCGGTAACTGTCTGGCAAGTTCAGATTCAGATGCTCTCTGTGGCAGTACCAACTCAATTAACGTTCCAACCGGTACGCTATTAACCTTCGTAATCTATGTAGACAACACTTCTACTGTTCAGGCAACCGATGTCCGGTTCAGGGATGACATCGACGATGTGGCTGCAGATTATTTTGAGTTTCAGACAACTACATATGGATCTGCTCCTGACCGTGGAATCATGTGGGGCACACGGGCGAGCGCTGCTGCAGACAAGAACAATATCTATACTGCAGCCACGACAGGAACTGCTCAGACCAATGCTCTTGACGGGAGCACACAGGTCAATGAGTATGCCGGAATCGATACTACCACATCTCCGGATGAACTCTACGTAGGTGGTGATGCCAGCAGTCCTGACAATGATCAGGTTGATATTGCAGCATCGACTGTTTTCGCAGTCTCGTTTGACGTAATTAAACGCGATTAACAGACGGTAAAGCTGAAATATCGTTAATACGAATAAGCCATTCTTCGTTCGCCAATATGCGAAATTTGCATGTTGATAGCGAAGAAATAATTTTGTATTAACCGGCAACAGTAATGTGTTGAAGCATTACTGTCAGGCATTGATAGAGTATGTGTCCGATTGTGGACAGAATTACTTATGCCAGGCCGGTTTTACACCAATGCCGTGGATCAAGAAACATGTGGTCACGGTGAGCGGAACATAAAGGAATGGGTTAGTGTATTGCTGAATAAATTCGCAAAACATAAGCGCAGGAAAACTGCGAGCGTCCTGACGAGCGCACTGATTGTTTTTACAGTGCTGTTCATCTGGTCCGTTACGGCCTTTTCCGCTACAAATGTGGCCGTCAACCAGGCCGGGGGAGGGGTGTCCCTTGTTCCCTCAGGACCGGTCACGGTAAACAGCGTCCAGCTGGCACTGAATAAACAGGCCAGGGACCTTGCAGGCGTGGTCTTGCCTGGCGGCTCCAATGTATCAAGCGGACAGAATATCTATTTTGTCCTTTATATAGACAATACGACTGGTACTCCAGCCAATGATATCCGCATTTCCGACTTCCTGAATGAAACTGAATTCACATACATACCCAACAGTATTGAAACAACATTAGTTCCCAGCGGATCAAATGATGCTGCAATCTGGGCAAGTGTGTGGACACCACTTACTGATGTTGTGGGTGCTCCTGATGACAGCGCCTCGATAACAGACAGCGGAGGACCTGCGGGACTGGACCAGATTACGGTCGGGGCTGAAACAGGCCAGGTGAATCAGGTCTTAAATATTCCGGGTAACGTACTGCAGGCAATCCGGTTCAGGGTTACGGTGAACTAGCATGATGTTTACTATGTTACATAGGACATCCAGGATGAGGAGGCTAACATCCGCTTATGCAGGATGCAGAAGCCGGTTCTGTCATACAGTATGGCAGAGACTTGGATGGCTCATGCTGTTGGCGACCCTGATTGTCATGCCCTTTGGTATGGAGTCTCATGCCGTACCCATACAGAACTCAGCAACCGGTACAATCAATAGCACACTGCTTGATACGACAAATGCTACGATATCATTAAACCTTACAGGCAATGCTGTCACATCGGTAGTATCAGAAATTTCACCGAATATTGTAACCACGAACACCACCGGGAATACATGTACCTATGACATACTCCCGACAATCAATGGCGGTGATTCAGGCGTAGACCAGGTCACGATTACCGCACCCGTAGGCTTTAATAACCACGTAATTAACAGTGTTTCTGTTGGCGGAGCAGCTCAAAGCGCCAATTGTCCTGTTCCAGCGGCAGGTGAGTATTGCGCTTCTGTAGCCGGGCAGGACATGACTATTACGCTTGGTAATAAGGTTGTTGTTTCAGGTACTAATATCCGGGT
>CAMYND010000116.1 GCA_947259645.1 Thermodesulfovibrionia bacterium | reverse complement strand
ATTGAACTCTTTGAGTCCGCATCGCCATCAGTGGCTTACATTACCAGCATCGAGTTGCGGCGGAGTTTTTTCAGCCTGAATATTTATGAAATTCCGCAGGGAACAGGTTCGGGTTTCATCTGGGACCGGGACGGCAGGATCGTCACGAACTATCATGTGATTGAAGACGCGAACCGCCTTGAAGTAACACTCTCTGACCACTCAACATGGAAAGCGATCGTCGTTGGTGTTGCACCTGACAAGGACCTTGCGGTCCTGCAGATATCTGCTCCGGAAAGCAAACTCAAACCTGTCATTGTGGGAAAATCAGACAATCTCAAGGTAGGCCAGAAAGTATTTGCCATTGGAAACCCCTTTGGCCTTGACCAGACCCTGACCACCGGTATTGTCAGCGCCCTGGGACGTGAAATCCAGGCAGTTACAGGCAGAACGATTCAGGATGTGATTCAGACTGATGCCGCCATTAACCCCGGCAATTCAGGAGGACCTCTGCTGGACAGCGCCGGCAGGCTCATCGGTGTAAACACCGCCATTTACAGCCCCACAGGAGCCAGTGCCGGTATAGGGTTTGCTGTTCCTGTTGATATCGTGAATAAAGTAATTCCTGAGATTATCCGTTACGGCAGGGTCATGCAGCCGGGACTGGGCATAACAATTGCCAATGATCAGATAGCTGAGAGACTGGGCATCAAGGGGGTACTTATTGTCACTGTCCAAAAGGGCAGCGCAGCTGCAAATATCGGCCTGAAGGGGTCGCAAAGAATAGGGAATGAAATTGTCCTTGGAGACATTATTGAATCGATAAATGACGTCCCCCTGTCTGACTATGATGATTTAAGAAATGAGATGGACAGATACCAGGTTGGCGAGCAAATTACTCTGGGTATTTTGCGGGGTGACAAGCATATCAAGGTGAAGGCCAGCCTGGAGCTGGTTGAGTAGCAGGCATGGTTTCATTTCAGCTGAACTGCTATACTCGCGGCAAGATTCATCAGGCTGTCATCTCTTGCGCCCATAACAACATAACAATCATAATCACCGGCACCCTGTATAATGTCCTCCCTGCTCTCAACAGCATCCGCTGACTTCCCTTCTGCCTGCAGTGCTTCTGCCAGGTCCCTGCTCGAAATATCCCTGCTCGCAGTCCCTCCCGCGTAGAATATCGGCAGTAAAAACAGGTGGTCAGTTTCCCGAAGGTTCATACTGAAGGCCTGTATGTATTCCTTCTTCATCATGCGTGTCGGTCCAAATCCATGCGGCTGAAATATGTAGCAGACACCTTCTCTCATCTTTTGCATCGTCTCCATCAGGGCAGTGATTTTATGAGGATTGTGGGCATAATCATCTATAACAAGTTTATTGCCGTTATTTAAATGAATGTCAAAGCGCCTGCTGATCCCCTGAAATCCCTTTAATGCTGTCCTTATGGAATCGGGAGGAATTCCGATTTCAATTAAGAACGCTATGCATGCAAGGGCATTATATAAGTTGTATGCACCCGGAAGAGGAAGGGAATACTTCGTGCCATGAAGAATGAATTCAGTGCTGAACTGATGGTATGCAATCTCCTCAGCTTTATACGTAGACCGGTTGTGGACTGAAAACGTAATGGCATCATTCCCTCTGATTCCTGAGAGGTTCCTGTCATCAGCATTCAGTATCACCATGCCTTTTGTCTGCTTAATGAGAGTTCTGAACATCCCTTCTGTAACCTGTACCGGGTGATGATCAAGGTCAAGGTTGAGAATGATCGTATGTTCCGGATGATACTTTATGATCGAACCGTCGGACTCACAGGCCTCGATTATGAGGGAATCTGAATCACCTGACAAATAGTTCCCGGTCTCAGTATTGGTCATGAACTGTTTGACCCTCCCCCCTCCGATGAAATTCGGTGATAGTCCAAGCCTCTCCATCAGGAAGGCCAGAAGGCCTGATGTTGTTGACTTTCCACTTGTTCCGGCTACAGCTATGGCCCTGAAGGACCCCACAATTTCAGCGAGATAATCCGGACGCGTTTTTACGGTTATACCCTCTTTCGCTGCCCTGAGCGCTTCAGGCCTGTCAGCTTCAACCGCGGTACTGAATACAGCAAAATCATATGAACTGTTGATCCCGCTGCCATCCTGAGGAACAATCATTATTCCCTTTGCCTCAAGAGTTTTCTTCAAAGGATGAGCAGAGTTCATGTCAAAAGCCCTGTCTGAACCGGATATGTTATGTCCCCTGTCTGCCATAAACCCGGCAATCGCTGACACACCGCTTCCGCCGATACCTGAAAAAAATATTTTTTTCCTGTTGTTCTTCATAGCAGCGGAATATTTTAACTTACCTGAAGATATAAAACTCCAGAGGAGAAAATTGCTTTGATTAGCCTGTAGGACATATTGACCTGATTTGATATAATGAATGAGAGCCATGAGAATGTTAAGGTTATAAATTATGCACAAGAGCCCTGATTTAAAAGGACTCAATGTCCTGATAATTGAAAACAGCCCTGAATCACTTCAGCAGATAAAGCAGGAACTGCACAGCGTCAGGGCAGATGTGCACTCAGCTAAAGATGCTGATCAGGCATCAGCCATACTGCGCAGCACAGAGGTGAATGTGATCATTGCGGCGCTCGATCTGGTGAATGAAGAATGTGTGGAGATGATCAGGGATTACAAAACCCGCCAGCCGGAAGCACTGTTCTATGTAATTGCTGATGAGGAATTCGATTCAGTGGAAACATCCCAGGAATGGGTCAGGCTTATAGTTGATGATTTTATTAAAAAACCCCTTGATGCCCTGCGCTTTGCCAGTATGGTTGAGACAAGCATTGGACGGCCTGACACCGGAAGCACGTCACTGACCATCGTAGATCCGCTGATCTCAAAGGTAAAGCCCTATTTTCTGTTCCGCTCTCCCGCAATGAAGAGCGCCCTGAGACACCTGCCTCAAATTGCAGCCTCGGACCAGACTGTTCTCATTACCGGAGAGACTGGAGCGGGAAAAGAAATAGTTGCGCGGGCCATTCATGTCATGAGCCGTCGATCCAGCGGCCCCTTTATTCCGGTCAACTGCGGTGCTGTCCCCGAGACATTAATTGAGGGAGAGCTCTTCGGACATGAGAAAGGCGCTTTTACCGGAGCTGTGAGAATGAGGAGGGGAAAGTTTGAGACAGCCAACAACGGCACGCTCTTTCTCGATGAAATCGGTGACATGCCCCTTCATCTGCAGGTCCGGCTTCTCCGGGCACTCGAAGAAAGTTATCTGCATCGCATTGGCGGAGAAACCCCGATCCCGATAAATGTCCGGGTCATAACCGCTTCGAACACAGATCTCCAGAAGGCAGTAGAAGACGGCCTCTTTCGTGATGATCTTTTCTATCGCCTGAATGTACTCAGACTCCACTTACCGCCGCTGAGGGAACGGGTGGAAGACATTCCCCTGCTGGCTGTGCATTTTCTGGAGCGGGCTTTTGCTGAAATGGGCATACCCAAACCCTATGCAACCCTGTCATCAGAGACAATTTATCTCCTGGAGCAATGCCTCTGGAAGGGTAATGTCCGCGAACTCAGAAATGTGATTACCCGTATTGCTACCCTGCTGCCGCCTGACACAAAGAGAATATTTCCCTTCCACGTACTCCCTTACCTGGATGAAACAGGACAGTCCCAGGTTACGAAACAAAAATATAATGATAAGAGAGAGGGCGTGTTCATACCCATAGGAATGAACCTTAGTGATGCCACTGATCTGCTCATTGATGAAACCCTTAAGCATACAAACGGAAATAAAACAAAGGCTGCCACCCTTCTCGGGGTAAGTCTCCGTAATCTCCGCAGAAAAACCAACAAAAACAACAAGTAGGACTAAACGTCTGGGCGGCATTTCTGGCCGAGCCCATTATAGGACTTTATGCCCTGCTTCGACATTCTCTCGAGCCTCATCCCAGTCAAAATACTTGATTTTAATACATTTCCATAGCTGGCATCACCTTTGCAATCAATTAAGTGAAAACATAAACAAGGAGGTAGTGATATGACAACCACTCATTTAGAAAGAATATTAGACCCATGGCGTGAATATGACCGGATGAGCAGATTACTTAGACGTGAATCCTCAGGCTCTGCCGGGGAGTTTCCGGCTGTAAATGTCTGGGTAAACGGAGATGATGCAGTAATCACGACTGAAATTCCCGGTGTTGACTACAAAGATATGGATATCTCTGTATCCGGAAACAGTGTGACTTTGAAGGGTTCACGTCCTGCTCCAGAGATTGAAGAGAGTGATTCATACCATAGACACGAGCTGTGGCATGGCAATTTCAGCAAGACCATTAAACTGCCCTTTAACATTGATTCGGGCAAGGTTCAGGCATCGTACAGAAAGGGCATACTGCACATTTCTCTGCCAAAGCTTGAAGCCGAGAAACCAAAGAAAGTAACGATCGCAGCAGAATAGGAGGCAATTAAAATGACTGAGACAAATAAACAGGCACAGAAAAAAGAAGCAGAACTGGGAAAAGGTGTAGAAACAACAAGGGCGACTCCTTTGTATACGCCTACAGTAGACATCATAGAACACAAGGAGGATATTGTACTGTTTGCTGATATGCCGGGTGTTGATGAAAAATCTGTGGACATAACACTGGACAAAGACCAGTTGACCGTATACGGAAAAGTTGAACCGGACGTCCCGGAAAAACACCGGCTGGTTATTTCAGAGTACGGCGTCGGAGATTACAAAAGGACCTTTACCGTCTCTAACGAAATAGACAGGGACAGGATCGAGGCATCAGTAAAAAACGGTGTACTGAAACTGGTACTGCCCAAAGCAGAAAGTGCCAAAACAAGAAAAATCCCGGTAACGGGAAATGCGTAGGCATAATTCA
>CAMYND010000115.1 GCA_947259645.1 Thermodesulfovibrionia bacterium | reverse complement strand
CTCATTGAAGAGGCCCACAGGGTTCATGCTGATGATATAGAGATTAATAAAACAATCGGCAGGTGGGGAGCCCAGTTCATAAAAGACGGCGACACTGTTATTACTCACTGCAATGCCGGTTCTCTTGCAACGGGGGGATATGGAACTGCCACAGGGCCGATGAGGGCCGCAGTTGAGGAGGGCAAGAAAATAGAGGTTATTGCCGATGAAACCCGGCCTGTACTGCAGGGAGCCCGTCTGACTGCCTGGGAACTGATGGAAGATAATATTCCTGTTACGCTCATTACTGACAACACTGCTGGCGCGATTTTACGGAAGGGAGAGATTAACCTGGCCATTGTTGGCACGGACAGGACGGTCCGCAACGGAGATGTTGCCAATAAAATCGGGACGTACTCCCTTGCTGTTTTATGCAAGGAAAACAATGTCCCCTTTTATGTTGCCGCTCCGCTGAGCAGTATTGATTTTTCGATCCCCACAGGTGACCTGATACCGATTGAAGAAAGAGGCCCTGAAGAGGTGACGCACATCTTTGAAAGCCATATAGCGCCGGAGGGGGTAAGAGTCAGAAACATTGCCTTTGATGTAACACCGGCAAAGTATATAACTGGTATAATTACGGAAAAAGGCGTGTTCAGACCTGAAGACCTGCACCGGCTGGATGATCCTGACGCTGACCTGGAATCCTTTATGATGAAGGCAGATTAATCCATTGTTAAATATATCGATTACCATCTGTATATTCCGTGTAATCTGCGGACAATAAATAATGACTATTTCAGAAATCTGGGAATATTATAAGGAAGATCTGCAGCTGGCTGAAGACAGGATGCAGGAAATTCTGAAGACAGTTGAGCCGGCCATATCAGCTGTTGGTCATCATATTTTCTCCGCAGGCGGCAAACGTGTTCGTCCTGTCCTCGCCATTCTGAGCTCGAGGCTCTTCGGGGTGCGGGGTGATGACGTGAGCACCCTTGCAAGCAGTGTTGAGTTTATCCATGCCGCCTCTCTTATCCATGATGATGTTGTTGATGGTGCGGACCTCAGGAGGGGCAAGCCGTCTGCTCATTTTCTCTGGGGTAACCAGGTGGTGATCCTCGTGGGAGACTTTCTCTACGCGAACGCGTTGAGGCTCGCCAATCTCCTCGGGAAACAGAAGATAATGGACGCGCTCTGCACAGCAACAGCGAAAATGAGCGAGGGAGAGCTGATACAGCTCAGCAAGCAGGGAAACATGAATATTACCGAAGAAGACTACCTGAAGATAATTCAGGGAAAAACAGCTATCCTTATTTCGGCAGCGTGCAGGGGCGGTGCGATAATTGGGAATGCCTCGGAGGCCCAGGAAAACGCCCTCGCTCTGTTTGGACTGAAGTTTGGGTATGCATTTCAGATGGCCGACGACATTCTTGACTACATGGCAGAGCAGAAGGAGTTTGGGAAGAACCTCGGGAAAGACCTTGAAGAAGGAAAGATTACTCTTCCTCTGATATATCTGTTACGAAGCGCGGACAGCAGCGAAACAGAACGGGTAAAGGAAATAATCGGGGCTGAGAGTATCTCTGAGAAAGACCTCTCCGACATCCAGAACATGTTCAGCAGGCATAACTCGATTGAGAAGTCATACGAGAGGGCCCATACCCTGCTGGATGAGGCAAAGTCCGAGCTTGATATCTTTGATGACTCGATGGAAAAGCGGTCTCTCCTTGCGATCGCAGAGTACGCGGTGAAAAGAAAAAAATAAACGCAACAACTGATGAGATGATGACAGGAAAAAGATCAGCAAGATATATAGAGCAGACTCATGCATGATCTTGTGAAACTGGCAAAAAAAGCTGTTGAGAGATACACGCAGAGTCGGGAAATTATTGCAGCGCCCGCACATGCCGGACTAGAGATGAGGGAGAGGGCAGGAGTGTTTGTGTCTTTAAAAATAAAGGGTGAATTAAGGGGTTGTATTGGGACGTTTGAGCCTTCTTCAGAAGACATTGCCCATGAGATCATACAAAATGCGGTCAGCGCGGCCAGCCGTGATCCCCGATTCAGCCCTGTGTCTGTTGAGGAGCTTGATGACGTAACCTATTCTGTCGATGTTCTCACCGCTCCTGAAAAAATCAGTGGCACAACTGAGCTTGATCCCAAAAAATATGGTGTCATTGTCAAAAGCGGAAGACGGAGAGGCCTGCTTCTCCCTGACCTTGAAGGGGTAGACAGTGTTGAAGATCAGGTGCAGATAGCGGCCACGAAAGCTGGCATAACAATGGACGATAAAATCGAACTCTACCGATTTGAAGTGAAAAGATATAGATGATATGAGCGATAAAACCCCACTTGAAAGAGACCTTGAGCATTATGAACGGTCGAGTGTACCATTCAGCATCTATGTATTAATATTGCTGCTCATCCTGTGTATCGGGGCGCTGGGAATATACGCGACTAACCTTCAGAAACGTCTGGATGAACAAACCGGGGAAATGCTGCTGATGCAGGAAGGACATCGCACAGAGATGGTCGAGCTGTTGAAACGGATCAAGAAGTTGGAACATCAACCAGAACAGCCTGAAGCGGTTCAATAATCAATTAACTGCCCTTCTTTCGCTTCCACTCTCCGCTTTTGCCGCCCCGTTTCTCCAGAAGCATGATATCCGAGATTACCATGGATTTATCTGCAGCCTTGCACATGTCGTAAATGGTAAGGGCTGCCACGGAAACAGCGGTCAGCGCTTCCATCTCGATCCCGGTTTGTCCCGAGCACTTTGCGGTCGCTTTAATATCAATTCTACCCTGTGTTTTGACAGTCCTGAAATCAACAGTGACTGATGTGATGTTTAAAGGATGGCAGAGAGGGATAAGGTCGCCTGTTCTCTTTGCTGCCATAATACCGGCAAGGCGGGCTGTTTCAAGGACATTCCCTTTTGCGATGCGGTCATCAGTGACAAGCCTGAGAGTTTCTTTTTTCATCGTAAGGGAACCGCATGCCACGGCTTCCCGTTCGGTCACGGACTTTTTGGTGACATCTACCATCGATGCCCTGCCCCTGCTGTCTATGTGAGTTAATTTTTTCATGAAATTCTATTGAATGTCTCTGGCATCATGAGTTCTTATTTTTATTTCCTGATGATCCCTGCTCTTTATATAGTATATCATCTATGAATTCAGCAGCATCTTTCACATATCCGGGGCATTGCTTCAGAATTATGCTGTTGGCAGAAGGTGTCATTTCTTTTTCCCCGATATGAAAACCCAAAAGCTCCCTGCACAGTATGGTTTTATGCCGTGCCCTGAAAGCATCTGAAAATCGGCATACAAGGTCATAGGTTTTTTCACTTGACTGTTCATCATCAGGGTCAGCTGTACCATGAATGAGCCCTAAAATCATGAAGGCCCCTGTTACAGCTCCGCAGACTTCACCCATTTTCCCCATTCCTCCGCCAAAGGCATTCGAGAGCCTGAGCGCTGTTTCGAGGTCCAATCCCAGCTCAACACCGTAAGCTGCCATGAGCGCCTGAGTTCAGTTATACCCTTTCTGGAAAAATGTAACTGCTTCATCGCCTTTTGTCATGGTTGTATAATAAACACTGGCAATAAAATTTTCTATGCACCTGAACAGATTCCTCCTGCTTCAGGTCTGCTTCTCCCTGTCTTGTGCTAATATATGGGTCTATGAAACGGGTGGTAATTACTGGAATCGGGGCACTTACCCCCCTTGGCAATGACAAGGATTCTACATGGAACAGTCTGGTGCAGGGAAAGTCAGGCATTGCGCTGATTTCCCGGTTTAACCCGTCAGGGTTGCCAAGCAGAATCGCGGGAGAACTGAAGGGATTTGATCCTGAAAATTACCTGTCCCGGAAAGAGATCCTGAGGCTGGACCCTTTTATTCACTATGCCGTTGCTGCAGCTTCAATGGCTTGTGAAGATGCAGGACTGGTATCTGCCGCCAGGAAAGATGAGCATCGGGGTAACCATGCTGAATCCAGCATAGGCTCAGCCCAATATGTCCATCCATGCCTGGAATCCGCAGCTGTTGTAATAGGTTCAAGCCGGGGCGGGATAACCGGGATGGAAAATGCCCTTGCGGCGTACTATGAAAAGGGAAAGCCTTTCTCTGCCTATCTCATGTCATCCAGCACCATGAGCATGGCGTCCTCATCTGTATCAATGAGATATGGAATTCATGGTCCGGTCCTGGGAATATCAACGGCATGCGCATCAGGTACGAACGCTATCGGGGAAGCCTTTCAGATGATCAGAAGGGGAAATATTGATATTGCCCTGGCAGGAGGTGCAGAGGCACCGCTGACCAGATTTGCCGTGGGAGGGTATGCGGCTTCAGGTTCGCTCTCAAGATTGAACAGTGATCCACAGAAGGCAAGCCGGCCTTTTGACAGGGACCGTGATGGTTTTGTTATTGCGGAAGGCGCGGCTGTTCTTGTGATAGAAGAGCTTGATCATGCAGTTAAACGGGGCGCGGATATTTATGCTGAACTGTCTGGGTACGGGGCCGGATCAGATGCGTTTCACCAGACACAGCCTGACAGCGCTGGCGAGGCGGCTGCAATTACGAAGGCACTGGAGGATGCCCGTCTGCCTGCGGGAGAAGTTGATTATATTAATGCCCATGCCACCTCAACCCCCCTTGGAGACAGGGCAGAGTCAGCAGCCATCAGGAGCGTATTCGGCCGGTCTGTTGAAAATGTGTATGTCAGCTCCTGCAAATCAATGCTTGGGCATATGCTTGGCGCAGCCGGAGCTGTTGAGGCTGCGATAACAGCTCTTTCGATAAAAAACAGCGTAATTGTACCATCGATAAACCTTGAAAACTGCGGACCCGGATGTGAACTGAATCATGTGACCGCCCCAACTAAAAAAGAAATCTCCTCTGCCCTTTCAAATTCCTTTGGGTTTGGAGGCGTTAATGCTGTACTGGTCTTAAAGAAATACCGAGATTAGTAAAGAGGGAACACCGTATTCCCTCCAGGCGCCGGGCTTACT
>CAMYND010000114.1 GCA_947259645.1 Thermodesulfovibrionia bacterium | reverse complement strand
ACCCACGCCAGCTTTCTCACAAAATCCCTGTTTTCCACAAACCACTTTACTGTCTTCTCGATTCCCTTCTCAAGGGGCATGGTCGGCTGCCAGCCTAACAGTTCTTTCGCCTTGTCAATATCCGCCCATGTCGCGGTAACATCAGCCGGGTGAAGTTTGTAGCGCTTGATCTTTGCCTTTTTACCAAGATATTGTTCCAGCAGCCCGATTACATAATTCAGTTTCACCGGGTGGTCACCGCCAAGGTTGAAGACCTCATATCCGACAGGTCTCAGCGACCTGATTGTACCATCGGCTATATCATCGATAAAGGTAAAATCCCTTGTCTGGCTGCCATCCCCATAGAGAGGGATCGGTTTGCCCTTATCCATGCTCCTCAGGAACTTGAATATGCTCATATCCGGGCGGCCTGCAGGACCGTAAACCGTAAAGTACCTGAGAACGCTTATGTCTATGTTATAGAGATAATGGTATGCATGGCACATCGCTTCAGCACCTTTTTTTGTCGCCGAGTATGGGGCCAGCGGTGAATCTGTTATTGATGTTTCCTTAAAGGGCATATCAAGCGAAGCATAGAGGCTAGACGTAGAGGCGAGAACATATTTCTTTACTTTAAAGAGCTTGCTGCACTCCAGGAGGTTCAGTGTTCCCAGTGTGTTCGTCTGAAGATATACCCAGGGGTCCTCAACAGACGCCCTCACCCCGGCCCGGGCCGCAAGATTGATTATGGCGTCTATTTTATTATCTTCAAAGACTTTTTTCAGTTTCTTATAATTGCCGATATCAACTTTATAAAAACGGAAGTTGGGGTATTTTTTAAGAGAACGAAGTCTCCATCTCTTGAGGGCAGGGTCATAATAGTCATTAATATTATCAACGCCAATAACATTTTTATTCATTTCAAGGAGCTGCTGGGATACATTCCACCCGATAAATCCCGCGCACCCCGTTACAAGAACATTTTTCCCTCTGAACCGGGACTGAACTGATTTCTTCTTCACTATTACCTCCAGTACTGAAAATCTTCCTGTTGTATCCGCTCAATTCTGTAGAAGGTGGCAGTGCTGCACGGAAGAGAGAATTTTCCTTTCAGAAAAGCAGCTTCTATTGCATATAGCCCTGATTATACCTACACAGATGAGAATTGAGTTTAATCTGTTATAATACATCAAAAAAATTCATAAATACAATGTCACAGTGTCGATTCTCATGGATCATGGGTATAAAAGTATGAGTAAAATTCCTGTTTCTGTTGCGATAATTACACAAAACGAAGAAATAAATATCAGAGAAGCCATTGAAAGCGTGAGAGAGTTTGATGACATTATTGTCGTTGATGCCTTCAGTGAAGACAAAACCCCGGACATCTGCAGGGAATTTAACTGCCGCTTTTTTCAGCATAAATGGCAGGGGTTTGCGCAGCAAAAACAGATCGCCACTGATTATGCGGAGAACGAGTGGGTACTGATCCTTGACGCCGATGAAAGAGTTACCCATGATTTGTCCCGCGAAATAAGAGAAAAAATAGGGGATAACACCTGCAGCGGTTACTATGTCCCCCGAAAAAATTTCTTTCTCGGCAGATGGATACAACACAGCGGCTGGTGGCCTGATCACACGCTGCGGCTTTTCAGAAAAAATGTTTCACGCATGGAGCAGAGGGAAGTCCATGAAAAAGTACAGGTCAACGGGAAAGTGAACTATTTGAAATCACCTCTCGAACATTATACGTATAGAACAATTTCAGACTACCTGAGAAAAATGGATAATTACGCGACTCTTTCAGCTCAAGAGATGGAGAGTAAAAGCATTATGGCAGTTATGTTTTCCCTGCTCTTCAGCCCCGTAATAACATTTAGCAGGATGTATCTGCTGCAGCAGGGATTCCGGGACGGTATACACGGATATGTCCTTGCCGTGCTGTACAGTGTCTACACGTTCTTAAAATATATTAAAGTGCTCGAAATGAGAGGCAAATTCAATGGAAGACTTTAAAATACTTATTCGCCTGGTCAAGCCCTACTGGAAACGGGTGGCGGTGGCAGGGCTCATCAGCATCATTATATCCGGGATCAATGCCTCTATTGCCTGGCTGGTAAAACCTGTTCTTGACGATGTGCTGGTAAAAAAAGATATGGACCTTATTATTCTGCTGCCCATCGGCGTATTTCTCATTTTTGTCTTCAGGGGAGTATTTACATTTTTTCATGAATATCTGATGAGGTCAGCTTCCCAGAAAATGGTGATGAATTTACGAAACAGGCTCTACAGCCATATCATTCATCTTCCTGTCAGCCGTTTCGGGTCACATTCAAGCGGTTCATTTATGTCCAAAGTCATCAATGACACCAATGCTCTCCAGGACGTTGTTTCTCTGACGATAAAAGACCTGTTCATAGAAAGCGCATCTTTAATTGCCCTCGCCGGTGTTGCCTTCTGGAGGCGCTGGGACCTGGCAGTTGTTGCCTTTGTAATTCTTCCGATTGCGTTTTATGGAGCGGGCAGACTGGGGAATAGACTGAAGCAGATCAGTAAGAGGACACAGAAAAAAATCTCAATGATAACGGAAATACTTCAGGAGAGTTTTACCGGCGTCAGGATAATCAAGGCCTTCAGCACCGAGTCAATAGAGGAGAAGCGCTTTGACAGCAACAGCAAGGATTTTTACCGGGAAAACATGCGTTCCGTCAGGGTCTCAGAATTTGTCTCACTGATCATGGAAGTTGTAGCAGGCCTCGGGATCGCATTTGTGATCTGGTACGGAGGACATCTCATAGTAACGGGCGTCATGACCATAGGTGACTTTTTCTCCTTTCTCACAGCGGTCTTTCTGTTGTATACGCCTGCAAAACGGCTGGCAAAGGTAAACAACGGGATACAGAAAGCACGGGCACCCCTTCAAAGAATATTTGAGGTCTTTGCCATGGAAACAGAACAGGGTGGAAGCAGGCAAAAGGCGGCCTTTGAGAGTTCTATCCAGTATAAGGAGGTTTCCTTTTCCTACCCTGCCTCAACAGGCAAGGCCCTCGACAATATAAATCTGACGATCAACAAAGGGGAGCTTGTAGCCATCGTCGGTAAGAGCGGGGGAGGCAAGACAACGCTGATCAATATGCTGCCGCTTTTTTACCGGCCGGACACCGGACATATCGAGATAGACAGTATCGATACAAAGGAATTCACCCTGAAATCTCTCAGATCTCTGCTGGGAATCGTCAGTCAGGACGTCATATTATTCAATGACTCTGTACTGGAAAACATACGATATGGAAGACCGGACGCCAGTCGTGAGGAAGTGATCGGGGCGGCAAAGGCTGCCTATGCTGATGAGTTCATCCAGTCCTTTCCCGAGCGATATGATACTGTTATCGGGGAAAGAGGGCTGCGGCTTTCAGGCGGACAGAGGCAGAGACTGTCCATAGCCCGGGCGATCCTTAAAAACCCGCCTGTACTTATCCTGGATGAGGCAACTTCTTCACTGGATACGGCTTCTGAGATGATGATCCAGAGCGCACTGGAAAAACTTATGGAAAACCGGACAACAATTGTTATTGCCCACAGACTGTCAACGGTCAGAAAAGCGAGCCGGATCGTGGTCATGGATAAGGGACAAATCGCAGAATCAGGGACCCACGAAGAGCTTCTTGGCAAGACCGGCCTGTACCATACACTCTACCAGCTTCAGTTCAGGGGACAGGAGATGGAGGTGCGTTAGCTGCTCTTCATCCCTGAGTAGCCAGTGCCCTGCTGATTTAGCCTCAGAATGATTTTTCGGTAAACTAATCAATGCCGAGGCACTAAAGCAGAATGAAAATTGCACTTGTAAGAAAAAATTATACCCCCTATGGAGGGGCTGAAAACTACCTCAGGCTTGTTGCCGGGGAGCTTGCCGGGCAGGGCCATGAGATTGAGATTTTCACCGCAGCTGCACAGCCTGATGATACGTTCACCGTTCATGCCATAAGGACGCCCCGGAAGCCGTCATTCCTCTCAAATTCCCTTTTTGCGGCACAGGTGATGAAGGCACTGCAAAAGGCATCACCCGACTCTATCGTCAGTTTTGAACGGACCTATTATCAGGACATATACCGTGCAGGGGACGGGTGCCACAAAGAGTGGCTTAAAAAGCGTACCATCATTGAGCCCCTGCTCAGGAAGCTGAGTTTTTCAATTAATCCCCATCACCGGGTATTGCTCAGCCTGGAACAGAAATGCTTTCAGGCTTCCCGCTCAATTTTAGCAAACTCTGAGATGGTAAAAAATGACATTGTTAGAAACTACGCGGTCCCTCCGGAAAAAATATCAGTCATATACAACGGCGTTGACACAAACCGCTTTAAGCCCGTTGAAAAAGAGAAAAAGGACCTTCTGAAACACACATACCAGATAGAAGAAGAGAGGGTTGTTCTCTTTGTCGGCGCGGACTTTCTGCGGAAAGGTCTCCAGTTCCTCTTCCGGGCATTTGCACAGCTTGACCCTGGAAATATGAGATTGATTGTCGCTGGAAGGACAGCAAAAGCACGTCATATAAAAATGGCAGAGGAGCTGAAAATCAACAATAAAGTAACATTCTGGGGTCCTGAGAAAAAGATTGAACAGTTATATGCCATGGCCGACGTATTTGTTCTACCTACGATTTATGACCCTTTCAGCAATGCGACCCTTGAAGCCATGTCAGCGGGGCTTCCGGTCATAACAACGCCCTTCAACGGTGTTTCTGAAACAATAGAAAACGGGGTTCAGGGATTCATTGTTGACCCCCAGGATACTGATCTGCTTGCCAAAAGAATTCTCTTTGCAGCTGAAGACTCTGAAGGGATGGGCAGGAGGGCAAGAATTGCGGCTGAGGGCATGCCGATTGAGAATGCGGTCAGCAAAATTACTGACCTGATTGTTCAGGGGGACAGCCCTGTAGCGTAAATGCGCATTAAAATATAACCTCATGAATGAATTTCTTCAGGTAAATAAAATTCTTGTCCTCAAGTTCAGGCATATCGGAGATGTCCTGCTCATCCTTCCAACACTCAGGGCATTAAAGGAAACATTTCCCGGCGCCTCACTATCTGTTGC
>CAMYND010000113.1 GCA_947259645.1 Thermodesulfovibrionia bacterium | reverse complement strand
TTCAGTTTCAAGATCATAACGTGCTTGAAGGTTTATCCAGAATCTCTCAGATAACCCGAAATACTTAGAAAATCTCAGAGCAGTATTAGGAGTTATTGACCGTTTCCCCTGAACAATTTCATTTATTCTTCTTGCCGGAACATTGATATCCTTAGCCAGCCGATATTGGCTGATTTCCATGGGTTTCAGAAATTCTTCCATCAGGATTTCTCCCGGGTGTATTGGTTTTAATTTGGTCTTACTCATAATACCTCCTAATGATAGTCAACTATCTCGACATTGTAGGCACCTCCCTTTCGCCACTCAAAGCAAATACGCCATTGAATATTGATGCGAATACTGTGTTAGCCTTTTCTTTTTTCCGCTTAACGTTAATATTGTCAATCGTTATCATAGATTGTTGCAAATAGGATGGGGAGAATCCTCTGAACATATCAGCGTAGCTCAGCACTGCATGATGCCCTGCATTATTCAGACAAATATCAGCGTAGCTCAGCACTGCATGATGCCCTGCATTATTCAGACAAATTTAACAGATTATAGTTGATGTTAAATAAAAAAGGCAGAGCCATCTGCGACTCTGCCTTTAAATCAATTCAACTTTTTGCTTTTACTTTTTATGTCCGCAGTTCGATCCACCTGCCTCAGAAACAATAGCATCCTTCTCTAGGTCAGTAATCAATCCTGCAGCCACGAAGTCTTCAGATGTGTGAGCCACACATTTGACATACCCTCCGTGGTTTTTCCACGGGTTGTTACAGGCACAGAGATCCGCAATTGAGCAGCCTGTCTCGTTGATTGTCTCGCCGGCCACCGTATTAATACACTGATCATCTGCATCTACAATGCCATCATTGTCATCATCGGTGTCACAGATATCACCTGCGCCGTCGTTATCAAAGTCAGCCTGATCCGGGTTCACGTCAAACTGGCAGTTATCATCACCATCTATAACTCCATCGTTATCGTCATCAGCATCACAGGCATCGCCTTCGCCATCCTGGTCAGTATCAAACTGGTCAGCATTGGCAATCAGCGGACAGTTATCATCAGATTCGCAGACACCATCATCTTCAGCGTCATTTTCAGGATCATTGGGGCATACGTCGCAGAAATCTGGCAATGAGTCCCCATCAGCATTCTGGTTATCATCCCCTCCGGTACAAACATCTATGTCACCGCAGACACCGTCACCGTCAGCGTCGTTTTCTGTGTCATTCGGGCATACATCGCAGAAGTCAGGGATTACATCTCCATCGAAATCCTGATTATCATCTCCACCAGCACAGATGTCGTCTTCATTGCATACCCCATCACTATCAGAGTCTTCACAAGGCCCTGCGCCCAACGTATGCACAAAAATATCGATCTTCCCGTTCGCATCTATCGGAACCAGATTGGTAGCATATGACTGGAAAGCAATATGCTGAGCGTCACCGCTCATTGAAGCAACTAAACTCCCACTATTTGCATGATTACCGTCGTTATCAACGCTCACTATATGAATGAACCCGGTGATTCTGTCTTTCACAAAGATATCAGCAAAAAGGGTATTATCGGAGACAAGATTGTTAGCTGATGATTTAAACGTGACATACCGTCCATCATCACTGATTGAAGGGTGCCAGTTTATGCCCTCTGCCTGGTTCCCGTCTTTGTCAGTGCTTACACGCTCGGTATTTCCCGTAACTGTATCATGGACAAAAATATCCGAATTTCCATTAGTGTCATTTGGAACAAGGTTGGTTGCATATGACATAAAGGCTATATACCGGCCGTCGTAGCTAATAGAGAGATATGGCCTACGCCCTTCAACAAATAGACCATTATCATTCGCCTCATTGCCATTGCTGTCAACACTTACACGCTTTGTAATTTCGGCCACTCTGTCATGGACGAAGAAATCCCATTTCCCATTTGTATCGTTTGGAACAAGATTTGCCGCATGTGAGAGAAAGGCCACATGTTTGCCGTCGCCGCTTATTACCGGGTAAAAACTTCCAGCATCCCCCCTGATTTTATTGCTGTCAATACTAACTATCTCCGTTTTGTTTTCCTCCATATCACGCACATATATATGCAGGGGTGATTGTTGTGTAACTTCCGGCACAAGGTATTTGACATTTGAATTAAACGCAACATAGCGCCCGTCATGATCGATTGAAGCGCTATAACTCTGCCCATAGGATTCATAATGACCATCAACTGTAATACTCACAATTTCCGTTGACCCCGTCTGGATATCATGAACAAAAACATCTGATGATCTGTTGGTACCTGATTGCACAAGGCTGTTATCATATGAGTAAAATGCAACATACCTTCCATTGCCGCTCACAGAAGGATCATAACTTCTGTCAGTTGCCTGATTTCCGCTGCTGTCGACGCTGACACGTTTTGTCGTGTTTGTCGCTCTGTCGCGGATAAAAATATCATGTGCTCCATTCGTATCGTTTGGAACGAGATTGGATGATTTTGAATAAAATGCAACTATTCTGCCATCACTGTTAATTGAAGGCATATAACTTCCGTCGTTTGCCTGGTTACCGCTGCTGTCAACACTGACATTCTCTGTAGTACCTGCATGAGAATAGGATGATAGCATTAAAAGAAAAATTGTAATCATCGGGAATAAAACAGTTATTAACTTATTTTTCATTCTTTTCTCTCCTTTTATTAGGATGGTTTTTGAGGATTTAAAAAAATAACCTGGGAAAATATGTTTAACTACATAAAACACATTATTCCCTAATTTTTATGCATAAGTCCTCCTTTATTATTGAGCAAACCTGATGAGCATACAAGGAAGGTGGTGCAGTTGAAATCTGCCCTGATTTGCATGGCGGAAACAAAAATCTTTCCCGTCATAGAATTACGTTTGTATACTTGTTTTGGTTTCTAATTAAAGAGGTATTATTTTATCACTTTGAATTTGTATTGTCAAATTTATTTAATCAATGTGTGGTAGCAAAGGGATTATGTAATTGGTGCTTTGCATGCAACATGACGGGGTGTCAGTTAATTAATCTGATATAATACACCTCATCAACAAGGGGACATGATTCATTGGTTTACAATCCTGAAAAACATCAGAGGCGATCAGTGCGTTTGCGTGAATATGATTATTCGAGCCAGGGCGCGTATTTTGTGACGATATGTTCGTGGCAGAAGGAATGTCTGTTCGGGGATACCGTTGATGGGGAAATGGTGTTGAATAGGTATGGGAATGTTGCTGATGAATGTTTGATGAACATTCCGATTTATTGTCATCATCGATGACAATCGTAGGGGCATGGCATGCCATGCCCGTACAACACGTCAATTCGCGAAACCAATTGCACATTCATTGACGACAATTATTGGGGTATTTAAATCCGCCGTCACAAAAAATATCAACAAAACCAGCAACACCCCCGGCAAACCGGTATGGCATCGTAATTACTACGAACGAATAATCAGAAATGAAAAGGAATTAAACAAGATCAGGGAATATATTCAAAATAATCCAAAACAACGGGATATGGACGCGGAAAATCCGGTGAACAATGGAACGGTGGGGCATGATACGTAGGGGCGTTGCATGCAACGCCCCTACATTACATCAACAGGGATGTACGCTTGTTGAACCAACGACTTTCGGTTTTACATAGGCCTTTTTCTTCATTATCATACCTCCTTTTGATCTCACAATTATTTCAGAATGACATACCTTTTTCCGGATGTCAATAATTTAATATTATTATGCAATCCTTAAGGCATGGCACGCCATCAGTGAGGGCATGGCATGCCATGCCCCTACTATTCTTTTTTATTCTTCTTCTGCTTGTCCCATCGGTTACTGGGATTTTTCTTGACACGTATATCAATTCCTCTTGTAACCTCTCCTGAATATACTTCAGCCTTTACAGTGGATTTGCTTGCACCCATCGCTCTAGCAAAGAATTGTCCGTCTTCTTCACCGAGGACAACACGGACAAGATACTTACCGTCTTGTCCTGTTCTTCCGTCAGAGAGAAAAACCAGTCCGTTCATTTCACGGTCGCCTGAGGCATACACCAGCACACCTTCAACCGGAGTACCGTCTTTCAGTAAGATCCTGCCTTCAATTGCAGTCTCACCTTTTGGAAGCCACTCTCTCTTGAAAGGGACTGCACCCGCAACCAGACCAAGGTCTGTCGGCCCCTCTTCTGTTACAATATATGTCCGCGACTCACTTCCGTCGAAGGGCGGCCAAATCAGATCTCCGGTATTTACTGGCGGACCTGGTTTTTCGTCTGTAGTCTTCATTGTTGTCATGAAATAATAATTTCCCGAAGGAACATGTAGGGAAAAACTCCCATCTTCTTCAGTACGGGTTTTAAATTCACATACTCTCCAGTATTCACCACTGAAGGGAGGAGGACCTGATGTTTTGTTATACATACAGACCCGGGCATGTGATAAAGGATCACCATTAACTGTCAATATTGTTCCCTTCATCTCACCATCCTGTACTGCCTGAGCTGAAATAGCGTTCAGCAATACAAGAATACAAAAGGCACATAATATAAAAAGCCCTTTTTTGTTCATTGTAATCCTCATTTTATAATTTTGATATAGCCGCTTCATAAAATAATGCTCGTGAATGAATATAATTTATTAATTAATCCAAGGGGTCACGTTGTTCCATTCCTGCTCTTCATAGGTGCCGGTTTCATTATCGTGACAAGTGCGGTAGTTAGGTTGCCAGTCACTGCTGTTCCCGCTTGCCCCTTCATTACCGAAATAATAAGCACTTGGTGTCTGATCGTAAAACGCTATGCCCTGATCATCAGTTTTTTGAACATATCCACCACCACCGGCAGGGAACCTTCCTCGACCGCCACCCTCACCTCCGACTTGCCCATCTTCATTATCCAATGTTTCTCCTCCTGATCCTTGCTGCCCCCTGTGTTCATTCTGCAGACAGTTGGTAATCATTAAACGAGGTAATGATGACCTGTGGGCTGTGTGACATTTTGAACAGGGATATCCATGCATTGTATTATTTGCATTAGCACCTGTTGTCCTGGCCCATCCCATAACTGAATCATGTATCCTCTGGTAAGTCTTCCAGGTATCGGGATTTCCATCAGCTGGATCTATCTCTGACTGCGGGTGGCAGCGGATGCATAAACCCGCAAAGTCATTTACATCAGTAACCTGTGCATGGTCAGTAATCTTGGCTGTGGCGTTGAAATCCCACTGTGTATGATTCTTTTTCCCCTCAATAGTACCTGCATCAAATGTGTTCTGGTCTATATAGTACCCTGGCCGGCTGCCTAATGTTAAGTAGCCTCTGTCTTTACCACCACCGCGGTGTTCATTCCAATCTGAAGGCGCTGCGTCTTCCCTGTATGGAGAAGTCAACCAGGTACCCTTCAGCATGGGCACAGCAAAATCCTGGTTCAGCGTGGGGCTAATCCCATGGGGATCATGACAAGGTGTGCAAAGGCCATTTATTGTCATTGTTGGTGTAGTATTCAGTGCAGACGAAGCGCCGAAATATGGCGTGTCGTAGTAGCCAAGAATTGGCTCTGTCGCACCATACGTCCCCTGATAACCCCATGGGGTAAAGGAGGGTGTGGTGTTCGCTTCGTCTGTCTCATGGCAGTCAAAGCAGAGATCCGCTCCCGCATTGTGGACATTATTTTCTCCTGCTGAACCACCCGCTGCAGGTTTATAGGTCATCTGATACCCGCCCTGACCAGCCATAGTACTCTTCAGGTTTCCGCCCAGAGTTGTGTCACTGTTATAACTGGTTGTTGTACCAGCAACATCTGAACCGTGGGAGTTGTGGCAGTCAAAACATGCCACGTTTGTATAACCGCTTGTGTCCGGCCAGCCCTCAGCAAGGTCATATCCCTGTTCATTTGCTGCAGCCACACCATGAGAAGAGTGTGCCTTTGTCATGGCATCTTTTCCGTTGGTGTTCGCACCGCTGTATTTACCCCAAGGCGTTGTTGTCTCAGGAGCATAACGAGCATTAATGCTGGTGCCTTTTGTCCAGACACCGCTGTTTGCGAGGCAGTCGTCTCTTCTGTAATTGTACGTCGGATTAGAGCATGTTCCATCCCATGCATACTCATTGGGTGTATTGCCGTCTCCAAATGGTACTGCATTATTATTGGCATCGTTGTGACAACTGATGCAGTGCTGATTCATCTCCTGTATTTGCGTCCGTGAACCATCAGCCATATACCGGACTACTGTTGAACCCACGGCGTAATTTGCAGGCCGTGTCCCGGATCCATAGATTACCAGGTCTACTTCAGAGCTGGGATCAAGTGAGCCACCATGGTACGTTGTGTTGACACTGCCATCAGAATTCGCCTCCCAATGACACTCATAACAATGTGTCCCGTCAACCGTGACCCCCTGAATATGGTGGGAGTCTGAGTTAAACTCGCTCATTACAGCCTTTCTGTCTCCCATGGGAATCGCATGACAGATCGTACATGCTCCATCAGGTCTGAAGCCGATATTATGTGGATGACAGAGTGTGCAGTCATACATTGCCGGCTCAGATTCATGAAGCCTTGCTGTGGGTGAATTGAACCGGTGATAAAGGGTCTTGCTGTGGCAGACCTCACATACAGCCTGTGATGTCGTATGAGTACTGGTATCGTCACCCCATGCACCGGCAACTCCAACCTGTTGAAATACTACGTCCGCACCGGGGAATCCTCCTGCCGGAGCTGAAATCGATTCTTTGACCCTCTTGATGTTCGCTGTATTCATTTCATGGCAGGTCTCACAGGTAAAGCCCCCGTATTGTCCTGATGGGATACCCCATCCGCCTTCATCACTCCAGTAATCACCTGTGGGGAATCTGTTGCTGTTATGGAGCATTGAGTCATCAGTCCAGACCGCGGGTACCACATGAGTTATAATCTGGATCTCGCTGTTTCCACCCAGGAAGCCATCACTGTCCTGATACGTGACCTTAATCTGGTAAGCTGTCCCGTTCGTGAGACCTGGTATTTCATAAAAGTATGGGGTTTGTCCATTCGGCAGTGCAGCAGATCCGAGGCTGAAGTTAACAGTGTCATATCCCCATTCAATCAACAAAGTATTATTTCTGTTCGAGTCTCCTGTATAGCGGGCACTAATATATATTTTTGTATCACCGGGGGCGGCAGCAGCGATTCCGGGCGTTGTCCGGGCTTCATAGACAGGTGTGTGTATATTTAACGTGTTTGAATCGCCGCTCTCGCAGGGTTCATCAGTGCTGTAACCTCTTACAGTATAAGAATAGTCAGTGTCTGCTGAAACAGTAGTGTCTGTGTAGGTGCCTGCACAGGGATTTACGTCTGCCAGATATGATCCATCACGATACACCTTATAGTATTCATTATTGGTACATTCAAAAGACCAGGTCAGGGAAACTTCATAGGATTCGAGGTTTGTATATGACAGGTCATTTGTTGTGTTTGCGAAGCAGGCCAGCCAGGTAAAGTCCTCTTCAGTGGTCGTGATGATATCACCGCAATCCGGGTCGGTCCCGCGCACATCCAGGGTATAGGTACCGCCGTCAGTATAGTCTCCACAGACTGAACCATCGAGTGTTGAAGCTGGGATGGTAGCATTTGACGTCCACGGAGTACAGACAGATGTACCGCTCGCTTCATAGGTTATATAGGTGGAATACCAGTAATTTCTGAAGTATCCGCTGCCGTCGGCGGGCCATGCTGCTGGATAGGCTATGTCATCATCATTATTTACGCTCAGTGAATGCCACCTGCCCCGGGCCGTCTGGTAGTCTGTGCCGGCGGCGCTGGTTGAGTACCGTACGTCAATCCCATTGCCGTCACTGTCACTCTTAAAGGCGATCCATACCGGATCATCTGCAGGGACAATGACGTCCGGGCCTGTGTTGGTCAGAGTCAGCCACTGGTTTGTGCCGCCAGCGGTTGTCCTTCCAAAATCATAGAGAAGAGTTGCTCCCTCTGGACCGGTTGTCAGGCTTCCTCCTGAATATACAGCAACCCTCACTTCGTCAGCATGGTTGTTTCCCACATAAATACTTACTGATTTCAGCTTCATTCCCGCTGATGACGGGGCATTTCCGTTTGACACCCTCGTCCAGTTTGCGTTTGTAGTCGAAACTCCCATATTGGTTTTACCCCAGTTTAGTTGTTGAGCAGATCCGGCTGTGGTTACTTTGTACTCAAAATTCCCCACATCGCCAGTTGAGCTGTACATAATGTCCGCATCATAGGGATCACCCTGCGCGGTTTGGGCAGCAGGGATTGTTATGGTAGAAGCATCAGGATCAACACAGGGATCTACTTGCCAGGATAGATAAAAGGAGTACCAGTAGTTGCTGGGGCTACCGCCATCTGCAGGCCATGCAGACGGATATGCAGTATTTTCGTCTGTTGAAACAGTGGTTGACTGAAAGCGGCCGTCAGTGGTCTGAAAATCACCGGCGTTTGCGTTCGGTAACAAATGAGTTTGTAGCATTACCCGTCGTAAGGCCTTCACAGAGAAGGGTCGCACCATCCGGACCGGAAGAGAGATTGCCTCCCTGGTATACTGCCACCCTGGCCTGAGTTGAATGGGTATTCCCTACATAAATGGAGATGCTCTTCAGCATCATCCCGTCCACATCAGGAGAGGTACCGCCCATAGCGCGAACCCAGTTTACAGGGGTGGTGTTGCTGTTCGCCACCGTGCGTCCCCAATCACCTGATGCACCGCCTCCACCGCCGGGCGTGTAATCTACGGTCACCGTGACATGGTCAACACTAAAACCGGGGTTTGTACCGGTCATTTGCGTATTGGTATCAGAATAAATTACTCCAAAGTTTGAGTTTCCCTTAACATCTGCTGTCGACCAGGTTGTTCCCCATGTATCTGTGGAGTTCCCGCTGGTGACTGTTGAATCAGTACTTTGCTGGAACTGAATTCCCGCCTTCCATGTCCCAGCTGTAGATGTTCCGTCTTTTGTAAGATTGAGCCTATATTGCCGATAAGCAGCAGTGCCCGAGGAGTGCTGACCCTCAACTTTAACGGTAATTCCGTCAATCGATGAACCATCCGGTATAGCAGAAAAATCAAAGCCTGTTATCCTCAACTGGTCCTGAGATGTACTTTTCCCGGTTGCTCTTAGATTATTGCTTGAGTATACATATGTGGGGTTATTCCAGCTGCTGCCCGTTGTTGTAACTGAAGAAGGGCTTACGTCAGCAATAGTATCAGCAGATGCGATACTCATTTCTGCAAGCATTGGAACACCCAGCA
>CAMYND010000112.1 GCA_947259645.1 Thermodesulfovibrionia bacterium | reverse complement strand
AGAGGCAGGTGATTTATAAAATAAGTGGTGTTCATCAGCATGCCGACAGATATAAAAAAGAGACCGGTAAAGCTGTCCTTAAAGGGCAGGATAGTGGAGATAGCCTCGTAGGAATATTCTGATTCTGAAATTACAAGCCCTGCGAGAAAGGCGCCGAGAGCGAGAGAAAGCCCGAACTCAGAGGTGATAAAAGCGATCCCGAAACATATGATCAATATGGAAACAACAAAAAGCTCACGGCTCCTGGTGCGCACAATCTGATGGAGGAGGTTCGGAACGATCCAGCGCGCTGAAAAAAGTACTATCGCTATAATGGCAATGGCTTTTCCTATTGCCAGCATTACCGCACCGGGACCGGCGCCGCCTGAGAGAATAGGGATAAAGAGCATAAAGGGAACAACACAGAGGTCCTGAAAGATGAGAATTCCGATACTGATCCTTCCGTGAGGAGTATCGATCTCTGCCCTGTCCGACAGCAGCTTCATTACGATTGCCGTACTGCTGAGCGCTACAAGAAAGCCGAGAAAGATCGCCCTGTTCAAATCATCGATTCCGAAAAAATAATAGGCCATAATCGTCGTAGAAATGATTGTAAAGAGCACCTGCAGACCCCCAATCCCGAAGACTTCCATACGCATTTTCAAAAACCTGGACAGAGAGAATTCGAGACCAATGGTAAAGAGCAGAAGCACCACACCGATCTCTGCTACATACTGGATTGCCTCCAAGTCCTTTATTACATGAAGACCATGAGGGCCCAGCAGCATTCCGGCAAGAAGAAACCCAACAACAGAGGGAATTCTCAACCGGTGAAGCGCAAATACAACTATCGCGGATATCCCGAGGATTATCACAAGGGATTTCAGAAAAATCATTTCATGCATATCTCAATGTTGACACGTCCGGATGAGGCAGTCAACAAGTTCAGAGCTTTAACTAAAAAAAAAAGCCCGGAATTAATCCCGGGCTTTTACTATTGTTCTCTGATTTCATTTACTCTGCTTTGTCTGCTTCTCCTGCTGCTGCCTCTTTCAGAAGTTGATTCCACTGCGCGTCAACATACTCCTGGGCCTGCGTGAGCATGCCCGCATTTTCAGGGGAGAACATATGTTTAAACCGTCCCTGGGGTTTGAGGAAATCAACAAGAGGCTTTTTTTCTTTCGGTTTAATCGTTACCCTGGTCACTCCGTTTTCAATTTCGTACAGAGGCCAGTAACAGGTTTCAACGGCAAGCTTGCTGAGTGCTATCGCATCATCCGTCCTGCTTCTCCATCCACGATTGCAGGGGGAGATAACGTTCAGGAATTTGGGCCCTTTTATTTCAAAAGCCTTCTGCACTTTTTTCATCAGGTCCATCCAGCTTGATGGTGATGCCTGCGCTACATAGGGAATCCCGTGAGCTGCCATTATTTTGGTCATATCTTTTCTCTGCTGAAGCTTGCCCGGGATCACATCTCCTGCAGGGCATGTTGTTGTATTGGCACCAAAGGGCGTTGCACTGGAGCGCTGAATTCCGGTGTTCATATAAGCGCCATTGTCGTAACAGATATACATCATGTCATGACCGCGCTCCATAGCGCCGGAAAGGCTTTGGAAGCCGATGTCATAGGTTCCGCCGTCACCGCCGAAGGCAACAAATTTTACATTTCTGTCTTCAAGTTTTCCCTGTTTAACCAGGGACCTGTACATTGCCTCTACACCGGATATGGTTGCTGCGGCGTTTTCAAAGGCGCTGTGAATCCATGGGATCTTCCATGCGGTGTATTCCTGAATGCATGTGGAGACCTCGAGGCATCCGGTTGCATTTGATGCGACAATGGGGTAGTCCGTTGCCATAAGCACCTGTTTTACCACAATCGGCGCTCCACAGCCTGAGCACATCCTGTGTCCATGTGAAATCCGTTCATCGCCCTTCGCAAGTTCTCTTAATCTGAGTGGTTTTGTAGTCATGGTTGTCTCTCCTATAAGCTTTCAGCCGTCAGCTATCAGCTTTCAGCGTTATTCTCTCACTCCTATGTACTCTTTTATGGTTTCGACTTTTCCGGTCTTGGCTATAGTAACCAGTTCGTCCAGAACCTGCTCTGCCTGGTCAGGGAGGTAGTCTCTTCCACCAAGGCCGAAGATCTTGTTGATCACGGCAGGCTTGCTGTTCATGGACATAACCGCTCCGGTGATCTCGGAAAACAGAGGTCCATAACCTCCAAAGGAATCCGCCCTGTCAAGGACAGCAATGGCCTTCAGATGCTGAAGCGCCTCAGCTATCTCCAGAAAAGGGAATGGCCTGAACATTCTCGGTTTCAGGAGGCCCACTTTAATTCCCTTTTCTCTGTACTGGTCAATGATGTCTTTCGTTGTTCCGGCCGCAGAGCTCATAACAACGACTGCTATTTCCGCGTCATCAAGACGGTAGGTTTCAAAAAGATCATATTTTCTGCCGGTCATTTTTTCAAAGTCAGCAGCGACTTCACGTACGATATTCGGAACCTTGGTCATGACTTCATGCTGGGCCCGTTTGTATTCGTGATACATATCAGTAAGGATCAGGGGGCCATAGCTTTTCGGTTTATCCATATCAAGCAGAGGATTAACAGCCTGAAATTCGCCAACGAATTTCTTGACATCCGCATCATCTATATATTCGACTCTCTCAATGGAGTGGCTGACAATAAAACCGTCCATACAAACCATCGCCGGAACCCTGATGTCCAGGTGCTCTGCTATCCTGAATGCCTGTATTGTGTTGTCATATGCTTCCTGGGCATTTTCAGAATAGAGCTGGATCCAGCCGGTGTCCCTGGCACCCATACCGTCGGAATGGTCACCATGAATATTCAGCGGTGCTGATAATGCCCGGTTAACCAACGGCATTATTATGGGCAGTCGTGTTCCTGCCGCTATGTACAGCATCTCCCACATCAGAGCAAGGCCCTGTGATGACGTTGCTGTTGCAACCCTGCCGCCCGCTGCTGCCGCGCCTATGCATGCGCTCATGGCACTGTGCTCACTTTCTACCAGTACCAGCTCTGTATCAACCTTGCCGTCATTCACAAAAGAGGAAAACCTCTGCATCAGGTCAGTTGCCGGTGTGATTGGGTAGGCTGCACATACATCGGGATTAATCTGCTTAAAAGCCTGCGCACATGCTTCATTACCTGTTACCGCTACAATGTCACCCATTTACTTGCCCTCCTGTTCCATTACAATAGCTTTGTTGCCCTTTTTGCCGGGGCATTCGAGGGCACAGATTCCACAGCCCTTGCAATACTCAAAATCAAATTCCGCCCGCTTCCCCTCAGCTGTCACTTTTACGGACATGTCAGGGCAATACATCCAGCAGAACATGCACTGAATGCAGTTTTCTTCTATCCATTTCGGACGCATTGAGCGCCATCCGCCTGTCTTAAACTTGGCTGAACTTCCCGCCTCAAGGACGACAGATCCCTGAGGAAGCTTTTCCCAGTATTTCTTGCTCATCCTTCCTTTACCTCCTCATGTCCGCGCCGTGCGGCGTCAAGATTGCCGTCGATGATCTTCTGGGCAAACTTTTTCCCAAAACTCTTCTTTACATTTTCAAGGAGTACATCCATTTCCACAACGCCTGTTGCCTTGCATAAAGCCCCCAGCATAGATGAATTCGGCATGGGTCTTCCAAAGCTCTCTACAGCGATCTTTGTAGCATCAACGGCAAAGACTTTCTGTGACTCTTTTGCCTGTAATTTCTCCCGTACTTCTTTCGGGTCCTTAGATGTGTTGACAACATAGATTACGTCATCAGGCGCGCCTTCTGTAACGTTTACCGCGTCCATCAAGGTCGCATCCGCAATGCTGATTACCTTTGGGTGCAGCACCGGTCCGTACATCCTGATTACCTTTTCACTGATCCTGTTAAAGGCCCTGATCGGCGCTCCGGCTCTCTCAGGTCCATATTCCGGGAATGCCTGAACATACCCGCCGCCGCTCAGACACGCGTCTGCCAGCACCTTGGCAGCAGTAACCGTACCTTGACCACCGCGGCCATGCCAGCGAATCTCAATTGCTTTTGCCATAGTATTATCCTCCGAAATGCTTCACTTTTAATCCGTGTAATTAAAGATATGGAGGTATACTATAGCCTAAAGCAAATATTATTTTCAAGCCATAATGGGACTCTGCATGAATGCCCTCAGGCAGACCAGAAACAACTGAGATTGTTATCCCATGATTTCGAATACTGCCAAAAAACCTTTTACTTACATGCTTATTCAGTTAAAATTCTTGCAACTTGGAACAAGAACGTGTTAAAACCTTTTATGTCCAAAAAAATCATTATTGATATAGAGACTATCGGCAAAGACTTTGATTCCCTGGACGAGACATCTCAGGAATATATACTGAAATACGCTCAAACAGAAGACGAGATCAAGGCAGCCAGGGAAGGCCTCGGCCTCTACCCTCTCACCGGCGAAATTGTTGCCATCGGCATGCTCAACCCGGACTCAAACAAAGGGGCTGTCTACTACCAGTCCCCGGAAGTCCGGCAGGAGCCGCTGGAAGAAGAGGGAATAGAATACACGTCCGGCACTGAGGCTGAGATTCTGATCAAGTTTTGGGAAACGGTCAGGCATTACAGCCAGATTATCACCTTTAACGGAAGGGGCTTTGATGCACCATACCTGCTCGTCCGATCAGCAATTCACCGGATAGAACCGACAAAGGAATTAATGCCGAACCGCTACAATCTCTCCCATTGTGACCTCATCGATGTTCTGAGCTTTTATGGAGCTGTCAGGAGAAAGTTCAGCCTTCATATGTGGTGCAAAGCCTTTGGGATAAAAAGTCCGAAAGAAGAAGGCGTTACAGGATATGAAGTCCCTGATTTATTCAAGAATAAGGAGTATCTTACCATTGCAAAATACTGTGTAGGGGACCTGTACGCGACCAAAGCGCTCTTTGATTACTGGAACAGATACATGCGGCTTCATCCAAACGGGTAAGAGAAATTAAGCTATGAATGGACATAACCGGCAGCCAGGTCACAACAGGAGTAATCTGTTACCATTTCTCTTTATTCTGCTTCTGCTTTCCTTCACCTGGTGGTACCTGTCCCAACCTGATCATCCCTTTGATCCGAATGCAACACCGCGGCCAATAACCGCGCGGGGTGACCTTGCCAGCGATGAAATGAATACGATTGAACTCTTTGAGTCCGCATCGCCATCAGTGGCTTACATTACCAGCATCGAGTTGCGGCGGAGTTTTTTCAGCCTGAATATTTATGAAATTCCGCAG
>CAMYND010000111.1:1966-7298 GCA_947259645.1 Thermodesulfovibrionia bacterium | reverse complement strand
TGTATACTTATTAAAAAAGAATCTAAGGAGACAGCAATGGAAGCGGAGATGACTGCAGAGGATATTATAAAAAAAGCTGTTCAAAAAGGTTGTGACGCTGCTGAAGTATTTATCAGGCAATCAAAAGGCCTCTCTGTTGAGGCAAAAGACGGGAGCGTGGAAGCACTGGAGGCTTCACGGGACTATGGAATTGCCATTAAAGTTATAAAAAAACAGAAGCTTGGGTTTGCTTTTGCAACAAATGAGGACCAGATCGAAGGCGCGCTTGATGAAGCGGTGAGCTATGCCCAGTGGACAGGTGATGACAAGTATATTGGAATTCCAGAGAAAACATCAGCAGTGGATGTGCTGAATTACGATGAAAAACTTGAAACTATCAGTGATGATGAAATAATCAGGGATGCCCTTGAACTGGAAAAATACTGCATTGAATACGACGCAAGGATAAAGAGGGTGAGGAAAGCTGAAGTAAGCGCCGGAACAGGAAGCACAACTATCGTCAACTCAAAAGGGGTGAATATCACCTACAAGAGTACGTTCTGTTCCGCAGTGGTAACCGCGATGGCATCCGACGAAAGCGGTGACAATCAGGTGGGCTGGGACTATGCAAGCAGCAGAAGGCTGAAAGACATTGATCTGAAGGCCGTGGGGCAGGGCGCAGCGAAAAGAGCGGTAGAACTGCTGAATTCACAAAAAATATCAGCAGTGAAAGTGCCGGTAGTCCTGAGCCCCTATGTAGCTGTGGATTTCCTCGACATATTGAGCTCATCCCTTTCTGCCGAGGCAGTGCAGAAAAACAGGTCTTTTCTGAGCGGAAAAACAGGGCAAAAGATTATCAGTCCTTTGCTCACAATCGTTGATGACACGACCAGGCCCTGGGGGTCAGGCACGAAGCCGGTAGACGATGAAGGGATCACCGCCAGAAGCAAGACATTAATATCTGATGGTCTACTGAAGGGGTATATCCATAATTCATACACTGCCAGCAAAGATGGTGTTCAATCTACAGGAAACGCGGTGAGGGGAAGCGCAAAAAGCCTTCCCGGAGTCGGAGTGACGAACTTTTATATCAGCAGCGGCGAAGAAAGCGGCGGAAGGGATTTAACCGCATCTCTCAAGAAGGGGATTTTAATCCTTGGTGCAATGGGTGTGCATACGGCAAATCCGGTGTCAGGAGATTTTTCTGTGGGTATATCCGGGATCTGGATCGAAAATGGTGAGCCCCGGTATCCGATTAAGGAAGCGGTGATCTCCGGCAATATCCTGGACCTGTTCAAAAAAGTAGAGGCCGTGGGGAATGATCTCAAATTTTACGGAAGCACCGGTTCACCCAGTTTGCTGATCGGAGATATGGATATAAGCGCCTGAGCAACCATCTCCTGAGATGTCTTTTCTTGCAATATATAAATGTGAATTATTTCTTGTTATTTTCTGAACGAGAATTGTTGTTCCAGTAATTATTAACAAAGGAGTTCTTTACATTATTCGCTTCTTTTTCAAAGCGTTTCATCAGTTTTTTTGCCCAGACGAACTCAGTTCCGAGCAGGGCAAGACCGAAAAGAATTGCTACCAGACCCGGTCCGGGTGTGACGAGCATGATAATCCCGACCAGAACAACAGTAAAACCCACGACAACCCTGATCACACGTTTAGCCTGATGGATCGTGGTAATAATCGGATCTCTTTTTTCTTTTTTCATTACAACCTGTTGACTGTCGCTTGACATAAATTAGCCGCTTACGCCTGTTCTGACTCTTCTATCGTTATACACTGGATAATACCTGAGCGTCAAGGAAAATTACCAGATTAACTCTTATTTGTCTCTTTTTATGAACATTTCAATGAGGTCTACTGGTATGGGAAAAATGATAGTTGAATTCTTTTCCGTAGAGACCTCTGTCAGAGTCTGCAGGAATCGCAACTGAATCGCTGTCGGTTCTTTTCCGAGGATATGCGCTGCCTCTGCAAGTTTTTGAGATGCCTGGAATTCACCTTCCGCGTGAATTACCTTTGCCCTTCTTTCACGCTCTGCCTCTGCCTGTTTGGCAATTGCTCTCATCATTTCCGAGGGAAGGTCCACATTTTTTACCTCTACAGAAGTCACCTTTATTCCCCAGGGTTCGGTCTGTTCATCTATTATTTTCTGGAGTTGAGCATTTACGTCGTCTCTTTTTGATAGCAGTTCGTCGAGCGAGCTTTGTCCGAGTATGCTCCTGAGAGTGGTTTGAGATATTTGAGATGTAGCATAATGGAAATCTTCAACAGCAGTTATTGCTTTAGCAGGATCAATGACCCTGAAATAAACAACAGCGTTTACTTTAACCGAAATATTGTCTTTTGTTATGATGTCCTGGGACGGAACATCAAACGTTATTGTCCTGAGATCCACCTTTACAAGTTTATCGATTAACGGTATCAGAATAATGATACCGGGACCTTTGACCGGAATGAGCCTGCCAAGCCTGAAAACTATCCCTCTCTCATACTCCCGCAGTATTTTAAATATATTTGTTAAGAGCAGTACCACGAAAATAAGCATGATAATGAGGCCTGTGGGGATGTTAAATGGAATCATAATTTATCCTCCTGTTTTGGATACGTTTTTTGAAGATATTTATTTATTGCCATAAAATTAACTGGTCTGCTGAAAAATCACTCTGTATCTTTAAGAGAACGGACTTTTAATACTAATCCGTTTATCTCTTCAACAGAAATCTTTTCGCCTTCTTTTATCAGTTCTTCGCTCCAGGCTTCCCAGATCTCACCATGAACAAACACCTGACCGTCTTTCTGAATATCGGTTCGTGCTTCCCCACGCATTCCCAGCAGTTCTTCTTTTCCGGTTTCAGGTTTTTTTCTGTGGGCTTTTATAACAAGTCTGACTGTAATGACAAAAAACAGTACGGTGAAAATAACGCTTGGGACAAGAACAGAAAGGGACAGCCTGTAAAAAGGCAGGGGAGAGTCAAATAGCATGACAGAACCTAAGATCATAGATAATACGCCTCCTATGGATAACAGGCCGAACGAGGTGACCTTGATTTCTAGTATGAACAGAACAATTGCGAGGAGGATTAAGAGCAGTCCGGCATAGTTTACCGGAAGTGTCTGAAATGAATAGAATGCGAGAATTAAGGATACGGCGCCGATTACGCCGGGGAAAATAGCACCGGGGTTTGTGAGTTCAAAAAATATGCCATAAAATCCAAGGAGCATTAACATGTATGCCACATTCGGGTTACTGATAATGTCCAGAATTTTGTGCCTCATTCCCATGTTTACGTACACAATATCGACGTCTTTTGTTTTCAGCTTCTGAGTACCCAATACTGTTTCGACGGTAGTGTCATGTATTTGCGCAAGAAGCGTTTCGAGATCAGGCGCTACCATATCAATGACTTTCAGTTTCAGGGCTTCTGTGTGGCTGATAGATACACTTTCTCTGACAGCCTTCTCAGCCCAGTCAGCATTTCTGTTTCGTTTTTCTGCCAAAGATCTGATATAGGCAGCAGCATCGTTTTCCGCCTTTGCAAGCATTGTTTCGTCCATCTTGCCACCGACACCCACAGGGTGGGCCGCACCTATATTTGTTCCCGGAGCCATAGCCGCTATGTGGGCTGCAAGAGTGATAAACAGTCCGGCGGAGGCAGCACGGGCGCCGCCTGGCGCGACATAGACAACGACAGGCACCTCACTGGCGCTAATTTTTTTTACGATCGATCTCATCGATGTATCGAGACCACCAGGAGTATCAAGTTGTATAATAAAGACTTCTGATTTTAATTCAACAGCGTCATCAATGCTGTTCATAATATACTCAGACATGACAGGGTTAACAGTTCCGTCGACATTGACGACAGTTATGTCAGCGTTCGCGTTCCATGGAGAAAAAAGGGGAAACAAAAGGAGTAAGAGGAAAAGGTTCAGCTTCTTGATCATGAGGAAGATTATAACTTTAATCTTATGGTTGTCAAGGCTTTCTGATGTATGATATGATTATCATTAATCATTCATATTAATGGCGAATTGAACGTGTTGTATGATAAAAATTAACGAAATTTTCAAAAGCATTCAGGGAGAGTCTACATATGCGGGTCTTCCCTGTACTTTTGTGCGGCTTGCCGGATGTAACCTCAGATGCACCTACTGTGACACAAATTATGCCTACTACAATGGCGAAGAAATATCAGACGATGAGATCATTGCCAAAATAGAAGAATACGGTGTTAAATATGTGGAGTTTACCGGCGGCGAACCCCTGCTCCAGGAGGAAACCCCGAAACTTCTCAAGACACTCCTGGATAAAGAGTACAACGTTCTCATTGAAACAAACGGTTCAATCTGCATCGGTTGTCTTGATAAACGACTTCATATCATTATGGACTATAAAACACCGAAGAGCGGCATGAGTGAACGGATGCGGCCGAAGAATTTCGAATTTCTGAAAAAGACAGACCAGATAAAATTTGTATTGATGGATAAGTCTGATTACCTGTGGGCTAAAGAGGTTATCCTCACCAATAAGCTCCTCGAAAAGTTTGATCATATATTAATGTCGCCAGCCTATGGTGAATTGTCTCCCAAATCCCTCGTTGAATGGGTGTTGAATGACAACCTTCCTGTCAGAGTTCAACTTCAAATCCATAAGTATATTTGGGCCCCTGACGAACGTGAAGGGGTCTAAAAGTACAGATCACAGATCACAGTTAACAGTTCACAAAAAAAAAGAGTCTTCACAGTATCAGAAAGAGCTTGAGGCGCTGAATGAAAGAGGGCTCCTCAGAAAGCTCTCGGTCGTTGAAGCGTCATCGGGTTCAAAAATTGTCATTGCCGGCAAGACCTATATAAACTTTTCATCCAATGATTATCTGAATTTATCAGCTCATCCCCGTATCATTAAAACAGTTGAGAAAGCATTGAGAAAGTATGGGTTTGGCTCAGGATCATCAAGGCTTTTGAGCGGAACAACTTCGTCACACAGTGAGTTGGAAGAAAGTATCGCACAGTTCAAAAAGACACAGGCCTCCCTCGTCTTTAACACAGGATATGCTGCGAATACCGGCGTGATACCCGCAATTGCAGGCGAAGATACCGTTATATTCAGCGATGAACTGAATCACGCGAGCATCGTAGACGGCATCCGTCTGTCCCGGGCAAAGGTAGACATTTACAGACATGCAGATATGGAACACCTTGAGTCACTTTTAAAGATGAACCTGATCTACGGAAATGTGAGAAAGCGGTTCATAATCACTGACACGGTATTCAGCATGGATGGTGACATTGCGCCTCTGAGAGAAATAACATCACTCAGTGAAAAATATGATTGCAC
>CAMYND010000111.1:0-1943 GCA_947259645.1 Thermodesulfovibrionia bacterium | reverse complement strand
CCGGGAGACATTATTCAGATGGGAACGTTGAGTAAGGCAGCTGGGTGCTATGGATCATTTATTGCCGGAAAGAGAGATCTGATGAATCTGCTGATCAACAGAGCACGAAGTTTTATATATTCCACCTCACTTCCGCCGGTGGTAACGGAAGCAGGGAAAGAGGCCATTAAATTACTCGATTCAGGATCTGCCCGTTTAAGAAAAAAACTCTGGGACAGGAGCTCACTGCTCAACGAGGGATTGAAACATATCGGTTGTGACACATGCGGATCTGAGTCACCGATTGTCCCGGTAATGGCCGGGGACACAAAAACAGCAATGCGCATGAGCAGGGCACTTAAGAGAAACGGGATTTATGCTCCTCCAATTCGTCCGCCTACCGTACCCGAAGGTAAATGCAGGATACGGTTTTCTGTAACGGCTGCGCACAGTAAAGAGGATATCGAACTGGTGCTGGGTGTAATGAAGAAACTAGTCTGATCAGGGACAACCTGAAATACAAATAGTAGAGTTAACAATTATGGTGTGTATAGTTACAGGATCATCAAGAGGTCTTGGCAGGGCAATTGCTCTTGAATTTGGTTCAAAGGGGCATCAGGTTGCCATCCATTACAGGATCAGGAAAAATGAGGCCATGGATGTTTCTTTACAGATAAAAGAGTCATGCGTGCTGACAGCAGATGTCGGGGACCCGGAAGCAGTTAAGCTACTGGTAGACAGTGTTGTCAGCACGTGGGGAAGGATTGATGTGGTCGTTAATAGCGCGGGTGTTACCCATGAGGCCCTGATGATAAAAACATCGGAAGAAGACTTTGACAGGATAATAAATACGAATCTGAAGGGCCCCTTTAACGTTATTCAGGCTGTCAGCCGGCAGATGATAAAGCAGAAAAGCGGACATCTGATCAATATATCTTCCTATGCGGGTATAAAGGGCAAGCAGGGCCTTTCAGCATACTCTGCGTCCAAGGGCGGGAGAGGAGAAAGGCAAGGAAATGGCACTGCGTGAAAACCTGATTCAGGAGTTTTCTGATCCTCAACGCGTTGCTGAGTTTATTTTATTTCTCGCTCAATCGCAGAGAATATCAGGGCAGGTTTTTAACCTTGACAGCAGGATACTATGAGAAAAAATAAAGGCTTTTTCATAACCGGAACTGACACCGGTGTTGGCAAGACATATGTCGCATCAGGCCTGATTTCAGCGATGATAAAAAAGGGACTGACAGTATCTCCCTTCAAACCAGTAGAGTCAGGATGCAGAATGAGAAAAGGAGAACTCATTCCCTCTGATACTGTTTCGCTCATGAAGGTGTCACACATTCAGGAATCAATCAATACCATTAACCCCTACAGATTGAAACATGCTCTTGCGCCATCAGTAGCTGCTGAAATAGAAAATGTCAGAATAAATAAAAAGACAATACTCTCAGCGTTCAAACGATTAGCAGACAGATATGATATTACGATTGTTGAAGGTGCGGGAGGCCTTATGGTCCCGGTCTACAGGAAATACCTGGTTATTGATATTGCTAAAGACCTTAATCTGCCCATAATTATAGTGTCAAGACCCGGTCTTGGGACAATCAACCATACTCTTCTTACAATCGAAGCAGCCCAACAGAGGGGGCTTCATGTGCTGGGTGTAATAATTAACTATGCAGAACCTGCAAAAAAGGGACTCTCTGAAAAGACCAATCCTGAAGTTATTGAAAGACTCAGCAGAATTCCTGTTCTCGCTGTTATTCCTTTTTCAAAAAATACTGAAAAGGGCGGTACAGAAGGAATATTTAAAGGAATTGTGGAAAAGTTGATAAAAAGGGAGCATTTATCAGGTGCTAACTAACAGGCAAACGCATGGATGATCTCATTGCTATTGCGGAACAGTTTAACCTGCCGGGTAAGGTGCGAGATGTCCATTCATTTGGCAGTGGAAATATTAATAA
>CAMYND010000110.1 GCA_947259645.1 Thermodesulfovibrionia bacterium | reverse complement strand
AGCGGGAAAGCGGCAGGGTTTTTACTACAGGCTTCCCCGGAAAACTGAGCAACCTCACGCTTATCAGGAAATATGAGGTTCTCAAACCTGAGCCCAGGAATGTCCTGGGGTGGCATTTTTACGATTACAAGAAGTATCACGGTAAAGACCATAATGTTATACCCCTTGAATATATTGTCCGCCTTGGCGTGACGAGCGGCGCATCAATATTAAGAAAGTATACCCGGTTAAGCGAGTCTGACAGGAAATCCTACCTGGATGATCTGGGGGTTGACTCCTTAACCCCCTGGACGCGTTTTGACCCGCCCGTTGTTGACCTGACAACCAAGTATGAACCCGAGGACAGGAACATCAGCAGACAGGAAGCAGCATTGATATCCTGCGTGGATGGTGAAACCTTTTCCCGGTCAATGGTCATGTCTGCACTTGGCGCTTACCTGCTTCAGCAGATATTTTCAAAGATGGGTCTGTCTCTGTGGGACATGAAGTGGGAGATTGCGAGAGAGGGGGAACATCTCGTTTTTGTTGATACCATTGATACGGACTCAGTGAGGGTTACCTATGATCTGAAGCGGGAAGGCAAAACCTATTTTGTACATTTTAATAAACAGGCCATGCGGGATTATTACAAACTGATCCATGCTGAGTGGCTGAACGCGGTCAATGAATCAAAAAAAGAGGCGGCCAGATCGGGCAGGCCCTTTACGGAGATCCTTTCTGAAGGGCAGAAAAACAATAAGTACCCGCAAAATCCTGATATCGACAAAACCTTTCTTAATATTCAGACTGCCAAGTTTAAGATGATCCAGGCCTTTATTCAGAGTAAGGACCAGGACCTGAAAAAAGAGGCTGAACAGATCGCCCTGAAAGAGATTGATTATTACACAGCATCAGGGAAACTTGCAGAGTACGAAGCGCTAAACGCGGTGTAAATGGGTGCAGGCTTAGAAATTGAATTTAATATCTCAATTTTTAAGCCTGCACCTGTTCTTTCAAGTATATTTACATAATATTACCACCCTTCCTTTTATTGAGTTAGTTTAAGGAAATTCCCTCTTAAGTTCTCAGTTCCTTTATCCGATGAACAAGTGCGGGGTATAACATGACGGATTTCGGAGATGTGGCTGGGTGACTATAAAAAAGAGGATCACATTATCGTCTATCCTGTTTATTGCACTATTTCTTGTAATGGGCGCAGTAAACTGGCTGGGTATGCAAAAAGTTATACATATGAATCACCTTGCCTATATGACTAAACACGGAGTATCGTGTTTACAGGGTGTTTTCAGGGGTCTCAATGAATTTATTATAGACGAAGGCGAACCCCTCTCAGTCGAATTATCGAAAAAGCATTTTACCATGTACGAAAAAATTCATAATTTACTTATGAATCAGAAGCGCCATTCTGAGCTGCACATGCCAATAAGCCAAAAAATTGACCCGCTCTGGAAGGAGGTGAGAACTGATATCACTTCTTTTCTTGACACTGATAACATAAGTGTTGAAGATGAAAACGCAATGCGTCAATATGGCCGACTGATTACCCGAGGTGAGCTACTGATTAAGGAAGTGGAGTCCCTCGCAGGTACCGCAAAGAATAGAGCTGACGCCACGATTAGCAGAACTCAGCTCACTAATTCCATCATCGCAGTCACAATGCTTCTGGTTTTAATGTATCTTCTTATTAAGCTATACAGAAATATCAGTTATCCTGTCAACAGCCTGAAAGAGCTGATGACAAAGGTGTCAGAGGATGACGGGGATTTAACACACCGGATTGAGATTATCAGCAATGATGAAATCGGTGACGTTGCCCGTGCATTCAACCGGATACTTGACAAGTTTCAAAACGCTATTGTAAAAGTCGCTGCTGTTACAAATAATCTGGCGGGCAATTCTGAGGAACTCTCAGCTACAACAAGTCAGGTTGATGCAGGAACTTCTGAGCAGGCAGAGCGAATCTCCCAGTCAGCAGTTGTTATGTCAGAGATGTCTCAGATCATTGTAGATGTTGCTAAAAATGCATCGCAGGCTTCAGGTGCAACCCAGGAGTCTTTTGACCTTGCCAGCGATGGAAAATCAATTGTTCACCAGACGGTTTCAAAAATGATGAATATTTCCGACAATATTTCTACAGCATCACAAAACGTAGCGAATCTTGGCGAGAGCAGCAAAGAGATTGGAGATATCATTAATGTGATTAATGATATTGCCGGCCAGACCAATCTTCTCGCTCTGAATGCCGCGATCGAGGCCGCGAGAGCTGGAGAGCAGGGCAGGGGATTTGCCGTTGTTGCAGATGAGGTAAGGAAACTCGCGGAAAAAACCGGAAAGGCAACAGGAGAGATTACAGAAAAGATTAAGAAAATTCAGAAGGAAACAGAAATATCAATAGAGAACATGGAGAAAAACAGAGTCGACGCGGAAGAGGGAGTCCAGATGGCAAACGAAGCAAAAAACTCGCTCGAAAAAATAGTCAAGGCGAATGAACTCTGCCTCGAGATGGTAATGGAGATTGCGGGTGCAACTGAGGAGCAATCATCTGGAATCGATCAGGTATCATCCAATATCGAATCAATTACTGATATTTTCAGCACATCCAGTGATGCTATTTCTCATATTAACAAATCAGCCACTGATGTAGCCCGCCTTTCAAATGAATTACAGTCCCTTGTGTTCTGGTTTAAAACAGAATCTATGCCGAAAGACCATGCCGGTCTCCCGGATCATGTGGGCCGCCATACCTATGAAGCAGTTGCCGCTGATGATGGCAGGCAGGAAGACCTCTGAACCTGTAAAAGCGTTTACCTACAGATAATCGTGTAACAGGTATCATACGCCTTCACGGTGGTTCTCAACAGAACTATTGACATGAGGTTCTTCCAGGGGCGGGGATTTAGGTCAGGCCCCACGTTCCATAAACCAGGACATCAATAAACCAGGCTCTTGCAGAATGGCAGCTATTATCTTAAAATGAAATCTGGAAATGAGAAGGGCGATTAGCTCAGGGGGAGAGCGGTCGCATCGACAGGCCGCTGGTTCGAAACCAGCATCGCCTACCATTCTTCAAGTGCAGAAGTGCCAATGGGCAGAAGCGCGGAAGAGGGCGTCTCGGGAATCGGGGCATTGCACTTACCAAATAACAAGAGCGGAAAAGCGGAAGTCAACAAGGATGGCATATTGAATTGAAATGCGCCCTTCCCTGCAATCTATCATTCACTCCAATCGATGGTTGTGTTTTTTTTGCTCCACCTTAGTGTTAAATTTCTCCTTATATATAATGAATCGCTCGTGCTTCCCTTGTGTAATTAAATCTACTCCATCATCTGCTTCTACTTCAAATACTAATTTTCGGCCATTAATTTCAGTCAGTTTTACTCTTGTAGTTACCTCTAATCCCGGAGGTGTTGCAGATATATGACTGACGTCAATATGAATTCCAACGGTCTGCTCGCTTGGCCAGTCCAAATAAGGGTTGATTGCTTTTATACATGTCCACTCGATCAATCCGACCATAAAGCCAGTTGCAAAGACTTCAGGCATTGCCTGGAATTCTTCAGATTCAGGGTAAAGTGCTGGAACGGTCTTTGTCGGTGGAATTGTAAATTTGTAGGTATATTCAATACCCGGTTTTAATGTGTCTTTCATTTATATCTCAAACTGATAACGCTAAAGTTTGTGAATCGAACCTTTGAGAATATTAATATGCTGAAAACTAATTTGAACATCAAAAAACAAACAGAGCAAAAAAAGGTAGCGCCGGTTCGATTTCACAACCCTGCATATTCCTCGTCATCAGCAGACCAAGTAACTCGATAAGTATAATGATCATTTTTCAGTGCCATAATTTACCTCCAATCTTTCAATGGCCATAAGCACTTGTTTGACTTGATCTGCTTTAGCCTCATTATTTTAATGGCTGTCTAATGATGGTTTTCCATTTCTCCGGGGCAGCTTTGCGAATGTCACTTAAATATATTTCATGATGCTTACCAGAAAGTTTAAAACCACTTTCCGTGATAAAATTGTGTACCTTTTCAATAGTCGGCCCTTCTTCTGAGAATGGGCCAATATGCATTGTTTGTGCAGCCTTTCCCTCGCTGAAAGTCTCGAACCTTACCAAAGGCAATGAAATAGGATTTTTCTTCTTTCTTACTTCTTCCGTCGCTTCTTTAACCATATCTCCTGTAATGAACTCCGGTTGCATAATTATCACTGTCCATTTCCAGGCATCCTTGTTTCCCGTACTGAATGCGGACATGTCGTCAGCCCACCAAAGAGCTTCAAGTGGTAACACGCCGTAATCGATGCCCATCTCACCCTTTTTAACCATGAACTTTAACGTGTAGGCAAGTGGATATAGAGCTGTAATTGCATCACTGAATGATTGCGATGTATTTGGGTCTCCCTCGCCGTCAACCATGAGAAAGTTCATTTTTGGGACTTCTACAACTTCTACCTTTTTTGCAGAAGCGTTATATAAATGCTTAAGTTTCTTTTTGTAATCTATCTTCTTCATGCTTTAAATTAATTTGCGCTTCTCAAAACACCCCGAGCTAAAAAAGCGCCCGATGGCTCGCATTCGATCCAATGACTTGAGTCTATTTCAAATGACTCAAATCTTTGTAAGCCGCAGGCACATTCAAACCTGGGTGAACCCAGCCAAATAGGGCATAACCGCCAAACTCTGGCATTTTTACGCGTTCAACGGTTTGTTCCAGAGTTAAGCCTTCATCTATAGCTGCCTGTACTTGTTTGCATACCGTTTCAAGATAATCTATATGCCATCTGATATCTTCCCGCCCCATTACTGAGCCGTGCCCCGGTACCACTCGAGCGTCTTTGGGCAGAAAGTCATAGACTTTTTTTAGTGTATCTAATGTTTCAAGTAAATGACCGTCCAAAAGCCATGGCAGTGACGGCTTAATTGTAATAATGGGATTGCCGGTCCATAGCACTTTGGCTTTGGGTTCCCATACAAACAAATCCCCTCCTGTTTGGGCAAAACCAAAATCAATAATATCTACCGACTTACCCCCTAAGTCTATTGTGATTTTACCACCCTTGGAAACTAATATATCGCCTGTATGCGGAACAATTTCTTCTATACCACGACCTTTGCCAAAGTTTTGAATCATAAACTCGGTATCTGCTCTGAAATGTTCGTCAATATATTGTTTCGCATAATTATGCTGAATGACCCTTGTTTCCTTGGGCAGGTACATATTCCCATATGAATGATCACCATGATAGCTGGTGTTTACTGCATAAATAATCGGTTTACCTGTCTCCTTTTGTACCATATTCTGCACTTGTTTATTCAGACGCTTATTTAACATGGTATCAATAATCAATACCCCTTTTTCACCAGCAATAAAACCACCGCTGGTGGCAAC
>CAMYND010000109.1 GCA_947259645.1 Thermodesulfovibrionia bacterium | reverse complement strand
TCCAGTATTAACCGGGGAGTATTTTACTGAGAGACGTTATATATGGCCTACCCTGAAGGCGCCGAGTCCTTTAAACTCAATAGCGATAATTACCTGATATTCCCTGGGTTTCTTGTTGTAGTTAATTGAGAAACCCCAGCACTGCCGGGTGTAGCTGGCATTGATATTCAGCTCCTGTACTCCATTTCCGTCCACATCGTACCAGAGGATTCCTGAGAGGCTCAAAGGAAGTACAGTCTCACCGAATTTCATTGGCCCGGTGAAACCGGCTTCAAAGGTATACTGGTCAAGTGAGGTTGATCGACGGAAGTTTTTCCCGGCACCAACATAGTAGTTATCGCCCTTGAACCGTACAGATGAGAAGGTCTCTGATACCTTTCCGTCATGAACGTCATAGGAGGCATTCATGCTTATGTCAAAATTATCATCATAGAATATAGCCTCCGCCAGGATCGGAGAGAAATTTCTCTCCACTTCCTGCTCGTTTTAGGGATGAAGTCGAGAGAATCAAAAAAAGGGATATCATCCTGATTGACTCCCGGAATGTGTAGGTATTCAAGAGATGGTTCGATCATATGAATGAAACTCGCATACTGTTTGTAGAATTTTGTTGTAAGTGCTGTACTCGAATCAAAGATGAGCCGTGCTTCATTTTTAGCGGGGGAAGCAAGAAAATATGAAGTTTCTCTGAGCCCGATCCTCTGCGTTATATTGAGCAGCCGGCCATAACTGAAATATATGTTCGGATTGATATCAAACCTGAAACCATCCTGCCCTTCGTCGCGAACAAAGTTAGTTCCTTTAACAGCCATGTTAAAGGAAAAATGCTTTTTGGACCGTGTGTTTAATATGAATGCCAGTTCAGGGAGACTTTGCGGTATAGTTCTGGAACTTTCTTCAAGGCTTTGCCTTCCCTGGGCCAGAAGATATGCCCGCCCGCCAAAAAATGACTTTGATACCTGGATATTCGATTCAAGATATTTTTGCAGCTTTTCATCAGACGCGAGGCCAAAAGGATCATTGGACCAGGAAGAGAGGCCTACGCGATTAAGGGAGGTTGAACCCATTGTGTCATAGTAGTCAAAATGGCTTACCTTGTGGATTTTCATATACCCTGAAATATCACGGGTGAATTTATGGTTGTGGTAATATTTTATTTCATTCAGGTTCCGCTGAGGGCTGTCATCACGTAAATTATAGAGCCACAACTCCCCGTTGATTTCGGGGGAAAGGACGTACCGGTAATCAAGTCCCTGGGCCAGCCCTTTTTCACCGTAGTAATCCAGGTAAAGAGTGGCGTCCTGGTTTTCCTGTATTGCCCAGAAGAAGCCCTGTTTATAGTAGTTCCCCCGTTCACTGCTGTATCCGAATGTTGGGAATAAGAGCCCTGTTTCACGTTCTTTGGTAAGAGGGGCCCAGAAATAGGGAGTATAGAGAACCGGGACATTTTTTATATGAAATTTTCCGCTCCGCCCCTTGACTCGTTCCCGCTGGGCCAAATTAATATCTCTGGCGGAAATGTGCCATTCCGGAGGGTTTGCGTCACAGGTGGTGACAGTGGCCTCGTCCAGGTGAAAGGAGCTTTTACCTGTTTTCCTTATCTCATTCCCTTTAACGTGGATGTTGTTTTCCTTGTAGAAAATATAACTGTTCTGCACCACACCTTTTTTTGTTCTTAAATTGATTTCCAGCTTGTCCGCAGTAACAAGGGTTTCACTGTCTTCAAGTATTACGTTTCCGGTGACTATGGCAATATCGGATGTGCTGTCATAGGTTGCTTCATCACCGCGGAGGGTGGTGTCTTCATAGGTGATCACGACAGACCCTTTTGCACTATATTGTCGCGTTTCCAAGAGATATTCCATCTTATCGGCCGTGATACCCACGTTTTCCTCAGCGAAAGAAGGAATAGTGCTGGCCAGAATTAAGATTATGGTCAGTATCAGGTATTGAGCACAATAGCTCATGAATGATTGATGTCTTTTGATCATCACGACAGTTGATTGCTTTCCTTTATTGTTAACTACTCCCTTAATTCAGAGAGTATCGCTCTGTGGCCGAGGACTTCTTTAGCCTCACCTGTTGTATAAAAAGAACCGGTTACAAGAATGATGCTGTTTTCAGTATACTGCGACCTTGCCAGATCAAGGGCCTCTGGTACAGAGGCTGTGGCTGTTATGGAAGCGGGAATATGCTGCCCTTTCCCTTTTTTCAGCGACGTGATAATGTTCAGCATTTTTTCAGGTGAAGCTGACCTTTCATACCGTGCTTTTGTGAGGATGACTGATTCAGCAATTTCCATCAGAGGTGCCATAATATCATTAATATCCTTGTCATTCATAACTCCCGCTATCAGGATTATATCTTTTTCAGAAAAAAGCTCTTTAACTGATTCAGCCAAAGCTCTCGATGCATCGGGATTATGAGCGCCATCAAGAATGATCAGGGGCGAATCAGAAACCAGCTCAAGCCGGCCTTCCATCGTCATGCTTTCGAGCCCTTTTCTCATAGATGACTCTGGAATAGAAACGCCCCGACTGTTCAATAGTTCACAAGTCTTTACCGCTACACAGGCATTGACAAGCTGGTACTTCCCTGAAAGGGGTACAGACAAATTATCATGTCTCCTGTCCCCTTCATAGTTAAAGGTAATATGTCCGCTATCCATTTCCTTGAGATGACCTTTGAACCCATTACCATAAACATGAATATCAGCATGAAGTTTTTCAGCAATAACCGACAGCTGTTCAATGACATCAGGGTTATCAGATGCTGTTATCAGAGGGACACCCTGCTTGATTATGCCTGCCTTTTCAGATGCTATCTCAACAATGGTGCTGCCCAGAAATTCACAGTGATCAAGGCTGATGTTTGTGATGATAGTTATTTCGGGGTTAACAACATTGGTTGCGTCAAGTCTGCCGCCCATCCCGGTTTCAATTACAGCCCAGTCTACACTATTGCGGGCAAAGTGATGAAATGCCATGGCAGTCACAAACTCAAAAAAAGTTGGATTTAACGTGGTATCTGCTATTAAGTTCCTTATTCGGGAAGCAAGATCAATAACGTCCGACTCACTTATCTGGTCGCTATTGACCCGTATTCGCTCTGTAAAACTGATAAGATGAGGTGAAGTAAAGAGGCCGGTCTTAAATCCGCTCTCTTTGAGGATCGAAGCGATCATTGAGGCTGTGGACCCCTTTCCGTTTGTCCCTGCGATGTGGATCGAATGGAAGCTGTTCTGGGGTTCACCAAGAATGCCCATCAACTCCTTTGTGTTTGAAAGCCCAAGCTTTATTCCATGCTTCTGGAGGCTATACAGGTAGGTTACGGTATCTTCATATTTCTCAGTATCGCAGGCCATCTCAATTAGTAATAGAAGTGTACAGCGTTATGTTTTTGCCTGGCCTGAGCCGCTGTTGGCAGAAGTCAGGGATAACAACCTGGAAATGGTGTTTTTCAGATCTTTTCTGCTTACAATCATGTCAATCATTCCATGTTCAAGAAGGAATTCAGCTGTCTGAAAGTTATCCGGCAACTGTTGCTTGATTGTCTGCTCTATAACTCTGGGACCGGCAAAACCAATCAGGCTTTTCGGTTCGGCAATGATAATGTCACCAAGCATGGCGAAACTTGCCGATACACCGCCGAATGTGGGGTCTGCAAGTATCGATAGATAAGGCACTCCCCATTCCTTGTATCGGGCCACTGCTGCCGATGTCTTGGCCATCTGCATAAGCGATATGATTCCTTCATGCATCCTTGCTCCGCCCGATGATGCTACAGATATAAAGGGGACTTTTTCTGCTGCCGCCTTTTCCGCGGCAAGCACAAATTTCTCACCAACTACAGACCCCATGCTTCCACCCATAAAGGAAAAATCCAGCACAACAATAACAGCAGGCCTGCCGTCAATAAGCGCATCGCCCGCGGTTGCCGCATCGTTGACAGAGGTCTTTTTCCGTGATTCCTTCAGACGGTCTTTGTATGCGATCTGGTCTTTGAAACTCAACGGGTCTTTTGAAACCAGGTCCTGTCCGATCTCTGCAAAGCTTTCACTGTCCGTGAGAAGGGAGATGCGTTCTTTTGCAGAAATCCTGAAGTGATAATTGCACTTCGGGCATACCTTCAGGTTTCTGTCAACTTCCTGCCGGTAAATGATCTCTTTGCATGAATTGCATTTTACCCAGAGACCTTCCGGCACTTTGACCTTCTTGTTGCCAGCGTCTTTATTTTTCTTAAACCAGGCCATAATTTATCGTAGGGGCGTATTGCGATACACCCGGCATGCGATGCTAGGGCATACCGCAGTATGCCCCTACATTATATTGCTTTTCTTACATTCCTTACAAAGGTATTTATGCTTTTCCCTTTAGAAATTAATTTTACTATAGCGCTTCCAATAATAACACCATCAGCCAGTTTTGAAACTGAAGCGGCTTCATCAGGGCTGGATATGCCGAAGCCTACTGCTACCGGTTTTTTTGACATTGTTTTGATTGCATCTATGGTGGCTTTCATGTCTTTTGCCAGGGAAAGCCGTGAACCTGTTATGCCGGTCATTGATACATAATATATGAATCCGCTTGATGCTTTAGAGACTATCTTGATCCGGTCCTCCGTGCTTGTGGGTGCAAGGAGAAAGATTGTATCAAGACCGTGGAATCTCGACAACGAGATAAATTCTTCAGCTTCGTCCGGGATCAGATCAGGGATGATAACACCGTCAACTCCTGATTTCACGGCTTCCTTTATGAATCGCTCTGTCCCGTATTTGAACACAGGATTGAAATATGTCATGAGTATGAGAGGAATATCAGAGGCCTTTCTGATTTCCCTTACGAGAGCAAGGACCTTTTTTAATGTGGTGCCTTTTAGCAGTGACCTCTCTGCTGCTCTCTGAATTGTTGGGCCATCTGCGAGCGGATCACTGAAGGGAACACCCAGTTCAATAATGTCGGCGCCTGATTTTTCAAGACTGAGGACATACTTCCGTGTAGCATCCAGAGAGGGGTCTCCGGCCATTATATAGGGGATGAGCGCCTTCTTGCCCGCTTTCTTTAATTCTGCAAATACACGATCTATTTTGCTCATATCATTTTTTAGTAAGCAGTAAGAAGTAAGAAGTAAGGAGTAAAGGACGATAAGGAGGCTTTACTTGCCCTAACTCCTAACTGCCAATTCCTGACTACCAACTTCTAACTACCAACTACTTATTCTTAAATTTTGAATCAAAGAGATATCCCTTTAATCATAGCTACTTCTTGAACATCTTTATCGCCTCTGCCTGACAGATTCACAATAATTACGGCATTCTTGCTCATCGAAGGAGCAACTTTTACCGCTTCTGCCACCGCATGAGATGACTCAAGGGCAGGGATAATCCCCTCAGTCCTGCTCAATTGTTCAAAGGCTCTGAGCGCTTCTTTATCGGTTGCGTAGGTATACTCTATCTTTCCCAAATCTCGCAAAAAGCAGTGTTCAGGGCCGACTGATGCATAATCAAGTCCTGCTGAAACTGAATGGGTTCCAAGGACATTTCCATCCCTGTTCTGAAGGAGGTAGCTCTTGCACCCCTGAAAAACACCGAGCGATCCTCCGGCAAAGCGGGCAGCGTGTTTCCCGGACTTGATGCCATGTCCTCCAGCCTCCACGCCGATCATCTTTATATTGTCCTTTAAAAATGCATAATAAAGCCCGATAGAGTTGCTCCCGCCGCCCACACATGCGATCAGACGGTCCGGCAGTTTGTTTTCGGCTTTTAATATCTGGCGTCTTGCTTCCTTCCCGATCACTGACTGAAAATCCCTCACCATCATGGGGTAGGGGTGTGGTCCGAATACGGTACCCAGGACATAATGTGTGTCATGAACATTTGTGGTCCAGTCACGAAGGGCCTCGTTAATTGCGTCTTTTAATGTTTTTGAACCTATTGATACATCGACAACAGTTGC
>CAMYND010000108.1 GCA_947259645.1 Thermodesulfovibrionia bacterium | reverse complement strand
CTGTTCTGTAAACATGGGCTCCGTAACTTTTCAGCCGGTTGAGGGCGGCCTCTCCGGGTTGTCCGTATTTATTATTTTCAGCCAGAGATATAATGACGAGCTCAGGTCTTACCAGACCCAGAAAATCAGGTGAGCTTGCATTGTTATCTCCGTGGTGACCCGCTTTCAGGACCTGACTCTTTAGATCATCTCCTGTATTGAGAATTCTTTCTTCCCCCAGCATTCCAATATCTGCTGCCAGGAGCATGCTGAATTCCCCGTACGTTATACGCAGCACCGCAGAATCATCATTGAGGTTTCCTGAAGGGGGAAGTATCGGGTTCAGGACCCTGATTGCTACATCTCCGAAGATGAGTTCTGTACCCCTTTGCAGGATGCTGTATTTTGAAAGATCACTCCGGACCAGCTTCAGGTAGTCTGCATAGAGCGAGCTTTGAAAGTTGCTGAAACCGATATCATAGAATTTCTTTACATTTAATGCGGAGTCCAGTTTGAAAATGCCCCCGATATGATCATCATGGGGATGGGTGAGGATCATGTGGTCAATAGTGGCTATCCCCAGTGAGTTCAAGTATTTCAGGGCCCTGGCCCCTCCTCCGGGACTGCCGGTATCTACCAGGATGTTTTCTCCTCCGGGTACCCGAATGAATGTGCAATCACCCTGTCCGACATCGATAAAGTGTACCTCTAATTTTCCGGACCCGGCTGCGAGGGAAGGGTGTCCTGTGATGATGAAGGTGAACGCAAGCACGGTGATGAGCAGTCTGGCAGTCCATGCATGGGCTCTCCTCTTGTGCATAGATTATTATACCTGCGCGAAATGAGAAAATACCGCCTGTCCCAGCGATATACCGCCGTCATTCGGGGGCACAAGCTGATGAATAAGGGGCCGGAAGTTTCGCTCAGTTAATTTTCTGAAGGTGTCTTCCAGGAGGATAACATTTTGAAAGACGCCTCCTGACAAGGCAACATATGATATGTCGGTCTCTTCCCGTATGATTTCAGCAGCCTCAACAACCATGTTTGAGATGGTATTGTGAAACCGCCGGGCAATTACCTCGGGAGGGACATTATTCTCTCTCTCGTTTGCGATACGGTCAATGATCGGCAACTGGTAAATCATCTTATTTGAAATGACAAAAGGATAAGAACCCTTGTCATCCGATCGTGCGGCTGCCTGCTCAAGGGCGATTGCGGCCTGGGCATGATATGATATTTTATGGTTCAGCCCGGTCAGGGAGGAAACCGCGTCAAAAAGCCTCCCCATGCTTGTTGTGAGCGGACAGTTAATGTTCTTCTTCATGATCTCCAGAAGGAGCAGTTTTTCATTTTCAGAGAAGGAAGTGAAATCGATGTTTTTTGCCTTATCGCCAAAGGTATCATAGAGGAGCGAAAGCGCGGTTCTGCAGGGTTCTTTGACCGCAACCTCTCCTCCCGGCAGGCGGTAGGGCCTCAGGTGCAATGCTCTTTTGAAACCTCTGTACGAGGCTATCAGCACCTCGCTTCCCCAGATTGTTTTGTCCAGTCCGTACCCTGTTCCGTCAAAGGCAAACCCTATAACTTCGGCATCTTCAGGCAGACCGTTTTCAGCCATGCAGGAGAGAATATGAGCAAAATGATGCTGGACTTTTAACAGTACGTCCCCATATTTTTTTTCACCGAATTTTGTGCTGTAATACCCGGGATGCAAATCAGCGATCACAACTTCCGGGGTCACATCCAGCAGGCCGAGCAGGTCATTGATCGTGTCCTCATAGAATTCCAGAGCCAGCGGAGAGTCAAGGTCTCCGATGTGTTGTGAAAGAAATGCTTTATCGTCTAATGCAACAGTAATGGTGCTGCTCATGTACGGACCGAGGGCGAGAACCGGTTTTCTGAGTCTGAAGGGGAGGCTGATCGGAACAGGCGCAAAGCCGCGGGAACGCCTCACAGGCATCTGTCTTCCCGCTGCTATCCGTACAACTGAATCATCACATCTCCGGACAATCTCCCTGTTGTGTGCCAGGATGAAATCTGCGATGGCAGCCAGCCGGGTAAAGGCGTCCTGTTCATCGGATGCAATGGGGTCATCAGTTATATTTGCGCTTGTGGCGACAACAGGGGCCTTTAGTTTGTCCAGCAGTATATGATGCAGCGGCGTATAGGGAAGAAATACCCCGACAGTGTTGTTTCCGGGTGAGACAGCTTCTGCCAGAATGGATGATCCGCTCTTCTGAACAATAACAATAGGTTTTTCCACTGATATAAGTGCCCGCTCTTCCAGGGCATTTATAGATGTTTCATTTCTTGCTGAGTTGAGATCAGGAAACATCACAGCCAGCGGCTTTTCCTCCCTGCTCTTTCTCGCCCTTAAGGCTGCGACAGTTTCTTCTTTTGTGGCATCGCACAGCAGATGATATCCCCCCATCCCTTTGACCGCTACGACGCTTCCCTGCTGAATCTGGCTGACCGTTTTTTCAATTGCCTCTTCACCGGTACAGATTAACGTGCCGTTGATTTCATGGAGAGAGACATGGGGGCCGCACTCCTGGCAGGCATTGGGCTGCGCATGAAAACGCCTGTTTCCGGGAGTGTCATATTCCTTCTGACAGTCGTTGCACAGAGCGAACTCCTTCATGCTCGTGTTCTGCCTGTCATAGGGAGTTTTTTCGATAATGGTAAATCGGGGACCGCAGTCAGTACAGTTTGTGAAGGGGTACTGGAAGCGTCTGTTTTCCGGATCTGATATATCTGAGGCGCACTTATCACACAGAGCTATGTCCGGGAGAATAAGTGTCCTGCCTGCGCCCTGTCCAATGCTTTCCCGGATAACGAAGGTCTCAAAGCCCTGTTCTTCCAGGAAGGAGTGCTGCAGGCTGTATATTTTTGATATCTCCGGTTTGTCCTGTTCTATGCGCAGGAGAAAGGTGTCCAGGACTTCTTTGCCACCCTCAACTTCTACGCGCACCCCTGTTCTGTTGTTTCGTACGTAACCGGTCAAATCAAGTTCTTTTGCCAGTGCATAGATAAATGGCCTGAATCCGACTCCCTGAACAAGTCCTGTTATCTCCAGTTTAAGACGCATCTACTTTATAATATCGGATTTCACAATCTTATGGTATTTGCTGAAACGAGATGATTGATTGGAGTAGTGCTAACTCTTTTTGTGTGCCCTGATTAATTCGTAAGCCTCGTTCAGGGTGAGCGTAAGTTCTCTGGCCCTTTCCTGGAGCTCTTCGCTCAAGTGGCTTACCTTGTCGGGATGTGATTTGGACATCTTTGAACGGTATGCTTTGCTGACATCTTCTAATGAGGAATCCGGGCTTACTCCCAGGGTTGTGTATGCTTTTCCCAGGGTAAGCGGGCCCCGGGGCCTGGAGCCTGTGCTCTGTCCTGACTGACCTGATTGAGACTGACCGCTGTATGTGCGGTACTGATCAGCCTGCCTTTTCTTTTTTGCGTTTTTCATGTAAAGGTAGATCATCACACCGGCTGCGATCAGGTCATCCAGAAACATCGGATGGGCATCAATGGGGCTGAGTATGTAGATAGCGAGGAAAACAAGCCAGAGATAATTCATAATATAACCGCGTTACCCTGTCTTGTACCAGATATTACAGGCGCCCTCACCTGAAACCATGCAGGGCCCTTTGGGAGAATTCGGGGAGCAAACTTTTGTAAACAGTTTGCAGTCAGCAGGGTAGGCCTTTCCCAGTATCACATTACCGCAGATGCAGCCCGGAATTGCTGATTCTTTAATCTCCTGAAGATCAAAGACCTTTCTCGCGTCTTTCCCTGAGTATTCCTCTCTCAGTTCAAGTCCTGAGCCCGGAATATGACCGATTCCCCTCCAGTTAACGTCTGACACCTCAAAGAATCTGTCCATAATTTTCTGGGCCTGAACATTGCCTTCCGGCTTAACCACTCCGGCGTAAACATTTCCTGTTTTAGTTTCCCCATATTTCAGCTGCCTCAGAATTTCTGCGATACCAAGCATCAGATTATCAGCCTGAAATCCTGCAACAACCGTGGGGATGCCGTATTGTTCAGAAAATACGTTCCAGGCATTGGCGCCTACGATCGCAGACACATGGCCGGGAGCGATAAACCCGTCAATGCCGATCTCAGCATCTTTTACAAGTATTTCCATTATCGTCGGGGTTAACCGGTGGGAGCTGAGAATATACAGGTTCTCAGGGATTCCCGATTCAAGGATAGCCGCTGTCGGTGCTGTTGTTGTCTCAAATCCGATCGAAAAGAAAATAATCTTCTTGTCACGATGGGAATCTGCGATCTGAATGCACTCCTGGGGTGATGAGACCATCCTGTAATTTCCCCCCTGGGCCCGGATAGACCCTTCCTTTGAAGGAACTCTCAGCATGTCCCCATAGGTGACCAGAATAACATCATCTCTTTGTGAGAGGTTTATGGCATTGATAATATCACTCTCCGGGCAAACACAGACCGGACAGCCCGGACCGGGGATTATCTCGAGGTTTTCAGGCATTAAACTCCTCATGCCCGAAAAAGCGATAGTGTGTTCATGGGACCCGCACACATTCATAATGCGAATTTTTTTATCTCCGGGCACTAACGAGTGAATATGTCTGATAATGTCATCTGTTTTGTTCATGGTTATTTGTCCGCAGATTGCGCAGATGTTCGCAGTTATAATATGAATAAAATCATAATCTGTGAAAATCTGCGCAATCTGCGGATTATCCTTTTAGCAAATTCTCGGTAGCATTTCCTCTTCAAGCATATCCAGCATTCGTTCTCCGCCGATTTTCGTTTTTAATCTCACGCCACTGAATGTGGAATTGACCTGCCCGATAATGGCTGAATTGGCGCCCAGCGGGTGTTTTCTCAGGGTTTCAATGACCTCAGGGGCACTCTCTTTTGATGTCACGATAAGGGCCTTGCCTTCATTTGCAAGATAGATTGGGTCATAACCGAGCATTTCAGCGATGAATTTTACATCTTCCCTGACCGGCACACTCTCTTCAATAAGCTGAACACCAAGTCCGGTTGTCTCAGAAAGCTCTACCAGAACAGTGGCAGCTCCGCCTCTCGTTGGATCACGCATCCATTTAATACCTTCAATCTCAAAAAGAGGGGTGAGCAGGGTATGCAGCGGGGCACAGTCGCTCTCGACCCTGGACTCTATGGTGAATTCTTCCCGGGCGATCGCTATGGAAGTACCGTGGTCTCCCACTGTCCCGGTAATGATAATGGTGTCTCCGTCAGAAATGTTCTGTGCGCTCATTGGTTTGACAATTTCTCCAATACCCGTTGTATTAATGTATACTCCGTCGCCCTTGTTTCTCTCCACAACTTTTGTGTCTCCTGTGACAATATGTATTCCGGCATCGCCAGCGGTCAGGCTGATGCTCTCCACGATCTGTTCAAGGTCTTCCAGGGGAAACCCTTCCTCTATAATAAATCCCAGGGACATATACCGTGGAATGGCCCCGCTTACAACGAGGTCATTTGCTGTGCCGCACACAGAAAGCTTTCCGATATTGCCGCCGGGAAAAAACAGGGGTCGTATGACATAGGAGTCTGTAGTCATAGCTGCCCTGTTGTTGTTCAGGTTGATCAAGGCAGCATCTTCAAGGGGGGTCAGTTCTTCGCTCTTCAGATATTTCAGGAAGACATTTTCTATCAGGTCCCTTGTCAGTTTTCCGCCGCTTCCATGTCCGATTTCGATTCGTTTCATAGGTATCTGTAACTAT
>CAMYND010000107.1 GCA_947259645.1 Thermodesulfovibrionia bacterium | reverse complement strand
AAAACGAATGTCATCTCCTTCAGCATCAGAAGCACCGGCCTGCACCTCCATGGCAGTCCCTGTGCCAAGAATAACAGGGACAATATCTGCGCTATTGATTTGGGGAGGGGTGTTTTTATCTGTTACTTCATGCTGCGTATCCGCCTGTACCGATGTCAACGAGTCTTTTTGAACAACTCGACTCTCAGGGCTAGTAACTGCCGATTCCATATTGTCTGATATACTGTTAATTCCGTGTTCTTTATTGTTTGAAGTCATCAATGAGGCAACAATACCGATAAACATTATTAAAGCAGCAAAGACAATTATATTAGGGCGATTCAGGACCCCCATAATATTTTTTTTCTGTGTTTTTGTATGTGCTGCACTATCCTTAAATGGATGCTCGAGTTCATGCAATATCTGGTTAATGCTTTGCTTCATCGAGCGAGGGGAATGTGCTTTTTTTCGAGAGGTTCTCTTGCCCGAATCAGCAAGACCACTGAAAATATCATCTATTGCTTCATGAGTATCACGATACGAATCATCTCTTTTGAAATTTGTCCCGTTTTCAGAAGTCTGCTCGTCTGAATGGCTGTGATTATTCATAATCTTATCCCGGGTCAGTAGAAAAACAGTACGGAAGATTTTGCCCTCTCATTCAGAGTTGGCAGGCTGGACTCAACCTCTATTGTGTATATGTATGGTATACGTTGTACAACCACTTCACCTGAATCCGGGTGACTTACGCCGTTCTTATCTAAGTCTGAGTCAGGAGCAGTATTTCCCACTACTGTATCAACGACTTTTGAATAAACGTTATATGTTCCCAGATCAAATGCCATGTCATATGTGCTATCGTCCAGTCTATCAATTGACAGTGACGAATTACACGCTGCATTCCAGTCAGCAGTACTACTAAGGAGTTTTTCCGTAATGCAGTTGACTCCTCCAACATCATCTGATGGAGTAGTAAGATTAACGAGAGCGAGTTTTGAAGGATAATGATAGTTGTCTTCATCACCCCGGGAACTGGCAAGCTCGAACATCACTACTGCACCTCCGTTTGCAGCCTGATTGGAAGTTTCATATCTTTTATGAGAGCCGGACATCCTGGTTGATTGTGTTATAAAGTATAAGATGCCGCTCGTCATTGCCAGGCATATAACAGACAGAATAAGTACCATGACAAGGGCCATGCCTTCGTTGTTTCTTAGAATTTTCATATTATTTTCATATGTTATCAAATGTCACTGACATCTGATAACGTTTCCACCTGTAATATATATAATCACTGCCAACAATAGTCTCAAGATTTGTTGTTGCCAATGAATTCCTCGTATTATTCATCGAAAAATCATACGTCATGTCTTTCTGACCTTCCTGTAACACTACTGATACGGTTGCCTCTTCTACCTGATCTCTGATATCAGTTGCGGTCAAGAGGGTTATATCATCTGATATAAGGTCGATTGACCCATCATCATTAGTATCTAATGAAAATGTGATCTGAAAATCTGCCACGCAGTCAAAAAGGGGCAGTTCATCATCAATAGCGTCACCATCCGTGTCATAATCGCCATCTGAATGGTCTATGACTGTTTTTACAAACACCCCGGTATTGGGTGCACAATGCAAAGGCGTATTTGCCGCTGAAATGAAATAATCAGCCCGGTTAAAAGGCATACGGGGAGCTGTTACAGGGTCCAGACCATACACGAGATAAGTGAATGTAGGCACGGCCGGAGAGAATGCGGCCGGGACAAAGGCATCAAGACCGCTAAATGCTATGGATGGCGAAAAAACCGGCCCATTAACAATTAACGTCCTTTCATTGTCTTCCGTGGTTCCGGGTGCAAATACGATTACCCTGTTGTTGGTCAGAAAGTTCTCATTTGCTATATCCCATTCCTTCAGGATGCCGTCAAATCCTATATGCGACCATTTATGTCCTGTATCGGTTAAGGCAGCATTGGTAGATTTGATGAATACGTGGTCTGATCCGTTTAGTCCAATACCGTTACCACTGAGAATTGCCCGGGGGGCATTGGCAGGCCCATCATTGTAATTACTGGCAGGTAAGACGCTTGCCTCGGTGTACGTAGTCAGGGTGTTCCAGTTGACAGGCACTCCTACATTGTCAGATACATTCCAGGGAAGACCTAAACCTGCATGTTCTATATCACGCCTTAATATATCGAAGCCGATAACACCCTCGATCTGCGTCTCGGATATTTTTCCCTGCTGCTTGAACTGGCCAAGGATATTTACAAAAATATTCGAGGCAGCGGCAATAACAAAGACAACCAGTGCCATGGCAATAATCAACTCGATAATACTGAATCCACTATCTTTGCGAATCATGATTTCCTCTTAATGGTAGCAACAGAGTGTGTATAATTTTCTCCATTATACATCCAGTCTATTGTTACATTAATTTCTCTGGCTAACGGATTGACCACAGGATGATCTACTACGGCCACCGTTGAGGTAAAATCTACATTAAAATTTCTGACGGTCCTCTGAAGGTCAGGATTGTCAGCAATTGTTTCAACGCCTGCTTCTCCCGGTAAATTGTCAAATACAATATTTCCGAGTTCTACCTGTTTCATTTCTGCTATCTGTATAGCTTCATCACGAATAATATTTTGCATGTTCGTTGTACTTGACAACAAAGATGTCATCAGCAAAGAAAGGAACATAACTAAAGTGATTGACATGGCAATCATTAACTCAATAAGGGTAAATCCTTTTTTATTTAATAATGCATTCAATGCATTCATCATCTAACCTGTTTGCGGTACCGTTTATCTCAAGTTTTCCAAGATTGATTCTTGTTGATCTTATGGCAATACAATCATAGTCCGGAATCGCGTCCTGCACTCCATCACCGTCCCTGTCGAGATACACTGAAATATCCGCCTCAACTGAAGAGATCCCTCTTGTGTTGAATGAGAAAATTTCCTTAGCGGCAATGCTGTTATTGTTCCAGTCAATATCATAATCAACGTTTTTGGGAAATGACGGAAGCTCTGTGTCTGCTGTTGCGCCGTTTCCTTCCTGCAGTATGCTGTCACCATCCGGAACTTTCATGCCTCCATTGCTGTCATCTTCATAAAATGTATACGATGTTGCATCCTGAAGTATGACAAAGTGTGTTCTTTTATTTTCGATTGCGCTCAGTCTGGCATCCATCAGTTCAGCGTATAAATCTTTTGTCTGGCTTTCTATTTTATATTTACCCATCCATCCCTGGAAACTGAAGGCAGTCGAGATCGCAATAATACTTATTATGGAAATGACCACCAGCATTTCCACTAATGTTACGCCACTATCTTTCATCGTTCCCTCGTATGTACGACTTTTTTCGCGGGTGCAGGCATGGTGAGTATAGTTAATCCCTGATATTTTGGAGGAGCACCATCCATTTCTGGTGTTTTGCGACAATCATCACCAGGAGGGCAACAAGGAGGGGACGGGCATTTTGGTTTTTTGGGCGTCTCCACTTCCTTAATTTCTCCGGTTGAGAGCTGAACAAATACCGTTGAACAGTCCTTATGTTGATCTCCTGTAGCGTAATCAACGCACCAGATATGGCTTTTTCCTCCATGTCCGCAGATTTCTGCATTCGGTTTAAATGTTGTAAAGTATACAGCTCCGGTAGTAGTTGAGATGGTATCAGTAATGACCCTTTCAGCCTTGTAACCGGATGTGTCCGCCAGGTCCAGATCAATTTTCCATCCAAAGAATGAGGAAACATGCGGATCAGCAGGTATATTTGCAATATCTGTCACGTCGGTCAGAGTACCTGAAATGAGATCTGTACATGATGGGTCATATCCGGTAGCTTTATAACAGGGCTCTTTCATGCCATATAAAGTTCGCTGGGTATCGGCATCATCAATCCCTGCACGCAACTGATAGAAGTATCTTCCCGATCCAAAAGATATCCACATATTTTTCTCATACGAATTAACCAGCCGTCCAATTCCGGATGTGACCGGGCCCACATTGTCGATTACCTTGCTGTCTGCCCAATTATCAGGATTACTGTCCTCCTTTGTTGCCAGTCTGAGGACACCTCCATTTGTCCATGTATCCCCTGAACCGGTTGCACTGTAGGTGTACCCTATGTGCATGACATCGTCCTGATAATCAAAATCAGGATCAAGTGTCATACTCATAATATTACTGGCAAAGGCATATGCTATGCCTGTATCAATTGTTCTCATCAGAGTTCCGGTTTTGAGATCAAGGATGAAGATTCTCAGGTTCTGGTCGGAACGTCCCATAAACTGGTCTTCCATGGTATCTATAGGTCCTGTTGGACCTGAAGCAAAAACCACAAACCAGTGTCCGTTTGTCTGCTTATTGGAGTCGTTTATTCTCACGATTGAAGGCCCGGTTGTTGCAAATCCCATGTTGTTATTTTCAAATTCCCATAGTAAGGCCGGGTTATTCTGATCAGTGATGTCCAGGGCAAAATATGACGAATATCCGTTATTAGCTACAGGTGATTTCACACAGTCGGTGCCTCCACCGGAACAGGGGCTTGCCGAGTCCTTGCAGGCTCCGCCCTGTCCCATGGCGCCAATAAGTATTGTTCTCCACGAAGATCCATCGTCCGGTCTTGTATCTGAGCTGCTGCCGCCTATGCTTGCATCAAGAATATATGAAGGCGCATCAATGGTATATATGTGGCAGTAATCCGGATCCGTAAGATATTTAAGATAGGGGGTAACATTCTTGGGAATATACGCCCACTGTTCCTCTCCAAGATCAGATCCTGACAGGGTTGCTTTAAGATACAATTCATGTTTCATCTCCAGTTTTCCAAGTTTAAACGCATGGAGCATGCCGTCGTTTGCACCGACAAAAACCATTCCCCTGTTCTGATAATTTGCAGACTTTGTGTATACTTTGTATGAATAGTCACTGTACGTTTCATAATATTTATTTAAGGGAATTGACGATGATATCTTTGGGGTTGAACTGATGATATCTCCCAGTTTCCAGACTTTTGCAGCTTCACTCATTCCACTTACGACATCAATTACATCCCCGTCACCATTGAGATCAATCGGAATCGTTCTTGATCTGTACTTTATTGTTCCAACGCTGTCTGTGTAATCAGCCTGGTCTTCACCTTTGATATAATTAATAAGATTTGTAGCGACCGCATTGTTTTCTGCATCACTTCTGGTTATATCATCTGTATTTAATAACGGTCTGAGCGTCGCGAGGTTCAGTGTATCAAATTCATTTGTACCATCTGTAAGAGCTGCGAAAGAGTTCAATGGTGTGTAAATATTTCGCGGTTCTGTAATCAGGGGTCTGTCCCATAATAAAATTCCGGCTTCCCAGAGGTTGTTCAGGTTCTGGAATTCTATGTCCGGTGTTACCTGAGTCAGGGTGCCGTCTCCTAAAGGGTCAGTATAGCGGGATACCATTGTTTTATTTTGTGTAGGATCATAGTAGAATTCTACAACTAAGTCATTACTGAGGTTAAGTTCATTGTTTCCATCTGTATCTTCCCTGATAGAGGTGCCGCCGAACTTGGGGTCAATGTGAAACCACAGGTTCTGCAGAGTGCTGGTCCAGGATATTTCCGTGTTTCCGAATTTGCGACTTGGATAAAAAACAACCTGTTCCATCAGGGCCCCACTGCCTTCTGAAGAGGCAATAACAGATGATGCGGTACCGGATGATGCCTGGCCGGAGACTTTTGTAAATACGTTTTTCAATGCACGTCTCAGTTCGTCCGGGTCCTTCGGATCGTAGAGATCTGTATCGCTATTCTCAGCAGTATCATTCATCAATGTTTTTGGATGGCACTCGCCGGTTTCAGTACTTGCGTCTGATCCGGTGTATACAACATAGGTTGTGATACTCTGGGCAGGATCGTTATCACTGGTGTCACTGTCCAGCGGATCAAAAATGTTTCTGTTTTTTGCATAATAACTCAGGTCATCGAGATATGAGCTTCCATAATAATCTCCGCATAAACCCGGGTCTGCACTGTCACCATCATTATAAAGATCGCTGGCCTGTACAGCTTTACTCATCATGGTAACATGCTGGTCAGCTGTCGAAGACCCGTCGGAAATGATGAGGATATTGTTTGCCTGACATTTGTACTCAATAGGGTTCTTCTCGACTTCAAAATCGGATGCCGCCAGCGGCTCCTTAATGGCTTCGGTTGAGGCGTCATATTTTATTGGATCAAGGACAGTATTCTTAATAGCGTCTTTTACGAAATATGCTATTGCGTTGTAATAGCCTTCTGCAAACGGGGTCCATGTCCTGGCTTCTATTTCATCAATGGCAAAGATAAGTCCTGTGCTGTGATCACCAACGACAGCTTCGCACCTCTCGCCGCTGGGACACTTGTCGTCTCTGATACATGGATCGCCAGAGACTGAACAGATGCCTTCCCCTATATAATGAATTATTTCACCGCCGTCTTTGTCATCATCAACCGGTTCACATGTCTCAGGGTCTGGACAGTCATCGTCTGTATTACAGACAATGTCTGATGTACTGCTGCATACCTTTGGACATGGCATCGCTCCCAGAGCGCATTCAGATTCTGCACCGTTAATATTAAAGTCCATCGCACCAAAACGTATATACTTACTGTAATCATTTATCAGCCCCGCAGGTGGTGTAGTATCATAATTATTGGCCTTCAAAGTGGCAATCGGTGATCCCAGCTGAGCCTCTACCCCGATATCAGAGATGATTGCAGGGATATTTGCGGTCTCTGCTGTGTCATCAGGTGCATCAGAAGGATCAACGACAGGCGGGACCTTTACACTGTTGCAGAACTCCAGATATTTTGAAAGGAAACAATCCTGGGGATCAGTAAATTCTTTTGCCACCCAGTCTGTCGTGGCCCAGTTATCAGTGGTTGTAGCACAGTAACCGGTATATGCAGCATTGCACATTAAGGCGGGATTTCCAGCCCCGAGCGCAGCAGGTCCCTTTAATACACATGTGCCGCCACCTGGACAATCTGCATCTGATGTGCATGTATTGCCGTCGTTACTGCCTCCATTACACACTTTATACTCTGAATAGATATCTGAACACTTTGGCGCTTCACCACTCCACGCGTCGTTGCCGACTTCTGTTTTGCTGCCGCTCCATATCTGCCAGCATTCCTGCATGGCCTGATTGAACACGATTTTTGTTCTTACTTCAGCACTATGTGACGTACCGCCCACACAGGGGCCGACACTGGGACTAAAAGTGTCGCAGTCTGAATCATTCACACATGAGTCCCCTGTCTTGCCTGATAAACATTTTCTCTCACTCTTTTTACCGGTAGATTCACATTCGCCTGCTACATCAACATTATCACAGTCTGAATCTACCGAGCACGACCTGGTCGTTTCCTCTTTACAGTATTGCGAACCTGCTGCGGCATGAGGATCATATGATAAACAATCCTCAACAGACGATCTGATAGCCGAGGGATTACTGGCATAATTTATCTGCTCGATAGCTTCCTGGCACAACACTTCATTGTAATCGCCCTCATAAATTTTTATCGATGTCTGGCCGCCGTTTGACACACCGGATGCGTTATATTCATTTTCAGGGCCTGTGATTCTGAATGCTATACCCAGTGACGTGTTCACACCGCCTTCAACATAATCTGCGGTAAGTGCCTCCTTGACAAACCCCCTTCCCACACATCCGCGTGACTCGGAAACAAGCTCATTTGATGCAGTATCATATTTACCGCCGGTGAGTATCTGTTTCTGGACATCAAGCTTTGAGGCGGTCAGCCAGTTGAGATAGTTTCCCGTTGCATGAAATTCATCTACCTCACCGGCAACGATATTTACACAAAGTTGATTACTGATCTGATGGGAACAGGAAACAGGAAAACTTCCAACTTTAAAATTGCCGGAGTCACTAAAGTTACCATCATAAGAATAAACAGTCTTCGGTTCAAAGTATCCAACATAGTTATTGGGGCTGCCATCGGCATTAGTGCTGCTATATGTCTGGTCATAGCAGTAACTGGACTCCCTTACCGGAGCATTGCCGTTATCTACATATGCAAGGTCATACATACTTGCTGAGTTGTCTATCATTAAAAGGAGGTTCGGCTGCACACCGCTTGAAATAAAAGGAGGTGTCGAACAATAATTGTCCATACTGGAAAGTGCTGATGAGGGCAGGGCAATGAGTATAAACGCTAATATGGTCAATGCACAAATAAATGTAATAATTGTATGTTTCTTTTCGTTACGGTTTTTCATCATGTAGCTCCTCATTAAATGATTTTGGGCATTTATATGAATAGAACGTATAATAGGTTGGGTATGAGAATAAATTGATTGAAGTGCCGTAACCTTTTTGCCCAATGTTTTCATAACTATGAGGGAAGCAATTAGCATGCCAAATATAAAACAATTTAAATTCAAGATGTTTAAACGGCAAATATGCAGCATTATGTAATTGATTACACATGTCTCAGTAATTCAT
>CAMYND010000106.1 GCA_947259645.1 Thermodesulfovibrionia bacterium | reverse complement strand
GTAAATACATACAAAATTAAGTTCTTAAAAAAATGAATTGCAGCACGTTAATAAATTTTTACAATTAATATCAAATAGTTACTAGATATTTGTCAGGTTAGCATGAATCTTGATAGGAGTAAGGGGAAAACCCCCGGAAAGTGAAGCGGCATCAGTGATGGAATGCCGGAAAATATCGTGCTGGACAACGGCCCTGAGTTTATCAGCAATGCTGTGGATGAATGGGTATACATGATTAGTTACCCTGCACATCATCCGGCCTGGCAAACCATAGGGCAATGAAAACCGTCTGCCTGGTTCTCCGGGTTTTAATACGCTAATAAGAATTTACACAGAAGGAAAAAAACATTAACAGAATACTCTAATTTAAAGGCGGACTACGACTGGAAGTAGTTCATAAGGAAAACCATGCTAACCAATGTAAAATACAAACAACTGTTTATCGGAATAACACTCCAATTAATTTTATCTTTATATGCGACCTCTCTCTTTGCTGGTCAAACTACACTTTCCTGGGTCCCTCCCAGTACAAATGCAGATGGTACCTATCTTAATGATTTGGCAGGTTATAAAATCTACTATGGTACAGAATCAGGTAATTATCTCAATATAGAAGATGTAGGTAATGTAACAAATTATCAGATTAATAATTTAACTGATGGAGTCACCCATTTTTTTACTGTAACTGCTTATGATACGTTAGGAAATGAAGGCGGATATTCCAAGGAGGTAGTTAAGTTTATCCAGTTCCCGCCAATCCCATCTGATACATCAGAAAATGAAAGCGGATATTCTGATGAGATAAGCGAGCCTGTCCAGTCATTGCCTGCTCCATCTGAAGTCATATGTGACAATGCAGCAGTATGCAGAATTGTGGAGGTACAGGTAAGCAGCGGTTCGGATGATGCTGAAGAGTACGCTTCCGGTGAAATGAAATTAACCAGTTCTGATCTTGAATTAACATATGACAGATCAAACCAGGTCGTAGGAATACGATTCAATCAGGTAGAAATCCCTCAGGGGGCAACTATCACCAATGCGTATATCCAGTTCCAGGTGGATGAGACAAATTCGAATTATACTTATCTTACGATTCAGGGTGAAGACATTAATAATGCCAAAACCTTTACCTCTGAGAGTTGGAATATCTCATCAAGGCCACTGACTGATGAAGCAGTAAACTGGGAAGTTGAACCATGGACATTTGTCAATGAAGTTGGAGTGGACCAGCAGACGCCCGATATTTCCTTTGTGATACAGGAGATAGTAGATCGTGCGGGATGGACAAGCGGCAATTCTCTGGCAATCATTATTACAGGCTCAGGTGAGCGCAAAGCAGAATCATATAACGGCGATCAGGCCGGTGCCCCTGTCTTATATGTGGAGTTTGATACTAGCACAGTAGAGATTTGTGATGATGTTGATAGTGACAATGTCTGTGACATTTCTGACAACTGTCCGGCAGTAAACAATCCCGGCCAGAATGACGCTGACAATGACGGCATAGGTGACGACTGCGATGACTGCACTGATGTAGACGATGACGGTGTATGCGATCCGGACGTTGTAGATATTCTCGTATCTGCAGGTTCGGATGATGCTGAGGAGTACGCTTCCGGTAAAATGAATTCAACCAGCTCTGATCTTGAATTAATATATGACAGATCAACCCAGGTCGTAGGAATACGATTCAATCAGGTAGAAATCCCCCAGGGGGCAACTATCACCAATGCATATATCCAGTTCCAGGTGGATGAGACGAATTCGGAATATACATATCTTATGATTCAGGGTGAAAACGATAATCATGCCCAAACTTTTACCTCTCAGAGCTGGAATATTTCATCCAGACCACTGACTGATGAAGCAGTAAACTGGGAGGTTGCACCATGGACAAGTGTCGGTGAAGCCGGAGTGGACCAGCAGACGCCCGATATTTCCTTTGTGATACAGGAGATAGTAGATCGTGCTGGATGGACAAGCGGCAATTCTCTGGCAATCATCATTACAGGCACAGGTGAGCGCAAAGCAGAATCGTATAACGGCGATCAGGCCGGTGCACCTGTCTTACATGTGGAGTTTGTACCCTGGTATGGTGCAGAGTAGCCCTCTGCATTACTGCGGGTTTTGAACATTTCTCTCATTAATATGGGCCCAGTTCATTTCAGATCCTTTATGAGATGTTTAATATTATAGTTAAGGAATATAAAACAGGGGTCATGAATGGAACATCATAAAAAATTATGTAATTTTCTGAAATGACTAACAAAAATCCATTTGCACGTTTTTCTAAAAATTAATGATCAATTGTTTTAGAATTATTATATAATACAAATGATCATTATATAATAATTTTCAATAAACCATTCGAAGATATCATAATTAATTATGAAAACCGGTTTTCATTGGAGTGGAAGGCGATTTATTATTTCACTATTAGTTTTATATTAATAGTTTTGTAGGAAGTTACATACAGTTTCATTAAAGAGGAAATAAAATATATGGGATTTAGCATGTATTAATTTACAAATAACGATTTTTAAAAAGCAGTTATCCAAATATTCCTAATATGGCATGCTTTTTGCATTTTTAGAGTCAATTTGTTATAGTTTTAAGATATGCGCCACTTAGACACAGTCTTTAATGGAGCTATAAGACCAGACGTATTAAATCGCATCCAATACATTTATTTCTCATCTCAGGAGGTTCAGAGTTAACAGTGAAAAATGTTAACAGACGAGAATTTATAAAGAAATTGGGAATTGGTGCCGTAGCTACCGGTGGACTACTCACTTCGGGTACTATTATTGCCTCTCCCTCCAGGATGGAATTGCCTGATCCTTATCCGGAATTACCAGACGGGAAACCGGCCATTCCTCCATACAATGAGCAGGCGTTGTTTCTCAATGAACATCAATATGCGCTTGTCGCGACACTGGCGGCAATTATTGTTCCTGAAGACGAGCACCCGGGAGCTAATGAGGCTGTTATTGTCGATGACATTGACCGTTTCGTGGCCGATTCAAAAGAAAAACAGGAGATTTACACAGAGGGATTGAAATGGATGGATGAGATCAGCCGTGAGGAATACGGAAAAGATTTCCTGGCACTGGATCTGAAGGAACAGATAGGGTTATTGAGCCGAATTGACGAAGCCGAAACTATGCGAAATAGACCGGTCACCGGTTTTATGGAACGAGTAGATCGAAAAGCCGATGAAATATGGGATGATCTTTTTGGTATCGGGGAAAGTTCAAATTTTTTCAGAGTTATCCACAAAGATGTGCTTGTCGCCTACTTTTCCCATCCGATTTCATGGAATGTTATTGGATATTATGGCCCGCCACAGCCGGTCGGATACCTCGATTTTTCAGAACCCCCGTCTCCGAAGAAGTATACAGGTGCTATTCGAAAGGTAAGCAATAAAACGTGTCTGATCTGCCACGGTGAGGGAACGAAAAATGACAGGGGTGAATTACATGAAAAGGGTAAATTAATTGATAACACCTGTAAGACCTGTCATCCACCCCATTCTCCCTGGCCCCGCATCGGAGGTTTTTCTAAATGACTAATTCTTTAAAAAAGGTTGATGCCTGCATTATAGGTTCTGGTGCGGGCGGTGGTGTTGTGGCCAAAGAACTCGCTGAGAAAGGAATGAATGTAGTAGTGCTTGAAGCCGGGCGGCGAATGGATCCATTGCAGGATTATACTGCGGCCAGACCAGATTGGTGGACTGCCCGAAAAAACGAAAAGTTCACAGTGGCAGCATTGAACAAAGTTACGTTTGGGACGAAAGGTACGAGCAGACCTACTATGGTTCATGGCGTTGGAGGGGGCACACTTCGTTACCTTGCCTATGCTGTGCGAATGGTCCCTGATGACTTTCACACGTACAGCACTGATGGTGTTGGAATGGATTGGCCGATTACATATGAAGAACTGGTGCCGTACTATCGAAAAGTTGAAGTTGAATTAGGTGTTTCCGGGAAAGCCGGCAATCCCTGGACGCCTTTGGTGGAACCATATCTAAATCCCGCATTTCCATATTCCTATGCCAACAAAATTATTAAGCGGGGATGTGACAGGCTGGGAATAAGACTCTGGCCTACCCCAATGGCAAGATTGTCGCGTCCTTTTGATGGACGGCCAATGTGTGTACAATGTGGTGATTGCGCCGGGGGATGTATGTCCGGAGCCAAATCATCCGCAGACATTACCTACCTGCCAAAAGCTGAGGCCACCGGCAAACTGGTTATCCAGCCGGAATGCATAGCTACCCGTATTAACACCGACACACACGGTAAAGCGAAGAGTGTAATTTATATTGACAAAAGCGGCGTTGAACATGAGCAGGAAGCTGATGTTATTGTTGTCTCCGCTGGGGTCATTCAGTCATCGCGTTTACTGCTGAACTCAATGTCGAAACTGTTTCCTGACGGCCTGGCCAATAGTAGTGGTCTGGTTGGTAAATATTTCATGCAGCATCTTTCCATGCATTCTTCTGCTATCTTTCCTGACCGTATTGACTCCTACCGTGGTTTTTTTGGCGGAGCAACTTCACAGGACTTTGCCAGGACCAATCCGAACAGTCCGTTTGCGCGAGGCTGGTGTAATGAATTACATAGCGGGATCACAAATCCAGTACAATTGGCGCTCCATAAATCTAATTGGGGAGCACAGTTAAAGGATCGCATGCGTAGTACTTTCGGACACTCAGCTGGGATAACGAACGTCGGAGAACAGCTTCCTGATGAACGCAATTGCATTGAGCTGGACCCGGAAGTGAGAGATGAGTATGGAATTCCGGTACCCAGAATTAACTTTGCACCCCGGCAAAATGACAGACTGATGTTGAAAGCGATGAAAAAAAACCTGATAGAAATCTATGATGCCGCCAAGGCGACCGAGATACTCTATATGCATTATAAACCAGGCGGCTCCGCTCATAATTATGGAGGCTGCCGGATGGGAAATGATCCCAAATCGTCAGTCCTGAATTCTTTTTGTCAGTCACATGATGTATCTAATCTGTTTGTTGTGGACGCAAGCTGCTTTGTAACCACCGGAACCGCCAACCCTTCCCTGACCATCCAGGCGATAGCCGTTCGCTCCTCAGAGTACATTGTGGATCAATATAAGAAAAGGAATATATAGTCTCCCCTGTTGCTTTTCTGAGGACAAAATAGATGAGTTTTTCTTACTATGGTTAGCTTCGCTTGAAGTTTTCGCCTCCGCACTGCTTGGATTGCATATTCATCTTTTGTAGCTGTCGCTGCACCGATTAAATTAAAAAGAGTCAGAATGAAGATCTTTCCTGATCAGTAGAATTTATCAGATTTAAGGATTTAAGACATCATACCAAAGTTCTGCCATGGACTGATATCCATCCCCATTTGGATGAAGATAATCCGAATATTGGTCCTCGTATCGTTCAGTCTCCTTGAAATAGTTGTAAAAATCCGGAGGTGTAACTGTTATGCTGTTCTCATCTATAAGCTCTTCAATGACAAGATTGAACTCCATTATTTCGACATTTTTTGGGCCGTCATCAATATCAGCTAAATCAAAATATGGATTACTATCGGTGTCGTCCCCTAGAGCTATCGGGATCTTTGCAAGACATACCTCTGCTCCTGCATCTTTTATTACTTCTATTATCCCCTGCATATAATCTTTAAATGTTGCAGGATTGTATCATTTGTTCCATACATTATAAGATAACGATCAGCTCCCGGGTTATTTGCCACAATAGCCTCTATTCTATTGTAACCATCCTCAGATGTATCACCACCTTCTCCGGCATTAACTATATCATATGAGTTTGAAAATAAGTCGGACAATATCGGCTGGTATCCGCGTCCGTCTGAAAGATAATCATCACCTGTACCTTTTGTAATACTATCTCCAATAGTAACGATTACAGGGTTATTATTAGTCCCAGTACAGGCATCTGTGTTTTCATTACAGGTTTCACCACTGGCACATGGGTCGCTACCACCTTGACATCCGCCAGTACCTCCACATGTCTCTTGCCCATCACAGTAGTCTCCATTGTCACATAGTGCATTTCCTGTCTCATCTGTATTCCCATCACAATTATTGTCCTTGCCATCACACTCTTCATCTGCTCCGGGATGAATAGTATTATCATCATCCTTGCAGTCAACCCCTGATTTCTCACATGAAGCATCTCCAAATTCTCCATACCCATCACCATCATTATCCGTACAAACAGGACAGGCACTTGCCTCATCTATTGTTTCATCACAGTTATTGTCAACACTGTCGCCACAGATTTCAGTTGCTCCGGGATTAATTGAATTATTACTGTCATCACAGTCGCCTTCACACGGGAAATAACCATCTCCATCCTTATCTGTCTCAACAACATGAAATTGTCCATTACAATTATTATCTTCTCCGTCACAGATTTCAGATGCGCCAGGGTTTGTGTCAGCATTATTATCATCGCAGTCAACAGGTCCACAGCTGCCGCCTTCTATTGCAAACGTATCACCATCATTGTCCGTACAAACAGGACAGGTACTCGTCTCATCTATTGTTCCATTACAGTTATTGTCAATTTCATCATTACATATTTCAGTCATCCCGGGATTAACTGAATTATTATTGTCATCACAATCGACATCACCGCAACTTCCGCCTTCTGCTGCATATCCATCCTCATCATTGTCCGTGCAATCGACAGGACAGGTACTTATCTCATCTATCGTTCCGTCACAGTTATTGTCAACACTGTCGCCGCATATTTCAGCTGCTCCGGGATTAATTGATATATCATTGTCATTACAATCGCTAAGGAGGGTCTGCCAGTGCTCACATGGGAAATAACCATCTCCGTCCTTATCTGTCTCAACATCATGAAATGAACCATTACAATTATTATCTTCTCCGTCACAGATTTCCTGAGCCCCGGGGTAAGTGTTAGCATTATAGTCATCACAATCGCCCTGACTTCCGGTGTATCCATCTTCATCAAAATCATCTGTCGGTTGATCTGTCCCTTCTCCGGGTTGCATGCACAATAAATTACTCTCTGTTTGATCGCATGAACGCGCATGCCCTGAAGTCCACACAGTAGAATCAGACAGGCTTCCACCGGCCAGTAAATCCGACCTGTTGCTGGTCCAATTTTCGCACCCTGTATGAGACCCGTCTTTCTTTCCATCAACATCTGTATCTGTAAAGTAGAAGGCTTCTGCATCGTTGCCATATTCATCATATGTTACCGGTGCATAGACAACATTGTTAGGAGATAAAAGTTGATCTATAGTCCCCCCGAATGGAAAACCATCTATTTTCTCCCATGGACCTGCATCTACGGGGAGAACTGCCTGTTCGCAATTATCATCTTTCTTTCCTGTAAGTCCATGGATTCGGCAGTATGCATCATCATTTTCATCTGACAGCCATGCTATAAACGACCCAGTTAATCCGGCAGCATCAGCTCTTGCCTGGCATATGGCATCACCTGCAGCTAATCCCGTGTTACCTCCTGCATCATCCCAGCTGCTTAAATCTCCGGTTCCACTTACCGAACTTACAAAGATGATATTTGATTGACAATTTTTATCACTTCCTCTGCAGTCCTGATCAACTCCATCATCGCATAATTCAGTTGTTCCCGGACTTATCCCATCATCAGAATCATTGCAGTCAAAAGGTCCACAGCTGCCGCCTTCGATTGAATAACCATCGTTGTCGTTGTCCGTACAAGCTAAGGGACAGGCACTTGTTTCATCTATAGATCCATCACAGTTGTTGTCAACACCGTCATCACAAATTTCAGCAGCTCCGGGATGAATGGAATTATTACTGTCATCACAGTCGCTAAGGAGGGTCTGCCAGTGCTCACATGGAAAATAACCATCTCCGTCCTGATCTTTCTCAACATCATGAAATGTACCATTACAATTATTATCTTCTCCATCACAGATTTCAGATGCGTCAGGATATGTATTAGCATTATTATCATCGCAGTCACCCTGGTTTTCTGTATACCCGTCTCCATCATCATCAACATCGGCACTTATAGGATCGTATGAAGTTTTAATATTACTCAGGGATAAAGGCGTATTTTCATAACAGGTAAAATTCCCGAAATAAATTTCTTCAGTACCCTTTTTAATAACTATCTCATGATTTCCAACTTCTACGGTCGCTGAAAACTTTCCATCTGCGTCAGTATTCACGGTAACAGGATCACTTGAAATAACTACCTCTGCTCCATTGATTGGATTACCAAATGCGTCAAGAACAGTTCCGGATACAGTAGTTGTTTTAGTTGAAGACGGCTTCGGTTTATCCTCACTGCTTCCGCAGCCAATTGCGAGAAATGCCGCTAATAAAATAATGGATAGTGACTTGAACATTTTCATATGATCCCCCTGGTAAAAGATTTAAAACACTATAAAAAAGATTTGTTATCAGAGCAAGAAAAGGAATTAATTAATTATGTATTATTGCTGAAGTCTTTGCAATAAAAAATATGCTCTATACCTGTAATTAGAGTCTGTGTATAAACTGTCGTTTTTTTGTCTGTAGTCGGGCATCCAGAACTCATTAAAAACACTGGATTCCCGCCTAAGGACTGCGGGAATGACGGCTTAAAGTTTGACTTTATACACAGACTCTAATTAATCATTAATTTAAAACTAATCCTCAAAACTTGATTTACCTGTTCTCCTTTTATTATCTGTATTCTGACCTGTCATATGGCTCGATTCCTGTTATATTCTAACCCTTCAAATTCGCCCAGGAATTTTGCAAATCGTCTACATACTGAATTTAATTATTTTCCAGCTCCCGCTTTCATATATCTCCTGATTATCTTTCCAGAGAAGCAACTTCCCGATATGTATCCTGCCGTCCGGATATGTAATCTCTAAATCCACTTTTACATTATCAGCAAGGTCCTCGGCTTTGATGACCTGAAACTGGACTCCCTGATAATGGTTCCGCAGATATTCAGGATACTCTGTATTCTGTTCTAACAGGACTTTGTATTTCTTATACATATCTCCTGCAATATGCTGTTTTATTGCATTCAC
>CAMYND010000105.1 GCA_947259645.1 Thermodesulfovibrionia bacterium | reverse complement strand
CCCCTGATGATCGGCTTCATGGGAAATGTACTTCCCGCCAGGGCCGGAGAGTTTATCAGGGCATATCTTCTGGGAAAACAGGAAAATATCAGTTTCAGCGCCTCCTTCGCCACAATATTTGTTGAGAGGCTGATGGACATGATGGTTTTTCTCTTTCTCCTGGTGGGAGTGCTCTTTTTCAGTGCTGATATTTTCCCTCGAGCTGCTGACGGTTCAGAGCACCGCCTGGTCGGGTATATGGTCAAATTCGGATGGATAAGTTTTATCGGGTCTGCCTGCATATTTACATTTTCAGCCCTTTTGCAGTATAAAAATGACCTTGCCATTAAAATTGTAAATTTCTTCACAAAACCCCTGCCCGAGAAGTGGAAACAGAAGATAATCGCGCTGGTCCATTCCTTTACTGATGGTTTGAAGATTCTGAAAGATGCCAAGGGCTTTTTCCTTGCACTCATTCTCTCGTTGCTGGTATGGGCCGCAGCAATCCTTGTGTATTACCCTCTTTTTATCTCTTTTGGAATCGGCAATGAACTGCCATTATTAACACTGTCTCTGATCACCAGCCTGACAGTGGGAATTTTTATCTCATTGTTCCCAACACCTGCATTCATGGGCTCGTTTCATCTTGCCTGCGTGGTCGCCCTTCATGAAATTTTTGGTATTTCCGAGGCTGTTGCCGCAAGTTACGGTATTATCGCCTGGCTTGTGGCCATGGGATTCATTATTGTTGCAGGCTTAATTTTTATCGTGAAAGACAATATCTCCTTCAGCGAACTTTCATCAAAGAGCCAGAAAGCTGAAGAAGCCTGAACTAATCAACCAACATCTTCAGGATGTTATTTTCCTATCTCTTTGACCCGGGATTTCGCCTTCCGCGCAAATTCAGTTTCAGGGTATTTCGCTATTAGTTCATCATAAAGCTTCAGGGCATGCTCCCTGTTGTTCTGCAGCTCTTCAAACTCCGCGGTCTTATAAAGCTCCTCAGCCCCATTCCCTGAACAGGCTGAAACAGAGAGAAAAACTGAAAATATTATGACAACCAGCATGTACATCATAAATCGACCTTTCATATATCCTCCTTTGTCTGTTGATTCACTCTCTCGCTGATAATAATTGTATTCCATACATGTTGAAGCTTATTTTATCAGTCCTGCTCCTGATTTTAGAAAAATTACGCAAAATAGTGAAATTTCGTTGAAATGATGCCTGCAGATGTGATAGTCTTATTACTACGCAACATCAGAAGATCATTAGATTTCTGAAAAAATACACACGTCCATCTAATCTTCTCGCTGAACAGTGTTCTGAAATATCAGGATTCAGGGAGAAAGGACGGAGGAAAAAACTGAGGAGGATTCTATGGTAGTAACAATGAAAGAGCTTCTGGAGGCTGGTGTTCATTTTGGCCACCAGGTCAAGCGCTGGAACCCGAAAATGAAAAAATACATCTTTGGTCAGCGTAATGGTATTTACATTATTGACCTTCAGAAAACAGTCAAGATGTTTGACGTTGCATACAATTTTGTACGGGACCTGTCAGCCAAAGGAGAGTCTATTCTTTTTGTGGGGACTAAAAAACAGGCCCAGGATGTAATTCTTGAGGAGTCACAGAAATCAGAGTCATTTTTTGTAAATCAGCGCTGGCTCGGAGGAATGCTGACAAACTACAAGACCGTGAAACAGGGCATTGAAAAACTGAAGAAGATTGAGACGATGAAAGAGGACGGCACCTATGACCTCCTTACCAAGAAAGAGGTAGCAGCACAGGAAAATGAGCGGACCCGTCTGGACAAAAACCTGAGCGGCGTAAAAAATATGGGTTCACTCCCCGGCGCGGTATTTATCATAGACCCTAAAAAGGAAGCGATAGCAGTTGCTGAAGCCAAAAAACTGTCAATTCCGATTGTTGCTCTCGTTGACACAAACTGTGATCCTGACGATATTGACTACATCATTCCCGGAAACGATGATGCTATCAGGTCCATTCGGCTCCTTTCTTCGAGAATGTCCGATGCTGTTAATGAGGGGAAGAACATCCTGAATAAGACAGAAGAAAAAGCTGCTGAAGAGAAGGCTATTGCGGAAAAGATAGCAGAGGAAGAGCAGCAGGAGAAGAAGGAGGACGTATCAGAATGAGCATTTCAGCAGCTGCAATAAAAGAATTAAGAGAACAAACCGGCGCCGGAATGATGGACTGCAAAAAAGCCTTGACCGAGGCTGAAGGGAACGCCAATACCGCACTGGATATATTACGGAAAAAAGGCCTTGCAATGGCCTCTAAAAAGTCATCCCGCACAGCTTCCGAGGGTCTGGTCGCTTCCTACATCCATATGGGCGGCAAGCTCGGAGTGCTGGTAGAGATAAACTGCGAAACAGATTTTGTTGCAAAAACCGATGACTATCAGGAGTTTGTAAAAGACGTTGCCATGCATATTGCAGCGGCAAACCCGTCCTACGTGAGCAGGGATGAGATCCCCTCCGATGTAATCGAGAAGGAAAAGGAGATCTTCGCGTCCCAGGTTACGAACAAGCCTCCACAGGTCATAGAAAAGATAGTTGAAGGCAAAATTGAAAAGTTCTACTCAGAATCCTGCCTTGAGGATCAGGTCTATGTCAAAGACCCTGAAGGAAAGCTGAAGGTAAGGGATCTGGTTGTAGAAAAGATCGCCAAACTCGGAGAAAATATTGTGATCAGGCGCTTTGTCAGGTTTCAGCTCGGCGAGAAAACCAGCTGAACATTGGCGGGCATTTGAGCAGTCCAGGTTTTAAAGAACATTTGCCTTATCAGAGAAATGTTCAACAGTGATCGCCTTCATGGGCGTCTAAAAATTTACTGAGAGCGTGAAACCTGTATGAAAACCAGAAAGCCCCGGTTCTCGAGAATACTGTTAAAGTTAAGCGGTGAAGCCCTTATGGGTGACAAGAACTTTGGTATTGACCAGAAAGTTGTTGAGTATATCGCCCAGGAACTCAAGGGCGTATCAAAGCTCGGCACCGAGATTGCAATCGTCATCGGAGGAGGCAATATATTCCGCGGTCTTGAAGCAAGCGCGGAAGGAATGGAAAGGACCTCGGCCGATTACATGGGAATGCTGGCGACTGTCATGAACTCACTTGCCCTTCAGAATGCTCTCGAATCACATGGAATGCCGACTCGGGTATTATCTGCCATTGAAATGAAAGAGCTTGCCGAACCCTATATCCGGAGGAGGGCTGTCAGGCATCTTGAAAAGGGCAGATTTGTCATTTTTGCTGCCGGCACCGGCAATCCTTATTTCACAACCGATACAGCCGCTGCTCTCCGCTCTGTTGAGATAGGAGCTGATGTGATAATGAAGGCCACCAAAGTTGATGGTGTGTACAGCAGCGATCCGGTAAAAAACCCTGATGCAACACGGTATTCTGAAATAACCTATATGGAGGTCCTGAAAAAAAGACTTAAGGTAATGGATTCCACTGCCATATCTCTCTGCATGGAAAATAACCTGCCGATTATGGTTTTCAGCCTCATGGATCGCGGCAACATTAAAAAAGTCTTATCCGGCAAAAAAATAGGAACACTGGTAAAAGGAGGGGAGCCTCATGGAAAAAGACGTAAAAAAACGACTTGACGATAAAATGGTAAAGGCTGTTGAGGCCCTGAAAAAAGACCTTGCGGCACTGAGGACCGGCCGTGCGTCTTTATCCATTTTTGACCACCTTATGGTTGATTATTTCGGAACCCCCACCCCCCTCAGCCACGTTGCAACACTGAGCATCCCGGAAAGCAGGCTCATTACCATTCAACCGTGGGACCCCAAAGTAATATCCGATATTGAGAAAGCGATCCAGAAATCAGATCTTGGTCTCAACCCCAACAATGATGGCAAAATGATACGCATAGCCATCCCGGCGCTGACAGAGGAGCGGAGAAAAGAGATTGTGAAACAGGTACATAAAAGAGGGGAAGAGGCAAAGATAGTCATACGAAATATACGGCGTGAGAGCAATGAGGAAATGAAAAAAATTGAGAAATCAGAGCATGTAAGCGAAGATGAAACTAAGAGGTCAATTGACGATATACAGAAAACTACCGACTCATATATAAAAAAAGTGGATGAGATCGTCTCCCACAAGGAAGCTGAGGTTATGGAAGTTTAAAAAAGGGGGTCCTGCTGAGCCCTTTTTTAATGATATACAGATCGTTTCATATCATATATAATTGATGTTACAAAAAGGAGGAAATAATGGCATTACGTGTTGGAATTAATGGTTTTGGAAGAATAGGAAGAAACTTTCTCAGGATCTGCCTTGAAACTGATGGAATCGAGATCGCAGGAATAAATGATCTCACTGATGCAAAAACATTGGCCCATCTTCTGCGTTATGATTCTGTTCACGGTATCTGCAATGCTGACATAGAGGTGAAGGAAAACAGCCTCATCATTAACGGAAAAGAGATCAAAACAACCGCTATAGCGGACCCGTCACAGCTGCCATGGAAAGATCTCAAGGTTGATATTGCTCTCGAAGCAACAGGTATTTTTGCGGACAGGGAAGGAGCATCTAAACACCTCAGTGCCGGCGCGGGATGGGTAGTAATCTCCGCTCCTGCAAAAGACCCTGATGCAACAATATGCCTCGGCGTAAACGAAGACAGCCTTGATGTGGCAAACCATAAGATTATCTCAAATGCATCATGCACAACAAACTGCCTTGCACCGATGGCAAAGGTAATTGACCAGAAGTTTACATTCAAACGCGGTTTGATGACAACGATCCATTCATATACGAATGACCAGCGTATACTTGACCTTCCCCACAAGGACCTGAGAAGGACCCGTGCTGCCGCTATTTCGATGATCCCGACAACAACAGGAGCTGCACGGGCAGTCGGCCTTGTATTGCCGCATTTAAAAGGCAAACTCGACGGAATGTCAATCAGGGTCCCGACCCCGAATGTTTCTGTTGTTGACCTGGTAGCGGAAGTTGAAAAAGAGACCAGTGCTGAAGCGGTTAACGCTGCCCTGAAAGAAGCTGCGGACGGAATTGTTTCGATAGACATGAACGGAAACTCTCACTCATCGATAGTTGACTCTAGCCTGACAAGAGTGCTTGAAGGCACGATGATCAAGGTCCTCTCATGGTATGACAATGAATGGGGATACAGCTCCCGTCTTAAAGATTTAATGCTGTACATTGATAATAAGAGGTAATACCAGGATATGGCTGATGAGCATGACCTGCCCATTAAGGGCGTACTAAGCAAACTCTCTATAAAAGATTTAGACATCAGGGGCAAAAGAGTCTTTATCCGTGTAGACTTTAATGTTCCCCTTGATGAAAATCTGAATATCACTGACGACAGGCGAATCAGATCAGCACTGCCTACCATAAATTATGCTATCGACGAAGGCAGCAAGGTGATCCTGGCCTCGCACCTCGGGAGGGCCAAGGGCAAGGCTGACAGCAGGTATTCCCTCGCCTCGGTAGCCAGACGGCTTCAGCGATTAATCAAAAAAGAGGTGACCTTCCTCCCCGACTGTATCGGCCCCCAGGTCGAAGACGCAGTGAGCAAGATGGCAGAGGGAGACATCATCCTCCTTGAAAACATGAGATTTCGCGTTGAAGAAGAGAAGAATGACGAAGAGTTCAGCAAGGCCCTGGCAAAGCTGGCTGATTTTTACGTCAATGACGCTTTTGGTGCAGCCCACAGGTGCAACTCATCCATAGTCGGCATTACGAAGCACCTCACCTCAGCAGCAGGGTTTCTCCTTCAAAAAGAGATCGAATACCTGCAGGGTGTTGTAAATCATCCTGTACGCCCCTTTGTCGCTCTCCTCGGCGGTGCAAAAGCCTCAGGAAAGATCGACGTTATTCGGAATCTTGAAGACAAGGTTGATAAAGTCATCGTGGGCGGCGGCATGGCATATACATTTTTGAAGGCCATGGGATACAACGTCGGTGATTCACTGGTTGAGAATGACATGCTTCAGCTTGCCAATGAGATACGGGAAGGTGTTGTGGCAAAGGGGATCAAATTTTACCTTCCGGTAGACTGCGTTATATCCCAAAGCATAGAGCCGGGTGCTGAAACAAAACTGGTGACTACTCAGGAAATCCCCAATGGGTGGAAAGCGGTCGATATAGGCCCCGCTTCAGTGAAGCTTTTTTCAGAGGCCCTTGAGAGCGCGAAGACCATTTTGTGGAACGGCCCCATGGGAGTTTTTGAAGTAGATGCCTTCTCAAGAGGAACATTCTCGATTGCCCACTCAGTTGCCGATGCTTATGCCCTGACAATTGTCGGCGGCGGTGACACAGACCTTGCAGTCGGAAGGGCGGGTGTTTCAGAGAGCATTTCATTCATATCAACCGGAGGCGGAGCAGCCCTTGAGCTTTTAGAGGGAAAAGATCTTCCGGGGCTCGTTGCATTAACGGATAAATAACCACAGGCGGACACAGACATTAATTGAATGAGGAATAATGCTATCAGCGTTATTCCTCTTGTTATTTTCTGGAGCTTTTCATATGCCTCTCTATTTCCCGGTCAGCTTCCTTCTTTTTGATCGTGTCCCTCTTTTCATACTGTCTCTTCCCCTTTGCAAGACCGATCTCAACCTTGGCCTTGCCGTGCTTGAAATATATCTTAAGAGGGACAAGCGTGAGGCCCTTCTGGCTGACACTGCCCCAGAGTTTGGTTATCTCATTTTTATGAAGAAGAAGCTTCCGTGTTCTCAGGGGCTCGTGATTAAGCTGGTTTCCATGGCTGTACGGACTGATGTGGCAGTTCAGAAGAAATGCCTCTCCATCCTTGATAAGAACGTAGCCTTCCTTGAGGTTAGCCCTGCCTTCCCGCAATGACTTTACCTCAGTGCCCAGCAGGGATATCCCTGCTTCATGGGTTTCCTGGATGTGATAATCATGGTAGGCTTTTCTGTTGGTTGCAATGGTTTTTACCATGACTAAGAGGATACCTTTACAGAATTCTGCCTGTCAATGCTTGAGCTTCGCTGAAGCCTGATTACAGGTGCTGAGTTAAAATAGAATTTGCAATCGCGAAGTAAAGAAGAAGTGCTGTCACATCAATTGTTGTCGTGATAAGCGGTGTAGCAACCAGGGCCGGGTCAAGACCGATTTTCTTAACAATGAGCGGAAGGAAGGTACCAAGGGTTGTGGCAACAAAAATAACTACCACAAAACTCAGCCCCACAACAGTCGATATTGTCCAGTCACCCTGGAGCCAGAAGGACCAGAGGGTCGCCACGATCCCGAGGAGAATTCCGAGGCCTATGCCGATGCCTGACTCTCTGCCCAGTATCCGCACTGCATCGCGCATCTCTATTTCTCCTATGGCAAGGCCGCGTATAACAACCGTTGCAGATTGTGCTCCCGCGTTTCCCCCGCTCCCTATGAGAATGGGGATAAAGGCTGAAAGGACAATCATGCTTTCAAGGAGAGTCTTTTGTTGGAGAATAATAATGCCCGTAAAGGTGTTTATCCCCAGCATGAGAACCAGCCAGATGATACGGGTCCTTATATTTCTGAGAAGAGATGACTTGAAGTACCCTTTTTCAGCGACTTCGACACCTCCCATCTTCAGCATATCTTCTGTGGCCTCTTCCTCTATGACGTCCACAACATCATCTACCGTTACGATGCCAACGAGCTGTCCCTGCTTGTCAACAACCGGAACAGCCAGAAGGTCGTAGTCCTGAATAATTCTGGCCACTTCCTCCTGATCATCACCCGTAGTTACCTTTATGACATTCTCGTCCATTATTTCCCCGATAGTTACCCCTGGACTCGCAAGAACTACTTTCTTGAGTGAAACCACACCGAGAAGGTGCCTTGTCTCGTCAACAGGATAAAGGTAGTATATGGTTTCCCTGTCATGACCTATCCGTTTTATTCGCTGAATAGCTTCTTCAACGGTCAGGTCCGTCCTCAGGTCTACATATTCGGGGGTCATGATTCGGCCCGCTGTGTTTTCCTCGTATCCCAGCAAATCTGCCGTTGCCTTCCACTCATCAGGAGTCATTCTTCGCAAGAGCATTTTAATTACTTTTGCCGGAAGTTCATCAAAGAGCGGTACACGGTCATCGGGACTCATTTCATTTACTAATGAAATAGTTCTATCATCATGAAATTTACTGATGAATTCCGACTGCTGATCTATGTCGAGATGCTCAAAAACCTCCACCGCTTCATCTTTCGGGAGAAGTCTGAAGATAAATATTTTCTGTAGAGGTTCAAGTTCGTTCATGAGAGCGGCGATATCAGCAGGATGGCCTTTAAGACTCTCTTTCAGGAGAGAATAATTCTTTTCCTCAATCAGCTTGTTTATATACTCAATATGGTTCTCGATATCAGTGGTCATACAATAGCCTCTCGATGATTCATGGTATTACTTTATACCAGCAGAGAGCATCTTTATTCAACTTGAAAATAATGATATCCCTCATTAACCCCTTGGTACCGGCTCTGACAAAGGTCTGGCAGGAGATTCTCCCGGCTTAATTAATAAGTGAAAATATCTCATTTGACAATTGTTCCAGGAAAATATAAATTATTATCTACTCACCCAAAAATCTAAAAACATATTTTCTTTTTTATTATAAACCGGCATTATTTTTTCTGGTAACTATGAGGAGGTAACAGCTATCTATGAAACAGGTCATTTCAGTTGTAAATCTTAAAGGTGGAGTCGGCAAAACAACTACTGCGGTAAACCTTGCTGCATGCTGGGGAGAAATGGGAAAAAAGGTGCTTCTTGTTGATATGGACCCCCAGGGCGGCGCAAGCTTAAGTGTCGGTATTATGAATGGCGGCAATGAATTTCTTGATGCGCTGGAGGGAAAAACTGCTCTGCCGGTCTATTCAACAGACGTTCCGGGAGTTGATCTTGTCCCTTCCGGCAGTGCAATGGAAACTGCCAACACATTATTCACGGGTGAAAACAGCAGCGAGTTACTCTTTCACTGCCTCGGACAGACACGGGGCGACTGGGACCTTGTTATTATCGATTGTCCGCCCAGCATGGGGTTTCACACCATGAATGCCCTCATGTCCTGTCAGCATGTTATTGTTCCGGTAGAGGCTTCATTTCTGGGCCTCAATGGTTTAAAACAGATTACTTCAGCCCTGGAATCAGTGAAACCACAGAATCCTGATATAAAAATTGAGGCGATTATTCCCTGCAGGGCTCACCGTCGTCGCCGGATTCACTGGGAAATTATGGATACCCTGAAAGAGCTGTTTCCCGGAAAAATATCTCCGATTATTCGCGAAAATGTATCTCTGGCAGAGGCGCCCGGTAAGGGGAAGCCTGTAATAATGAGCGCACGGATTTCAAAAGGCGCGGATGACTACCGTCTTGCCAGCATGTGGATAGACGAGCAGATTAACGGAACACCGGAACCATCAGCACACCGGTTCTCAAATATTTTCTCAGAAGATACTTCAACTCCTGACAATGGGTTCCAGAACTATCAGGCATCATCATTTGCAGAGAGGTAATATACCGCAAGAGGTGTTTTTTTTACTGTAAGTCAGTGCCGGGCAGATTTGCCTTATAGCATAATCTTTGACATGATTTATTGTCCTCTTATTCTGTTATTATGCGATTCTGACAAAGGGAAGCGACCTGATGCATAAATTTCTCATGTATTCATACCTCGTTGTTCTGTCATTATGGGCAGGGGGTATCTGTATATTCACTTTTGTTGTTACCCCTGTTATTTTTAAATCTTATGCCAGGGATATGGCGGGTCAGATTGTGGGAACCCTGTTTCCGGGATACTTTGCCTACCTCCTTGTTCTCTCTGTTCTGGCCCTTATCCTTCTCCTGTTCCTGAAATCTGGATTTGATAATAAAATCGAGAGCATTTCGCTCTTCTTAATAGTTGCTGCCATTGTGATTAACCTCTTTGTCTCCTTCAAGCTTCATCCTGATATAAAAAATCTGAAACAGGAAATAGCCTCTTTCGAGTCTGTACCGCAAGAGTCCCCTCTGAGAAATAAATTCAGCAGGCTCCATGCTGTCAGCGCTTCACTGAACCTCTTGGTCTTCGCTGATGCACTGGCTCTGATTTATTTAAGTACCTTATTAAAAAAATAGTCGAGCGCAGTTCACCATACAGGAGGCTTTTTGGTTCAGGTAGCTGTCGCAATAATAGAGAATAGCGGAAAACTACTTATCGCAAAAAGGGAAAAAAACGATCCCCTCAAAGGCAGATGGGAGTTTCCAGGCGGTAAGATAGAAGGTACTGAAACAGCAGAGGAGTGCATACAAAGAGAGGTTTTTGAGGAACTTGGTGTTAAAGTTTCTGTGCATGAGTTAATCTGCTCATCTAAACACAGGTATGAACATGTTTCAGTAGAGCTGCTGGCCTACAGGGCAATTATTATCTCCGGGGAAATCAGTTCTCAGGAATATAAGGAGATACAGTGGGTGAGCCTGTCAGATCTGCATTCCTATTCATTTCCGGCTGCTAACAGGGTGATAATTGACAAATTAATGAATGAGCTCTAACCTGATTTGATCTGTCCGGCAGACACTTCTGGCAAATGAATGGTTTTTATATGGGGCTCTGCCCCAAGCCCCGGATGCCCTTCCGGCGGAGTGACTTTCTTTTCCACAAAAGAAAGTAACCAAAGAAAGTGCCCGTGTGATTGCTTAGTTTCCGAAATATTCCGGTCTGAACACTGAATTTAAAAGGGCGCGGCATGCCGCGCCCCTACAAGTTAATTATTTACATGTCCAGCCCTCCATATCCCGAAAGCAATCAAGAGGGATATTAAAAACAAATATAAAAAGAATTTTTATACATCTTGCGACTCTCCTTTCAGGAGAGAGCAGCACTTCCCCCCTTTAGAAAAGGGGGGACAGGGGGGATTTGACCTCCCATTAAGCGATTTCAGGTGATGAAGGAAACTGGAGGGATTAGAATTGATTTCTGTTTGAGCGAAGCGAGTTAAATCAATTCCCCGCAAGCTGACTGAAGAACCGCCCGGAAATCTCTTCGGGCGCTTTTTCTTGGTTCCTTCTTTTTTGCGTAAAAAAGAATGAACTCGTCGTTTGGGGTCGAAACCCCATTTATAATAAATAAAAATTTCAATAAATCAGAATGACACTAAACACTACCCAAACAACGCCTCCACAAACTCCGCTGGCTCAAAATCCTGAAGATCTTCAACAGCCTCTCCCACACCAATTAACTTAACGGGAATATCGAGCTCTTTGTTGATAGCAAGGATAATCCCCCCTTTTGCCGTTCCATCAAGCTTGGTAAGAACTATCCCGGTCAACCCG
>CAMYND010000104.1 GCA_947259645.1 Thermodesulfovibrionia bacterium | reverse complement strand
ATACTGAATAACATACTATTTGCAGGAAGCGTCAGACATGAAGACCTGATCTTTTATTACAATGCAGCTGATCTTCTGGTGGTGCCTTCCTACTATGAAAGCTTTGGTCTCGTCGCGCTCGAATCCCTTGCCTGCGGGACCCCTGTGATCGCTACCAGAGTAGGAGCAATGGATAGTATTATTCAGAATGGAAAATCCGGTGAGATTCTGGATTCTCCCGATCCCCGCGAAATCGCGGCAGCGATTGAGCAGGTTTTATCTCAACAGCGCAAATCTCCATATTCCCCCTCGGAGATCAGGGAAACCATACGAACATATAACTGGTCCAATATTGCTTCAGCTGTTGCCAAAGAGTATTCATCGGCTATGCAAACCCATAACAACAAGGCACCACGAACGAAAAGCGATCTGAAGGGATCCTATGACAGCGTCTGCTGATGTATTGGTAATCATGGCACATCCCGACGATGCCGAGTTCGGCGTCGCAGGGACCATAGCGCACTGGACCGAGTCGGGAAAAGAGGTTGTGTATGTGATCTGTACCAGCGGAGAAAAAGGTACTACCGACCCTAACCTTCAACCAGAACAGCTGGCGCAGATCAGAGAACAGGAACAGAGAGATGCAGCCCGGGTGCTGGGAGTCAGGGAGGTGGAGTTCTTGAGATATCCTGACCAGGGACTTGAAGATACCACCGCATTCAGAAAAAAGCTGGTTCAGGTCATACGGACATACCGGCCGCGGACAGTAGTAACCTCTGACCCCTACCGCCGGTACATCTGGCACCGTGATCACCGCATTGTCGGCCAGGTCGTACTCGATGCAGTTTACCCCTTTGCCAGAGATCACCTCGCCTACCCTGACTTGATGAAACAAGGTTTTCTTCCCCACAAAGTTGAAGAATTACTCTTCTGGGGTGCTGACAGCACGAACTACACATATGATATTACCGAAACCTTTGATGCAAAGCTTGCTGCTCTCCGCTGTCATAAAAGCCAGACAAAAGAGATGGGTATAGATGATCTGGAAAGGTGGCTCAGGGACTTCTGCCGGAAGATGGCGGACGGCAAAGAGTTCGAACTCGGTGAATCTTTTCATAAAGTCGAGATCCCCCGATAGGATACTGATCAAAACCAGAAAAAAATCATCACTCTTCCTCCCGACGGACCTATCCTCACAACAAAATTTAAAATCCTTATGAATTAATTAAGCTGTTAAAAGGGGACTCTCGTCCCCCTTCTTTGTTCTTCAGTAAGTAATAATGTTTTATGGCAGAACAGTCATGCTTCCTTCAAGAGAGTCCGCTACCCAGTCTACACTGAAATTGCCACTCGGAGCAATAATCGGCGCTCCGGCTTCAGACAAAGTCAGGCTATTGGTCGTGCATGTTGTTGTTGCATCCAGTGCAGTGCTCCCTCCGTTAAAATCAATACAGTCAATATCTCCGCCGGTCACGTTGTCCGTGTCAGCTGTGACTGCTGTGCTTACATCGGCAACAGTCCCATGCTCCTCAAAAATAAAGGCACTTGCGACTCCTCCTGCTCCCGGGCCGGTCAGTGCGGTATTTCCGTAAATGGCTGTCCTGAATCCGCTCCAGCCCGATTCATCTGCCGCTCTGGTTATCCAGATTCTGTATTTATTACCAGCCTCAGTAAGAAACTTTGCAATAAAATACTCATCTGTTAGAGGCCCTGCTGCCGGGTGATAATACATGTACATTTCCAGCCTGGTATTGTCACTGTCAGTCGTATCATAGTACGTTTCTATATGCCTGGCTGATGCTGAAGGTTCTTCAGGCTCAAAGAAACGCATCCATCCTGCTGTGGTCGAGCAGTTAAATTCAATGTCCATAAATGTCGTGCCGTCAAAGGTAACAACCACTCTCTTCTCATAATTGCTTCCAGCATTGGGCCATCCTGACGGAACTGTCTTCTGAGGTGATGAAAATGTCATAACAAATGTTCCTGTATCCTCTACCAGGGAGGCACTTCCGGTTGCGGGAATGTCTGTACATTCTGTATATCCGGAATCTGTTAACCCTCCGCCGAGGGCAGTCGGCCCGGTAAGCTCCCGAATCATTCCAAGAAAACCTCCTTCAGGGCCGTCAAAACCAGTTGGATATGATCCACCTGGCGGGCCATTGATCAGCCAGTACATAAAGCGCATCCAGTCTGCCTGGTCCAGCACTGTCGTGGCAGCTGGTGCCCCCCTCGCTGCGGGAAGAAATGGTGAAAATCCCATCATGAGACTTAACATGATAAGTGTCATAACAGTACAATAAAATTTCTTCATAATCTATCTCCTTAATTAATAATTGTGTTAGCTGATACAGCTGTCTCCGCCGCAGTCGACGCTCGGCGATGGCAATGGACTTCCGACAACACCGGAACTACTACTGCCAGAACCGCTGCCTCCGCAGCCTACTGCCAGAAGAAGTGCCAGTGTTAACAATGAAAAAACGAATAATTTGATTCTATTCTTCATACCTATCCTCCTTTGGTTAAATGGTACTTGTACTATCGAACGAATGGGGGAGAACCTTAAGGTTAACGCTTAATTTGAAAATAAACGCAGGACTGCTTCGTTCAATGAGAAACAACATCCCCTTTATCGGTAATTAAGAATAAAAAATGAATATTGCAGACACTTTTGTTAAAATGAAACAACTGTCTGCATATACAGTGCGTTAATCTGGAGATTACTCTTATGTTTGTAAAGGTACATGAAGATGGATAAGTGGGGAGTATCAACCTGGCGAAACAAGCCGATCGTTCAGCAGCCGGAATATTCTGACCTCTCTTCCCTGCAAAGCGTAGAATCTCAACTCAGGGGTAACCCTCCCCTGGTGTTTGTCAATGAGATTCAAGCATTGAGCAGACAATTATCGAGAGTCGCAGAGGGGCAGGCTTTTCTGCTGCAGGGAGGGGATTGCGCGGAAAGCTTTGCGGAATTTAATACCGATAATATACAGAATACCTGCAAAATCCTTCTGCAAATGGCGGTGATTCTGGTTTTTTCAGGAAGCTGCCCGGTCGTGCAGGTTGGACGATTAGCCGGCCAGTTTGCCAAGCCCCGTTCTGCGGATAAAGAAATTAAAAAAGGGGTTGAATTGCCGAGTTATCGGGGGGACATAATAAATGACATTGCATTTAACCAGAACGCCCGCACCCCTGACCCGGATCGCATGATACGCGCCTATAACCAGTCTGCGGCAACCCTTAATTTATTGCGGGCATTTACGAAAGGGGGATTGGCTGACTTACACCAGGTACATCAGTGGAATCTCGAATTTGTGAAAGAAAGTCCTTTGGGGGAGAAATACCAGAATCTTGCTGATCGTATAGGAGAAGCGCTTGCCTTTATGGAAGCATGCGGAGTGACTTCAAAAGATACACCAAGCATTCGGGAAACAACCATGTATACGTCTCACGAAGCACTGTTGTTGAATTATGAAGAAGCATTAACGCGCCAGGATAACATTACCGGTGACTGGTATGATTGTTCAGCCCATATGATATGGATCGGGGAGCGGACCCGGCAGCTGGACGAAGCTCATATAGAATTTGCACGAGGGGTAAAGAACCCAATCGGCATAAAAGCAGGCCCTTCCATTGATCCCGATAAATTATTACGTTTGATTGACAAAGTGAATCCTCATAATGAACCGGGGCGTCTGACCGTTATTGTGCGAATGGGGGCTGATCACATTTCTGATGAACTGCCGCCATTGATTCGGAGCGTTAAACGTGAAGGTCGCCATGTAGTGTGGAGTAGTGATCCGATGCATGGAAATACGGTTGAAACATCTCATGGTTATAAGACCCGTTCCTTTGATAAAATCCTGGAAGAAGTCCGAAAATTTTTTGAAATTCATTCCTCAGAGGGAACATATGCGGGAGGGATACATTGTGAAATGACAGGACAAAACGTAACTGAGTGCATTGGGGGCGCTCAGGCCATTACCGAGAAAGAACTGGCCCATAAGTATTACACCCATTGTGACCCCCGCTTAAATGCTGCCCAGGCACTGGAACTGGCTTTTTTAATTTCTGACTTCCTAAAAAAAGCTGAGTACGAGGTCCGACCTCGATATAAATGATCGCATATCACTTCCATCACACTTTCATTCTTTCCATGATTGCCGACATAACTTCCACTGCATCTTCTTTAAAAAGAATTTCAGCCAGCTGATCAGTCGGGGTTTCAGTGCGGTTTATGTAGATGAGTTTTGCACCCCTTCGGTGAGCTTCCCCGGGGATGGATGCTGCCGGTTCAACCTGCAGAGATGAGCCTATCATGATAAACAGGTCACATTTTAATGCGCAGTGATGTGCCATCATCATCTCCTGCTCGGGCATTGACTGCCCAAAAGAAACCGTGGCCGGCTTAATGTATCCATTGCATTCATCACATCTGGGTTCAAACTGCGCTTCTTTAATCCTGGCATGCACATCTGCTATAGGCCACAATTTTCCACAGTCCAGACAGACCGCCTTTCTGTTCGTGCCGTGCAGTTCGATCACATTTGAATTTCCAGCGTCCTGATGGAGACCGTCTATATTTTGAGTTACCAGACATTTTAACTTTCCCGATTTCTCAAGTTCTGCGAGAGCCTCATGGGCCTTATTGGGTTGAGCGTCCTTCAATTCAGCAAACAGCTCATGTTTCATATGCCAATACTCGACCCTTGCCTCATTACTCTTGATAAACTCCTGATAGGTAACAATCCGGTAACGGTCCCATACACCCCCTTTACTCCTGAAGTCAGAGATGCCGGAGCCAGTAGAGATCCCGGCGCCGGTAAAGGCAGTGATCCACTTCGCTTCATTAACGAGCTTTGCTGCATGATTTACTCTTTCTTCAAATGATTCCATTTCAGCTAATTTTATCATAAATGACCCCTCATATTGAGGTCCGACCTCGATAGAAACATACAGCAATGAATGTGCTATAGTACACCTCAAGGGACATGGCAACGATATCGAGGTCCGACCTCAATAATCCTGCCGATAATTTCAATATGCGAAAAATAGAATTCACCGATGGCGGGATCTATCATGTCTACAACCGCGGGGTAGAAAAGCGCGTACTGTTTGCCGATGAAGGCGATTACCATCGCTTTTTGAACAGTTTGTACGAGTTCAACGACGAACAGCCGTCGGTCAATACGAGCTACAGGTATTATTTGTCAAAAAGGCGGAAATCCGCGGCAGGAATGCTCCTTCACCAGATCGCAAGGATGACGCTTGTCGAGATACTTGCCTTCTGTCTCATGCCTAATCACTATCACATTATGCTCAGGCAGGTCAATGACCACGGCATCACGAGGTTTATGCGAAAACTCGGTACAGGCTACACCATGTACTTTAACAAAAAGTACGACCGCTCAGGTGTTCTGTTCCAGGGGAAATTCAAAGCGTCACACCTTACCGAAGAAGAACACTTTCTCCACCTCCCCCATTACATCCACACCAATCCCCTCAAGCTAAATTATCGAGGTCCGACCTCGATTGATTTTTTGATGAATTACCGGTGGAGCAGTTTCCCGGATTATGCAGGCGAGGACAATTTCCCTGAAATTACGACTAAGGATTTTCTCCTCGATGTATTTGGAGGAAAAGAACGCATCATTCAGTACACTACTGACCGGATCGGGTGAAACTATCGAGGTCCGACCTCGATAACACAATGCGTAAAAAAAGGGCAGATCCTGAAATAGGATATACCCTGATATTTTTATACTGCAATAAATGTAAACTGTATGACTCAGAATAAGGGGGTCAAGGCACACGGCCAATTAGTACTGGTAAGCTCAATGCGTCACCGCACTTACACACCCAGCCTATCAACGTGGTAGTCTACCACCGGCCTTTAGTGCCAATTGCTTGGCAAGGGAGACCTAATCTTGAGGTGGGCTTCCCGCTTAGATGCTTTCAGCGGTTATCCCATCCGAACATAGCTACCCAGCATTGCCGCTGGCGCGACAACTGGAACACCAGAGGTTCGTCCATCCCGGTCCTCTCGTACTAAGGACAGCTCCTCTCAAGTCTCCAACGACCACAACAGATAGGGACCGAACTGTCTCACGACGTTCTGAACCCAGCTCGCGTACCGCTTTAATGGGCGAACAGCCCAACCCTTGGGACCCACTTCAGCCCCAGGATGCGATGAGCCGACATCGAGGTGCCAAACAGCATCGTCGATATGAACTCTTGGATGCTATCAGCCTGTTATCCCCGGAGTACCTTTTATCCGTTGAGCGATG
>CAMYND010000103.1 GCA_947259645.1 Thermodesulfovibrionia bacterium | reverse complement strand
CTTCTTCTGTATTCGTATCGCTGACTGATTGACGAATTTCCTTCGGAAATCCGTTCCGGGGAGTCTTTGTGCTTGACATACGGGGGTCTAATAAGTGTTTTTAAGTTCAATATCACTCTTGCCAATGTTGCACCGTTGGCAAAGTATTTGAAGATTTTCTAAAACAGTTTCTCCGCCGTTAATCCAAGGCTTAATATGATCGACATGCAATTTAACTCCATCTTGTGGAGTAGCACCACACAACTGACAGCGTGCACCATCTCTCATCAACACTAATGCTCGGAGTCTCCAGTTAATATTTCTTGTTGTTCTTGCTTTTGATCCTTTTTTGTCTGTTTTTATATATTCTGGTGCTTCCCCTTCGTTTGCCCAAGCAACAAATGCCTCTAAAGCTTTTCTCCAACCGCCAAATCGTTTTTCATAAGTCCCGGATGAGTACTTTGATACATTTCTTTTTAAATCATTGTATTTTGGTTGACGGCCTAATGATGTCCAGACCTCAACCAGATTATTAAATAGCTCTTCATCGGGGATATTTAAATTTCTTGTTTTCTTTAATCCTGCCTTTTCAAGAGCAGTAAACCACGAACCGAATCTCCGGTTATAAGTGCAATTATTATATTTTCCACGTTCATTGTATTCATCAATTGTTACTTTGTTTTTTCCTATTTCATTTGCAACGCGTTTTAAATCTTTCAGTAGTTCTTCATCTGGTACATTTCTATGATGTGGTTCAAGCTGATATTTCATTTTTTATATACGGATAACGTATAGAGTTTTATCCGTCAGTGCCGGAGGCATTGCGGATAAAACCTGTTGAACTAAGCCGCGGTCCCTGGATACGATAATATAACTTTTCCTATGGGGATTGTAAATTAGTTTTTTCCTGATGTCAGGGCGTGTAATGTAATGATTTGGAGTGTAGTACAGAAACGAATGATTGGCAGAATGCACTGGGCATTGGATATTCTCAGTTTTGATGGCAATAATGGCAATATTGAACACATCTGTCCTGCAGTTATTTGCCATGCTTCACTTGGTGTATCTATGGTAATCAATTTATATTTGATCATCACGAAGAGTCCATATAATTAATGCCCATTTTCCAAAGCGGAGTTATCTCAGCAATGACTTTCATAGTCCCATTTTTGCAGCAGGGACAGATGGCAATATCTATACCGGTCAGTTCTAACATTAACTCCTGAGTATTCTTCTTTGATTTGTCCGTTAGAGTTTCAGAAACTCCATTGAGCTCTCTGATACGCTGGATGTTCTGTTTTTTGCATCTGTTTGCCAGAGCTCCAAAATGTCTGATGCGCATAAATCCATCTGGAAGTACATGCAGTAGAAATCGCCTGATGAACTTCTCTGCCTTCAGAGACATTGTCTTGACTTCATCCCCATGTTTTCTGTCGCGGTACGCAAAGGTGATTTTGTCATTATCAACAGAGAGAATCCGGTTATTTGATATGGCTACTCTGTGGGTGTACCTGCTGATATACTGAAGAACCTGCACTGGTCCGGCAAAGGGCTTTTTGCAATACACAACCCATTGATGCTCCCGTAAGCTGTCAATGAACCGTGAGAATCCCCGCTGAGTTTTCAATGCGGCTGATCTGCCGGGAAAGATGAGGTCTCCTTTGAGAAAAGCTGTTTTCAGTAAATCGATGAACTTTTCTCTGAATACAATTGAGAGGGCTTCAACATGAAAGAGGAAGTTCTTTTTGGCCGGTATCCATCGTCTTTTGTCAAATGAAAGAACTCCTGCCGGCACAACACAATGAAGATGAAAATGATCCATAAGTCTCTGGTCCCAGGTGTGAAGAATGCCATGAAATCCCAACGTGCCATTAAGATTATTCCTGCCAAACTGAAGAAGTGTTTCAGATACTGCCTTGAACAATATGCCATACACCGTCTTTTTGTTACAGAGGGCCAGAGGATTCAATTCATGCGGTAATGTGAAAACCGTATGAAAATATCCGACCGGAAGCAGTTCTGATTTCCGTGCCTCAAGCCATTGTGCCTTTGTAAGACTCTGGCACTTTGGGCAATGCCTGTTTCTGCATGAATTGTAGGCGTAGTGTTTATGTCCGCAGGAATCGCATCTCTCTACATGCCCCCCGAGATACGATGTTCGGCACATTTCAATGTAATGCATGACTTTCAAATGAGACAATGGCAGAGCATGACTGTTTCGATATTCTTTCCCATGCAAACGAAATATGTCGGCCACTTCCCATTTCGGTCTTTTGCTTATGACTTCTTCTTTCTCAGAAGAAGCCATTAAGGCGGAGCTCATGGCTCTGCTACCGTTTCAGGAGTTTTGTGTGTTCACCTATATTCAGCAGATCAAAGGGGCTTTCTGTAGAGCCAAGATGTTTTCTGGTTACCTGAAGATATGTCATTGTGGTCGTTATGCAGCTATGCCCCATGAGCATCTGGATAGTTCTGAGATCAACTGCTGCCTCAAGTAAATGGGTGGCAAAACAGTGACGAAGAGAATGAATGCCTTTGCCTTTTGTTAGCCCTGCTTTTGCTTTTGCCTGAACATATACCCTCTGCAATGTCGAAACAGATAAAGGAACCTCGGTCTTTGGTCCACTGTAAAAAAGCCAGATCGATGGACGATACATCCTCCAGTAAATCCGCAGCTCTTCAAGCAGCCTAATCGACAATATCGTATATCGGTCTTTGCGCCCCTTACCTTGTTCTACCCGTATCATCATACGTTTGCTGTCTATGTCCGTTACTTTAAGACCTACTACTTCACTCACCCTTAAACCGGCTGCATAGGTAGTCATCAGTAATACCCGATGCTTCTGGTTGCTAAGTGCTGAAAACAGTTTCTCCAGTTCCTCAGCGCTGAATATCTCAGGCAGTCTGGATTCTTTCTTCCTTGCTGGAATGCTTAAATACATTGATTCCATTCCGAGTGCCTGCGTGTAGAAAAACCTTATTCCCGACACTGCTACATTGCAGCTGCTCCATGACAGCTTCTTCTCTTTCATCAGATATAGCAGGTAGTCCAGCACCATCTGCTTGTCGATCTTCTCCGGTGATTGACTGTAATACTTTGCAAGTCCCGACACGGCCGCTATATACGCCTCCTGTGTCTTTGGTGCAAACCTCCTTAATGTCATCTCGTTGATCATCTTTTGACGTAACTGTGTCATGATGTCCTCCATCCTTCTTGATTCATGTCCATGCCGAACATGCCTGTTCGTACGTAAACAGGTTTATGGAGGTATTGTAGGAAAATACTTCAGATTTGATTAACTGCTAGTTTCTAGATGATGGATTCTTCAGGTGGTGTACGTCTTGTGCCTTTTGTTTTTCTTCCGCCCAGCGGGCGGTTTAGTTCAACAGTTAAGTATACTGAATCCGCAATATTCAGTATTTAGGATTCAGGAATATTGAATAATACGGATTCTGTATATCACAATATCTGATGCAACAATATATTACAGCAGTTTTTTGTGTAATTAAGTAACGCCATTGAAGTTGCAGATGTGTTAATTGCCCCCGCTACAAAGAAATATCGAAAAGACCTATGCATTAATATAGTGAATTAATTGGTAAAACTCAAGAAAAATCGTGTTCTATTAGTATAGAATATATTTCTCAGGATCCTCTGGCAGGGATATTCCTGGAATTAACTTACTGTTTTAGGGGGACATAATGGCTAACGACTCAAAGTATAATTCTATCCGTGCGTCAAGCAACAATGCATTTTTGAAATCCTTTTTCAGGGCCGCAGTGAACAGCGGTGTTTCTGAAATAACAGCGCGCTGGTATGTAAAATGGATCAAGCATTTTTCTCACTATCTTAACAACCCTCCTTTGAAAACGTGCACTGAAAACGATGTGAAAAACTACATTGCCAACCTTTCACTGAAAAGCAATATAAAGCCCTGGCAGGTAGAGCAGGCAAGAAGTGCGCTGTTTTTTTTATATGGCGTTTGCTGGAAAACAGCATGGGCATCTGCAATCAAGGAATGCACAATAGAAAACCATCTGGATCAACTTAAGGCTGCATGCTCAGTCAAGAATAAGCAACAGAGAATTCCTGCATTTAAAGATGATTCTCCTCCTGCGAAAGTACAGACTATTCATAAGAGCCTGTTTGAGAAGCTTCGCACGGAAATCAGGGTCCGGCATTATTCAATTCGTACGGAACATGTGTATGAGCAATGGGTACGACGATTTATGCATTTTCATAACGGGAAGACTGTTGCTTCCTTGTCAGCACGTGATATTAAATCATATCTTGACTACCTGGCAGTAAAAAGAGAAGTTGCTGCAGGTACACAGAATCAAGCCTTGAATGCACTGGTATTTATGTTTAAGCATGTTTTGGAGCGGGAGCTTGGCGATATAGGTGATTTTACACGAAGCAAGCGCCCGAAGCGCCTGCCTGTCGTATTGACACGGGATGAGATTAATCGTCTGCTGAATGCTTTGACTGGCGTGTCCGCACTCATGGCCGGTCTTCTTTACGGAAGCGGGCTGCGGTTGATGGAGTGCGTGCGGCTCCGTATAAAAAAGGTGAAGGAGCTCTATAAAAATGACCTGTCAGACGGGCTGGGAGAAGCGTACATATGGCCGGCCCTGTCAAGGAAATACCCATCGGCCGGCCGCGAGTGGATATGGCAATACGTATTTCCATCGGACAACTTATCCGTTGACCCGAGAAGTCGAATAGTCCGGAGACATCACAAGCATGAAAGTGGATTACAGCGATCAGTCAAGGAAGCTGCGCTGAAAATTGAGTTAACCAAAAAAGTAAACTGCCATGCCCTGAGGCATTCATTTGCTACTCATCTTATAGAAAGCGGTTACGACATCCGCACAGTCCAGGAGCTGCTCGGCCACGCTGATGTATCCACTACCATGATCTATACGCATGTGCTGAACAAGCCGGGTCTTGCAGTAAGGAGTCCGGTGGATTAAGTCAGCATTCAGCTTTCAGCTCTCAGTCATTATCTCTTAGCTCATGGTTATTCCTGGCTGACTACTGACCGCTGATTACTGAAAGCTATTCCCTAATACGCATCTTTCGTCCACATCTCTTTTTCGAACTTCATAACCTTGTTTCGGCCGCCTTCTTTTGCCTTGTAGAGGGCTATGTCGGCGTACTTGACGGCTTCCCAGAAGTTCTGGGTGTCCGTTGGGAATTCACTGAATCCTACGCTGATTGTTTTCTGGATTATCCCGCTTGCTGTCTTAACCTTGGTCTCCTCGGTTTTCCGCCTGATCCGTTCAGCCACTTCCATTGCGTCGCCCTCTTTGGCATCATTGACGATTACGAGGAACTCCTCTCCTCCAAACCTGATCACAAGGTCAGCTGCGCGCGCGCTTTTTGCGATGACACTGGAGGTTTCTTTCAGTACCGCGTCTCCCACATCATGGCCGAATTTATCGTTTACTTGTTTAAAGTAGTCCAGGTCGCACATGAGCAGGCCGAGCCGTGAGCCCTTTCTCATGACGCTCGCAATCAGCGTCTCGACGTACTCTTCAAGAAATCTCCGGTTATAGAGTCCTGTCATCTGGTCCCTCACTGATGACTCCTTAAGGGCTCCGGTCAGTCGCTTGGCTTCTATAACTGCTGAGGATTCCTTGATGTACTGCTCTGCCCTCATAATCTGCCGCTCTATGCAGGAAGGGTTCAGAAGCGGTATATCTATCTGCCGGACACTGTCCCGTGTTTTGTCAAACTGCATCTGCACAACACCACCAATAGACCCCCCAACGATTATCGGGACGCAGGTGTGGTACTTCTCTGGAGCAAGCAAAAACTGCTTGCAGATCTCCGGGTATGCGATTGATGAAACCGTGTGTCCTGTCTTACGTGCCCGGCATAAATTACTGTCCATCAGTATCTCCCGGTTGCAGCTTACGTCTTCCCTGGAATAGGGTGAGTTTATGAGATCCATGGATTTATTCATGGTTGACACTTCATAAATCGTTACATCATCAAGGCCCAGGTTCTCGAAGAAGACTTTTGCCAGCCTGTTGTAAACATCTTCCAGGGAGTCATCTTCCTCAATAACTTTTTTAAAGTTGCTCATATCATTGATCGTAAGAATTAGATTGTTAAAGCTTGATGAGAGTTCAGCGATTTCGTCCTTCGAACCTACCGTGATCTGTTTTGTGAGGTCAACTTCTCCCTCTGAAAGTCCCTTGATCTGCTCAGTTATTGCATTGAGCGGTCTGGTTATTGAGGTCTTGAGAAATATGCTGAACAGGGTAAGCAGAACTACCGCTATAAGGCCGATAATGATGACAAGCGACATTGACTCATAGAGCACCGCCTGTATTTTTTCTGTATATGTCTTCTGCATTGTTGAGATATGGGAGGTAAACCGTCCGAGGATCGTTACGAACTTTATGGCAGCCGCATCGTACTCACCGAGTTTCTCCATGAGCGCTACCTTTTCCTGCCCGCTTTCCAGCAGTGCCAGCTTCATTGAAACGAGGCTGTTATGAATTTCCCGGAGGTGCCGGCTCTGCTTTAGGGCATCCTGAATATATTTTGACGCAACCTGGTCACCCCTGACGGATTGGACATTGACCTTATCTATCAGCTCACCGGTCAAATCAGAGTAGTCAGTTATGGTCCCGCCTTCCAAGAGGGCCGTAAGCGCAGTTGCGGCCTTGTCAATAAGGGACCGGGCCCGCTGGGCATTACCATTCACAACATCAACATTGTCATGAATGACGATATTGCTGATGGAGACATTTGCCCCCCGTATCATGATGATGACTTTCTGTCCTGTCTGGATCTGGGGGACGATATTCTCTGTCAGCTCCCGGGATGAGTTATTGACCGAGGTCATGGCTATCAGGCCGATGGCGGCAATAATGATAAACCATCCTATCCCGGCAGCAGCAAAGATCAGAAGCTTCTGCCAGATCGGTATCTCTGTAAAGGTGATAAAATTATAGATGCGTTTAAATATAGTCAATACCTTCATCGTCCACCCTCATTTGAATGTTGAAGTCTTTTATATATGCTAAATATATTGTTATTATCTTCTCTATATTATTTCGGAACTATGCGATATTTACTTTAGTGGCTGAATACTGCATCAAAAAAGGGCACGGCATGCCGTGCCCCTACGATTTAATTGTTAACATGTTCAATCCTCCATCTTTTGCGACTTTCCTTAAAAAGGAGAGAGCAGCATTTTTCCCATAAGCGATTGATGCCCCCTTTCAGGTATCCTCAATGTAAGGAAGATTATTATTACATTCGTTCGCTTTCAGCTCACTAAGCATTGTCAGGTGATGAGGGAGATCGGAGGGATCAGAGTTAATTACTGTTTGAGGTCGAAACGACCGAGTTTAATTAACTCCCTGGAGATCGAGCGAAGAGCCGTTAAGAAATCGGTTCGGGCGCTTTTTCTTGGTTCGTTCTTTTTTGCGTAAAAAAGAATGAACTCGTCGTTTGGGGCCGAAACCCCATAGCAACAGATTTAAAAAAAATCCGCCCCTATCTCTTCTTTTTAAAAGGATTTTTCACAATAGCAACCTCATCCCGCCTCTGTCCGGTAGATACCATATCTATCTCAACATTCAGCGTTTCACTGATATAGTCGAGATATGCCCGGGCCTGTTTGGGCAGCTGACTCAGCCTGGTTGCGCTTTTTGTGCTCTTTTGCCATCCATCCAGTTCCGTATAGACCGGTTCGCAGGCTTCAGCTGTTGGTCGGATCTTTATATGTATAGGAGTGGCAGACCTTGATCTTCTCGAGGCCGTCAAGGACATCGAGTTTTGTAATGGCCAGCCCGGTAAACCCGTTTATCCTGATCGCATGTTTGAGGCTTACAAAATCAAGCCATCCGCACCTTCTGGCCCGGCCCGTGGTGGCGCCGTATTCACCGCCTTTGTGACGGAGGTCTTCTCCTGTCTGGTCATTTAGTTCTGTGGGGAAGGGGCCTTCACCGACTCGGGTTGTATATGCCTTTACAATCCCGACAATCCCGTCTATTTTTACCGGGCTTACCCCGAGCCCGGTGCAGGCGCCGCCTGCGCAGGCATTTGAAGAGGTAACAAAGGGGTATGTGCCGTGGTCAATATCAAGAAGTGTGCCCTGGGCCCCTTCAAATAAAATGTTTTTCCCTTTATCCATGAGGGTATTGGTCAGCAGTACCGTGTCCGTAATATAGGAGGCAAGGTATTCAGCATATTTCATATATTCGTTATACACTTTGTTTACGCTGATTTTTCTGCTGTTGTATTTCTTTTCAAGGAGAAAGTTCACCTCAGCGAGGTTGTGTTTGAGTTTTGCCTTGAAGCCGCTGCTGTCAAGGAGGTCGGTCATCCGGATTCCGACCCGTGACATCTTGTCAACATATGCGGGGCCGATCCCCCTGCCGGTAGTCCCGATTTTTTTCGATCCCTTTGATGCTTCGTGTTTGCTGTCCAGGACTGTGTGATAGGGCATAATCATATGAGCCCGACCGCTGATAAAGAGGTTTTTCCCGATGCTTATCCTCCTCTTTTTCAGACCTTCTATTTCCTCAATGAGTGCCTCGGGATGGATCACAACGCCGTTTCCGATTATACAGGTCTTCCCCCTGTGCAAAATGCCTGATGGTATGAGGTGGAGTATAAACTCTTTATTTTTAATGATGACCGTATGGCCTGCATTGTGCCCCCCCTGATAGCGCGCTACAACGTCCGCACTTTCTGTCAGGAGGTCAACGACCTTGCCTTTTCCTTCGTCTCCCCACTGGGCACCGACAACCACTATGTTCGCCATACGTAACTCCTTAACAATGAATTAAACGACTATAAATAACAGGGGGAAGGCTTTTTACGGCGCTCCTGTCCTGTTTCTGTTCTCTCTATGCTGATATTCATTCTGCCAGATGAATCTGGTTTACTGAAAGTACATTGGGCAGTTTTTTGATTTTTGAAAGGATTTCTTTTGAGACCGGTGTGTCTACGCTTACGACAGAGATGGCCTTGCCGCCCTTCTTTTCCCTGCCAAACTGCATTCTTGCTATATTAATTTTGTGACTGGACAGTACCGTGCCGATGCTTCCTATTACACCGGGCTTGTCATTATTGGCCAGCACAAGAAGTTCACCCTCTGGAACCACTTCCACAACAAAACCATCGACCTGGATAATTCTCGGCTCTTTTTTTCCGTGGAGCACTCCGGCTACAAAACTCTCTTTCTTGCCTGACCTGACTGTTACCGTAATCATACTGTGGTAGTCACCAGCATCGTGGGAGGTAATTTCCTTGACCTCTATCCCCCGTTCTTTTGCAATAAGGGGCGCATTGATAAAGTTTACCGTCTCTTCCAGGATCGGGGTCAGCATACCTTTGAGCACAGCAATTGTCACGGGTTCAAGCATCAGTTCAGCTACCGTGCCTTTATATTCAATGACGATTTCGTTCATCTTCCCGCTGAAGTTCTGGGAGATAAAGCTCCCGAGCCGCTCAGCAAGATTGATATAGGGCTGCAGAACAGGAAGTACATCTGATGAAACTGAGGGAAAGTTCACCGCGTTCCGGATTGTACCGTAGAGCAGGTAGTCCACGATCTGGTTTGAGACCGCAATGGCAACATTTTCCTGCGCATCCGCAGTAGAGGCACCGAGATGGGGCGTGCAGATAAAATTATCAAGTTCAAGCAGTGCTGATGATCCGGGAGGCTCTGTCTCAAAGACATCCAGTGCTGCAGAGGCCACTTTCCCTGATTTCAGGGCAGTGTACAGGTCCTTTTCATCAATAACACCCCCTCTGGAGGCATTGATGATTCTTACTCCCTTTTTCATCTTTGCGATACTTTTCGCGTTTATTAAATTTTTTGTGTCCGCTGTAAGGGGGATATGGCTCGTGATAAAGTCCGATTTTTTGAAAAGTTCATCAAGTTCGACAACAGTCACCCCGAGCGTGCGGGCCTTTTCCTCACTCAGATAGGGGTCATAGGTGATCACGGTCATTCCCATTCCGAGAGCGGTCTTTGCCACATGAGATCCTATGTTTCCGAGGCCGATTATTCCGAGGGTCTTGTTATAGAGCTCAACACCACTGAACTTCTTTTTTTCCCATTTACCCTCTTTCATAGAGGAGGTGGCCTGGGGAATTTTTCGTGCCATTGAGAGCAGCAGCGCGAGGGTATGCTCTGCCGTTGTTATGGTATTGCCCCCGGGTGTGTTCATGACAACGATGCCATGCTTTGTCGCTGCAACCTTGTCAACATTATCAAGTCCGGAGCCGGCCCGTCCGATTACCCTGAGCTTTTTTGCGGCCTTGAGAATATCTGACGTTACCTTCGTGGCACTTCGTATAATGAGGCCGTCGTATTTGCCGATCTCCTTTTTCAGCTGTGCCGGGGTGAGGCCTGTCTTGACCGTAACATTGAGGCCTGCTTTTTCCAGTATTTTTACGCCTTTTTCTGAAATATTATCGCTTACCAGTACTTTCATATCGTGCTCTTCTTTTTAGGAGTTTCTGTTTGCATCATTATAATTAACTGTTCTTTTTTTCAAATTCCTTCATAAACGCGATCAGGGCATTTACACCTTCTTCAGGCATGGCATTATAGATGCTCGCCCTCATGCCTCCCACGCTGCGATGACCTTTCAGCGTTACCAGGCCTGATTCTTTTGCCTCACTGAGAAACTTACCATCCAGTTCAGGGTCCGCAAGTATAAACGGGATATTCATCCAGGACCGGCAGGCGGGATCAACAGGGTTGCGGTAAAAGCCCGATGAATCAATCGCGCCATAGAGTCTCTCTGCTTTTCTTTTGTTAATCTCCCCCATTGCCTTGAGGCCGCCTTTTTTCTTTATCCACTGAAATACAAGACCCGCTACGTACCAGCTGTAGGTGGGCGGTGTATTATACATTGATCCTGCCTTTGCATGGGTGGCATAACTGAACATTGCCGGTGTACCCGCAACTTCCTCTCCCAGCAAGTCATCACGTACAATCACTATTGTTAACCCGGCCGGCCCGATGTTTTTCTGAGCGCCGGCATAAATAACTCCGTACCTCGACACATCCAGAGGGCGGGACAGTATGGTTGATGACATGTCAGCAACGAGGGGGGCATCCCCTGTTTCTGGAATGGAATGAAATTCAACTCCCTGTATTGTTTCATTGGGAGTATAGTGAACATACGCCGCTTCCGGGTTCAGTGACCACTCCGACTCAGGAGGAACAGTGGTGAATGTTGACGGCTCACCCGTAGCTGCTACATTTACTTCACAGAATCGTCCCGCTTCTGCAATCGCTTTTTTTGACCAGGTTCCTGTATTAATATAGTCAGCCTTCTTCTTTCCCCTTAGCAGGTTCATCGGAACCATTGAAAACTGACTCGATGCGCCGCCCTGGAGAAACAGTGTTTTGTAATTATCAGGAATATCCATTAATTCACGGAGGTCTGCCTCAGCCTGCTCTGCAATGGACAGATATTCCTTGCTCCTGTGGCTCATCTCCATGACAGACATGCCGCTTCCCTGCCAGTCGATGAACTCAGAGGCGGCCTGTTCCATCACTTCATGCGGGAGCATGGCAGGACCTGCGCTGAAATTATATATAGGTGCCATTATATCCTCAAGCTTTTTCTTAAATGATATTAATTCCTGGCGTTAATGCTCTGTGGAACTGTTGTGGAAAGAGTCTTCATCAATTGTGTACGATAATCAGTGCAATTTATATGATGGTGCAACCGCAGTTTCAGACTTTTCCACATTTCCACAGCTTTTTTAAAAACAGTGACATCAATCCGTTAGATTGTCAATCATCATCTTATTCACAGAATTAAAAGACGGTTTCTGACCTGACAATTCACTGTTACCAACGATGAAGAGTATCATGAGAGGCGTTATTTGTCAAGATGATTGCCCTGTTTCTTAACAATGTATAAACCGGTACTTTCTTTATATTTTATAACACCTTTGTTCCTTTAATCACACTATCCACAGGCTTACTATCCTTACTATTTTTTTCTTTATATAAAGAATTAATTATTAATAATAAGAAAGCATGTGCATAAGATTTTTTTTTAAAAAAGTATTACAATGATACTCCCAAAAACAAACATACCCTGTACAGAGATGAAAGAACAGCTAAAGAGAGCACTTGATGATATATTTAAAATCAATGTTGCGGTAAAACAGACAGAACGAGTTCTTATACTGAGCGACGGATATAACAAAAGTATTTCAGAAATCGGAACAGCGCTCGCATCTTCAGGAGAAAAGTTCTCTCACTTTCTTGAGTTCGTTCAGTTTCAACCAACAGGCTGTCATGGAACAGAGCCTCCAGAGGAAATATGGCAGAAGGCTTTTGGCATCAGGACAGTTCAGTCTCTGAAAGAAGAAAAACTGCTCGAACCTTTGCTGACAAAAAAAATAACGGATGAAAAAATAGGGATTGTTGAGAGCATTATCAGGAAAAACAGGAATGAAAGAGTTGATGTTGTTATCGCGCTTTCCTATTTTTCAACGAGCCACACAAAGTTCAGGGATCTTCTCTGCCGAATATGCGGAACAAGATATGCGAGCATGCCTCTCTTTGATGAGAAGATGCTGTCAGGCCCGATGCAGGTGGACTGGAAAAGAATGGAAAAAAGAACAGAAGAGATGGCAGCACTCGTGAACAGGTATAACGAAATAATAATTGAAACACCGCAGGGGACCCGGATGGTTTTTTCAAAACAGAACAGAACAGCACGGGCAGACACAGGCATAATTACCAAACCCGGGGCATTCAGCAATCTGCCTGCCGGCGAGGTCTACCTTGCACCTCTTGAGGGAACCGCCGAGGGCAAACTTGTACTGGAATGGGCGCCTACGAGAAAGCTGAAAAGCCCGGTAACCCTGAACATTCAAAAAGGCATGGTGTATTCTGTAGAGGGTGATGAGCCATTTGTGCGTGAGCTCGAAGATAAACTTTCTGAACAAACGGAAAACAGAAACATAGCGGAATTGGGAATCGGAACGAATGACAGGGCATCAAGACCTGACAATATACTGGAATCGGAAAAAATATCAGGCACTATTCATATAGCCCTCGGCGACAACAGTTCCTTCGGAGGTACGGTGCGGACATCATTCCATCAGGACTTTGTATTTTTTGAGCCGACAGTTACGCTCATACCGGGAAAGGGTGACAGACGGGTATTGCTGAAAAGAGGACAGATAAGAAATTTGTAACAGGAACGATGAAGTAAAGGAGAAAAGATGAACGAAGAAACCTATGAACTTGAGATTGTACGCAAAAAGTTTGAAGACCTTGACAATGATCTGGATAATTTTACGCGGTCCATCAGGGAGATTAAGGATATCAGGGATTCCGTTGAGACGCTCCCTGAACAGTTGAGACAGGGTGAAGAAGCGATCGGGAACCAGAAAAAAGAGCTTGATACTCTGTTGGCTTCAACCAATAACCTGCTCATGAGCTTTGAGGAACAGGCCAAGGGTATTCTTTTTGATCTGGAGAAAAAAACTGATAATCTTTCAGAAGAAGCAAAAACAAGCATAGCCAGGATCAATAACATATTTCAGCAGAGCACTGATCAGCTGAAGGAAACCTGTTCAGAGCAGGAGGAAAAAATATTCGGCAAGTATAAAGAGCTCCATCAGTCTCTGGAAGTGCTGAAAAGTGTTGTCGGGGTGCAGCAGCAGTCAATTAATACAATCAGCGACAAGTACACGGAAATCAACGGGGTGCTGAGTTCACTTGGTCAATCACGGGAAGAGATGAAAAAAAGCATTTCCCGGCTGGAGAACAGGCCTGAGAGCTCTGCGCGGGCAGCGGGGGAAGTTACGAAAGAGCTGAAAGAGCTTATTTATGAAAAAAATGCGAAACAGCAGATGCTGTCCTGGAGCCTTTTTGTTGTAATGCTCACCGGTTTTCTGTACTTTATTTTTGCTTTTTATCTTCAGTAATTTTTTAATTGTAGGGGCACGGCATGCCGCGCCCTGTTTGTAAGAGTTGATATTTATAAATGGGGTTTCGACCCCAAACGACGAGTTCATTCTTTTTTACGCAAAAAAGAACGAACC
>CAMYND010000102.1 GCA_947259645.1 Thermodesulfovibrionia bacterium | reverse complement strand
TTTAATGGGGAATCAGACCTGCTCGGGATCCGTCTGAACTGGGAAAAACGCTATATTACTCTCGGGCCGGTCGCAACAGTAATCGGCCTGGCATTCAAACTGTACGACCCTGAATACCTCATCGGTGAGAAGGAAGAAGTGGGTATTACCCTGGCGCTGATTCCGACAGACATCCCGGGGATCACAATCGGAAGCCGCCATTTCCCCCTTGACTCCGCTTTTCAGAACGGCCCGAACCAGGGAACAGATGTCTTTGTTCCCATCGACTGGATCATCGGCGGCCGGAACCGCGCAGGAGAGGGCTGGCAGATGCTGATGAACTGCCTTGCTGAAGGCCGGTCCATTTCCCTGCCTGCATTGAGTACGGCAAGCTGTAAACTGTCCACCCGCTTTACCGGCGCCTATGCGCGGATACGTAAACAGTTTAACAGGCCGATAGGCGAGTTTGAGGGCGTGAAGGAAGCCCTGGCACGAATTGCCGGATACACCTATCTTGCAGATTCAGCACGAACATTGACCGCTGTCGGAGTAGACCAGGGGGAAGAGCCTGCTGTTATTTCAGCAATAGTGAAATACCACCTTACAGAGCTTGCCCGCAAGGTCGTCAATGACGCGATGGATGTCAGCGGAGGAGCCGGTATCTGCATGGGGCCGCGTAATGTGCTGGGAAGAGGGTATCAGTCCATCCCGATCGGCATAACTGTTGAAGGCGCCAATATACTGACCCGGAATATGATCATATTCGGCCAGGGCGTTTTAAGGGGCCACCCCTATCTTCTTCGGGAAGTAACAGCAGCGAATGAAAAGGACCATGAAAAAGGTCTCCGCGATTTTGATAATGCCTTTTTCGGACATGTCGGATTTATTATCAGCAACACAGTCCGCTCTTTCCTCCTTGCCCTGACAGGATCACGCATTACAAGCGTACCAGGGGCCCATGGTTCACAGAGATACTTTCAGAGCCTTACACGTATGAGCTCAGCCTTTGCCCTGATCTCAGACATTACCCTTCTTGTTTTGGGCGGGTCATTAAAAAGAAAGGAGCGGATCTCTGCCCGGCTGGCTGACATACTGAGCCACCTCTTTCTTGCAACAGCAGCATTGAAGCGGTTTGAGGATGAGGGCGCGAAAGATTCTGACCAGCCCCTCCTGGACTGGTCATGCCAGTACGCGCTCTTTATGATTCAGGAAAGCATGTATAACCTCTTTGAGAATTTCCCGAACAGGATCGTCGGAACTCTCATAAAACTCCTTGTCTTTCCTTATGGAGGCTTCTTTAAGAGGCCATCTGATACCCTTGATCACGCAGTGGCTGATATCATCATGGCCCCGTCAGAGGTAAGGGACAGAATAACTGAGGGCATCTTTATTCCTGAAGACGAAACAGAACCGCTTGGCCGTCTCGAAACGGCACTGCCCCAAGCTATAGCGGCTGAACCCTTGGAAAAAATTATTCGGAAAGCGGTAAAAAGCGGTGCCATAAAAAAAGGCGGGAAAGAACGTGAGCTTGCAGAAGCCCTTAAATGCGGTATTATTAATGAGGAGGAAGCTGAGATAATAAGGTCAGCAATAGCAGCAAGAAAGGAAGTTATCCGGGTTGATGATTTTCCGAAGGACAGGTGGAAGCGGAATTGATATAAACGTAATATACATTGTTGCTGTAGGGGCGTAGCATGCTACGCCCCTACGATATGCGAATTGCGATTAACAACGGCGGATGAATAATAATAATTTAAAAGACGTGTATGTCGTAGACGGCTGCAGAACACCTTTCTTAAAGCACCATGGAAGGCCGGGGCCGTTCAGCGCCTCTGACCTGGCATTTTCTGCAGGCCGGGCATTGCTTGCGCGGCAGCCATTTAATGCGTCCGACCTTGACGAAGTGATTCTGGGATGCGTTATTCCGGGACCGAGCGAGGCAAATATTGCGCGGGTTGTTGCCCTTCGCCTTGGCTGCGGGTGGTGTATGCCGGCATGGACTGTGCAGAGAAACTGCGCCTCTGGAATGCAGGCCCTTGACAGCGCGGCCCTCAATATCGCGGCAGGCCGCTCTCATCTTGTCATGGCCGGGGGGACAGAGGTCATGAGCCGTGCCCCTGTCCAGCTCAACCATGATATGCTGCACTGGATGGCTGACCTCCGCTTTTCAAAAGATATAAAAAAGAAGCTGAAAACTATCGCGCGGTTCAGACCCGCCTTTCTCAAGCCGGTCATCGCCCTCATGTGCGGACTTACAGACCCGATCGTCGGGCTGAATATGGGCGAGACCGCGGAAGTCCTGGCCCATCTTTTCGAAATAAGCAGGGAAGATATGGATGCCTATGCAGTTGAAAGCCACAGGAGGCTTGCGAAAGCTCAGGACAACGGCTTTCTGGAAGAGATTGAAGTTATTTATGATAAAGAAGGTAATTACTATGAGAGGGACGAGGGGCTCCACAGAGACACAAATCCCGCAATACTTGCGCGCCTCAAACCTGTTTTTGATCATGGCGTTGGTAAAATAACTGCGGGTAACAGTTCCCAGATAACAGACGGCGCGTGCATGCTCATACTGGCAAGCAAAGAGGCTGTTGAACAATACAGCCTGCCTGTTCTGGGGCGCATTATAGACTCAAACTGGGCCGCCCTTGAACCGTCTGAAATGGGGCTCGGGCCTGTCCATGCTGTACCGCCCCTGATGAAGGCAAACAGCCTGAAGCCCGAAGAGATCGACTACTGGGAAATAAACGAGGCATTTGCTGCACAGGTGCTTGCCTGCCTCAGGGCATGGGAGAATGAAGACTACTGCAAAAATATCCTCGGCCTGGAAAGCATATTCGGAAGCATTGACAGGGAGCGGCTCAATGTAGACGGCGGCGCGGTAAGCCTCGGACATCCCGTCGGTACGAGCGGTGCCAGAATCGTACTTCACCTCCTCCATGTGATGAAACGAAACAACGCAAGAAGAGGAGTCGCGGCACTCTGCATCGGGGGTGGTCAGGGAGGGGCTATGCTCCTTGAAAGGGACGGTGAGGGGCCATGACCGATCAACAATTCAAGAACTGGTATATTGTTGAAGAACAGGACATCTACTGGCTTTATTGTGATAAAGCGGACTCCAGCACGAACGTGCTCTCTGAGAGTGTCCTCACCGAGCTGTCCACTATAGTAAAAAAACTCTCTGTTAAGCAGGTGCGGGGGCTTGTTCTCCTGTCCGCGAAAAAGAGCGGATTCATAGCAGGGGCGGACATAGAGGAGTTTACCAGCCTGAAGAGCTCCTCAGCTGCTGAGCAGCTTATCAGGGGAGGGCAGGCAGTCCTTACACTCCTTGAGAAATTACCCTTTCCAACGGTAAGCCTCATTCATGGTTACTGTCTGGGCGGCGGCCTTGAACTTGCGCTGGCCTGCAGATACCGTGTCGCGAAAGACGATATTCATACATGTCTCGGACTCCCGGAAGTCAAGCTCGGTATTCATCCCGGTTTCGGAGGAACAGTTCGTCTTCCCCGTCTGATAGGTGCTCCCCAGGCAATGGACCTGATTCTGACAGGAAAAACCATAGATGCATACAGGGCAAAGAAAATCGGTCTGATCGACCACCTGGTGCCGGACCGGCACCTCAAGGACATGGCAATAAAATGTATTGCCGATAAACTGCCTCCTCACAAACCTTCGGCATTCATCCAAATGACAAACCATGCATTTGTGCGTCCCATACTGAAAGCTGTCATGACCCGTAAGACAGAAAAAAAAGCGGATCCTCATCACTATCCCGCACCATACGCCGCAATCAATCTCTGGTCTCATTACGGTGGCAACCCAAAGGCGATGTATGCCGAAGAAGCAAAATCCCTTGCAGGGCTGATCACCGGCACGACAGCGCAAAACCTGATCAGGGTCTTCTTTCTCAGAGACAGGTTGAAGGCTTTGGGGAAGGGAGGTACGTTTCCGGTCTCACATGTCCATGTAATCGGCGCCGGAACAATGGGCGGTGATATCGCTGCATGGTGCGCACTTCAGGGGCTGAAAGTTACCCTTCAGGACATAACCCCGAAGAGCATCTCTTCCGCCATAAAAAGAGCATATGCCCTTTTCAAACAACGACTCAAAAACCCGCGGCTCATCAGGAACACAATGGACCGGCTGATGCCTGACATCACCGGTACCGGCCTTTCCGGAGCTGACGTGATCATTGAGGCGGTCTTTGAAGACACTCAGGTCAAGAAAGAGCTCTTTCAAAAAATCGAACCTCTCATACGGCAGGACGCGTTGCTCGCAACAAACACCTCAACTATACCCCTTGAGGAAATTGCACCGTCTCTGGCAAAGCCGGAGCGTTTGGTGGGGCTCCACTTTTTTAACCCGGTGGCCAAAATGCCCCTTGTTGAAATTATTGCGGGAGAGTTAACAGACCCTGCTGAAGCAGCCAAGGCCCTCTCTTTTACCGGCAGCATTGACCGTCTTCCCCTTCCGGTAAAAAGCTCCCCCGGTTTTCTGGTGAACCGCATCCTTATGCCGTACCTTCTTGAGGCTGTTCTGATGGTTGAAGAAGGGGTGGCGCCTCACGTTATTGACAGGGCTGCACTGGAGTTTGGTATGCCGATGGGGCCGGTCCTGCTTGCTGACACTGTAGGACTTGATATCTGCCTCCATGCTGCTGAAATCATGTCTGAAAAATATAGCGTAATAATTCCCGGCATACTTGAGCAGAAGGTAAAGGAAGGTCATACAGGACGGAAAAGCGGAGAGGGGTTTTACCGGTATAAAAATGGGAAGCATATAATGCCGAAATCATCATCGGGATTATCCGCTACAGGTCAGATCGAGGAAAGACTTATTCTCCGCATGGTGAATGAGGCTATCTCCTGCCTGGACGAAGGGATCGCAGAGGATGCTGATCTCCTTGACGCGGGAATGGTGTTCGGCACCGGTTTTGCGCCTTTCCGCGGCGGTATATTGCAGTACTGCAGGACAGAGGGATTTGAAAATATCCGGGAACGGCTGACCTCACTCGAGGAACAGTTCGGAGAGAGGTTTCATCCCATGCAAGGATGGGAGACAATTAAGTAACACATTGGGACTGTTCCGAAAGATGCATTAGTGGTTGGTTTCTGTCACCTGTGCTGAGAGGACATTGCCGTGAGTAATCAGACGAAGGATATCATCAACCCTGAAGATGCCGTCACATTGTACGGCCTGTTCCAAGAGCGGGTAAAACGCACACCTGACACTACCGCTTATTCCTCCTACGATGAAAAGAGCAGGAGCTGGAAGAACTGTTCATGGGCTGAAATGGAAGTTGAGGTTCAGAGATGGCGTACCGCACTCAGCAAAGAGGCATTGAGTCCGGGTGACAGGGTTGCCATTGGAATATGCAACTGCAAAGAGTGGGTCATAATGGACCAGGCAGCCCTGGGGCTTGGGCTGGTCGTCGTTCCCCTGTTCTGTAATGACCACCCGGAAAATGTCGCCTATATTCTCAACAATGCAGAAGTAAAACTGCTCCTCCTTGATAACGAGGACTTCTGGCTCCTGTTGAATGCGGTCCCGGAAAAACCAGAAACTCTTGTGCGGGTTATCACGATAGGCAAATTCAAAAATAGCAATGATGACCTCATGAGTTCGTTGCATGAATGGCTTCCTGAACAGGGTGATGAGATTACTCCTCCTGCTTCGCGGTCCGATGGATTGGCAACAATTGTATACACATCCGGGACAACGGGGCTTCCGAAGGGAGTTGAGCTGAGCCATCATAATATTCTCTGGAATGCGGTCGCAGGCATAGAGAGTGTGCCTGTGTATCGAGAAGATGTCTTTCTCTCTTTTCTCCCCCTCTCACATACCTTTGAGAGGACTGTCGGATATTACATCCCCATGATGGCAGGAGCATCTGTAGTGTATACACGCTCTGTCAAAGAGCTTGCGAAAGATCTGTTATCTGTCAGGCCTACCCTCCTGGTTTCTGTGCCCCGGATATTTGAGAGAGTCTACGGGAAGATTATGGAGGAGCTTGAGAAAAAACCGGCAATTATAGGCCGCCTGTTTCAGCTCGCTGTTGCCATTGGCTGGAAACGCTTTGAACATATGCAGAAGAGGGAAATGTGGAGCATGGCTTTTCTCTTATGGCCACTGCTGGACAGGCTTGTCGCCCAAAAAATACGGGACCGTTTTGGAGGACGCCTGAGGGCAGTCGTTGTTGGCGGAGCGCCTCTTTCAAGCGAGATATCAAAGGTTTTTATCGGCCTGGGGCTGCCCCTTCTTCAGGGGTACGGAATGACTGAGGCAAGCCCTGTGGTAAGCGTCAACGTGATACATGACAACATGCCGTCAAGCGTGGGGATTCCCTATAGAGATGTTCAAGTCAAAATCGGGAATGACGATGAGCTCCTTGTCAGGCTGGCTTCACACAGGAGATAAGGCACGCATAGACAAGGGCCATATTTTCATCACCGGCCGCATAAAAGAGATTATTGTTCTGGCGAACGGGGAAAAAGTACCTCCCCATGATATTGAGATGGCAATCGATATGGACCCGCTCATAAACCAGGTGATGGTCGTTGGAGAAGGCAAACCCTATCTCGCAGCCCTTGTTGTACTGAATCCGGAAAAGTATAAACTCCTGGCAGCAGAGCGGGGGCTTGCGGCTGACAATCCCGAATCACTCAAAGACGCAGGACTGGAGAAGTTAGTTCTCACCCGCATTGCTTCCCGTATGAGCTCTTTCCCGGGTTATGCAGAGGTCAGGCGGGCTGCATTCATACATGAGCCGTGGACCGTAGAGAATGAACTCATCACCCCCACACTGAAACTGCGGCGCAAAAAAATCCTTGAGCGCTATGACGAGCAGATCCACAGCCTCTATGAAGGGCATGAGATACAGGTGTAAGGCTTATTCCACGGTAAAGGTGACTTTGTCCAGAACAGTGCCTTCCTGGTCCTGCAGCTCCACTTTCCAGGTGCCGGTGCGACCGCCAAGTTTCTTGCTGGAGTAGGTCCTCCACCTGGAGCTTTTCCTGAGCGGCAGCTCAACAACAGCCTTATCATCGAAACCATAGTACCAGACAAAGTTGACGCTTGTATCTTCCTGAATATCCCTCGCTTCAAGAAAGCAGTACACTTTTTCAGTGGATGATGAAAAGGCGTTGACTATACCGACGGGCTCTCTCTCCTCGATGCTTCCGGCAATTACAAAGCGCTCAACCCGAAAGGAGGGCTCCTCTGCGGCAAGCGCTTCCCCAACGGTAAACCCTGCTAAAGAAAGTGATAATACACAGCAGACCACCAGGGACTTTATTCCAGTTATTAATGTTTTCATACATATTCCTCCTTCATAATAATGGACAAAATTAAAATTGTACACTCAGCATAATCCAAATACGTTTGCGTGTCAAGAGAGAGGACAGGGGGAAAACGGATCGCTTTCTGAAATGTATAATTAATTTACATATATTAAAGAATTATTTACAGTTTGCCGATATAGCTATATGGGTAAAATTATGTTCATTTTGCTACGCTTTGCCTTACTTTCCCTCCTCCTGCTCACATTCACAACAATTCCTCAAGCTGCTGAAAGTACTGATAAAACAGATAAAAAACGCAAGGCTGCAAAGAGCGAACATAAGGTCAGGAGCAAAAAAAATCTGCTCTCCGCTTTTTTGCTGACCAGCATGCTCCCCTCTCAATCAGAGGCCCCGTCCCTCAGCAATACCTTTGCATTCAGCGAATCAGTAAACTCCAGGTCCTATTATGGCGACGGAGGCTTAGCGCTTTCCTTTCTGAAAACCACTGAAATGAAAAATAACGCAATGAAGGATCTCTATAGCAAATACGGATTTAATAAGACTGTTCAACTGAACCTGCGGACTTTTTCACAGCACAAGTACAGTTTCAGCGAGCGTCTCAGACGATCGAGCAGGTACATCGGGACCATGGCTGATATTTTCCTTGATGAGGGGCTCCCCGTTGAGCTCGCATACCTCCCGTTGATAGAAAGCCAGTTTAATCCTTACGCCTACTCCAGCAAGAAGGCCGCTGGTCCATGGCAGTTTATGCCGGCCACCGCAAAGTTACTCAATATGAAAATGGACTGGTGGGTAGATGAACGGCGGGACCCCATAAAATCAACAAAGGCGGCTGCCCAGTATCTCCGCTATCTCTATGAAAAATTCGGATCATGGAACCTTGCGCTGGCCGCGTACAATGCCGGAGAAAGCAGGGTTCGCAGAGCTATGAAAATAACAGGGAAAAAAGATTACTGGGCAATCCGAAAGACCCCGTACCTGGCACGTGAAACAAAAAATTATGTGCCGTCGTACATAGCAGCAACAGCGATAGCGATGCACCCTGAGAACTTTGGTTTTGAGAACATTAATTTTCAGAGACCCATGAAATATGATGAAGTTGTTATTGAGACCCCGATGGACCTGGAAGTTGTCGCACGCTTTACCGGGGCCAACACAATAGATATAAAAGAATTAAACCCTGAGTTGCGGCGCCTCTGCACACCTCCCAATGTATCAAGCTACACACTCAGAATTCCCCGGGGCACAAAAAGAAGATTCCTGAAAAGCATGGCCAGAACCAGAGGGTATGAACCCTATTACCTGAACCTCTATACAGTTAAAAGCGGAGACACCATAGAGAAAATTGCCAAAGAGTTGGGGTCATCAATGCAGAAAATTATTCGTCTTAATTCTTTAGGGAAAAAGGCTCTCATTATGGCAGGGAAAAGCATCCTCGTTCCTCTTGAAAGAAATTGGGAAAAGGTTTTTGGGAAAAGCAGCGTGCCATCTCTTGTTACTCATTGAGAATTGAGTTGTATTAATAATGGGGCTCTGCCCCAAGCCCCGGTTCATTCTTTTTTTCGCCAAAAAGAACGAACCAAGAAAAGGCGCCCAACGTGATTGCTTAGTTTCCGTGATATTCCGGCATGAACACTGAATTTAAAAAAACTCGGTCGTTTCGACCTCAGACAGTTTTTAAATTCTTTACGTGTTC
>CAMYND010000101.1 GCA_947259645.1 Thermodesulfovibrionia bacterium | reverse complement strand
TGACAAAGCAGGAGCGGAGACTGAAGGAGTTATTGAGGCGGACAGTCAGCGCGACGCTGCGCAGAAAATAAAGGCAAAGGGCGTCCTCCCCAGAGAAATACTTGAATCAGATCACTCGGGCAGAAAAACATTGCGCAAGAAGTTCTCTCCTCTCGTTCTCGCCGCCTTAACACGGAGCCTGTCAACACAGATCTCTGCAGGAGTTCCCTTAATTGACGCCCTCAGCGCACTTTCTTCTGAGCAGAAGCATGAGTGGAAAAATGTGTTGACAGACCTCAAGGAAAGGGTATCAGGGGGAGCGACTTTGGCGCGGGCCATGCAGGCATACCCTGAAATATTCCCGGATTTTTATACCGGTATGATCACAGCCGGAGAAAATTCCGGAAAGCTGACTGACGTCCTGTTAAAGCTCGCGGACTTTCTTGAAAACGATATCAAGTTAAAAAATAAAATTAAAACCTCTCTCATATACCCGGCCTTCATGGCCTGTGTAAGTATCGGAATCGTCCTGTTCCTCTTTATTTTTGTCATTCCAAAGATAACAAAGATATTTGAAGAAACTTCATCGGCACTCCCCATTGCAACTGTTGTTCTTATCTGGATCAGCTCAGCACTCAGAAATTTCTGGTGGCTCCTTCTGGCACTGGTCGCCGGAGCAGTATTCGCATTCAATAAAATCAGGGAAACACGCAAAGACATTATTGACTCGATACTTATGAAGGACCCTTCCGGCATGCTCATGTCACTCTATATGCTCCGCTTTTCCATGACAATGGGCTTTCTCCTTTCAGGGGGGCTGCCGATTCTTAATGCGATTGGAAAAAAAGATAATGATCGCTCATGAACATGTTTCACAGGGCGCGAAACTTTCCTCAAGCCTCGAGGGGTTTCCCCCCACACTTCTTCAGGTGATTTCAACGGGTGAGCAGACAGGCACACTCCCCCAGGTATTAATTAAAACTTCAGAGTCATACGAAATGGACTTTGACAGAAAACTTCAGAGGGCCGTAAGTATATTGGAGCCGTCTCTTATATTGGCAATGGGATTGGTAGTGGGGTTTATTGTCGTTTCAGTTCTGCTTCCCATATTTGAACTCAATGAAATCATGCAGTAGCAACAATCTCCTTAATCTTGTTGCCCTCTCATATTGATTAGATGAGCGCGAGTATTTTAGACTAAAGTTTGTCATGAGCATGAAGAGACAAGGGTCTCATTTTTTATTATTAAAGGACTATATGGCAGTGCAGGACAAAATCACTATTCAGAAGTATCACAATTGCCTCTTCTCAGCTGATAACCTTCCAGTAACTGAGAGCAGAACTGTGTTAAGCAAGAGAGTATCCCGTGCCGGTTTTTCCCTTATTGAAATGATGGTAGTAATTATTATAATCGGAATTCTGGCGGCGTTTGTAACACCCCGCCTGATCAACAGGGCAGATAAAGCGAGGGTAACAGAAGCTACAATCCAGATAAAAAACCTCGAGACAGCACTTAAGCTTTACCGCATGGACAATGGTTATTACCCTTCAACCGAGCAGGGACTGATGGCACTGGTCACTCCTCCGGAAACAGGCACAATTCCGGAGAACTTCAGGGACGGAGGTTATCTGGAAAAAAATTTCGTACCCAATGACCCCTGGGGCAATGCATACATATACATATCTCCTGGCATGCAGGGCGATTATGAAATCATCTCCTACGGAGCTGATGGGACCCCGGGGGGAGAAAAGCATAATGCGGACCTTGTCAACTGGGAACTATAAGAAGACTATGGCATTTTTTTTCGCCACCCCATCTGATCATAATTCGAGCAGCAACGGCTTTACCCTCATTGAACTTATACTTGTGATCCTGATCATTTCTCTCTCCGCTGCCCTGATGATGCCCTCTTTCTGGCAATCTGATGAAGGGGCTTTGGCTGCAGAAGCAAAGCGGCTTGGCAATACACTGCGTTATTTATATGATGAGGCTGCCGGGAAAAAGCTGGATTATGTCCTTACAATAGACCTTGACAACGATGAGTGGGGCTTTAAAAGCGACAGAGAGACACGCTCTTTTGCAATGAAAAAAAACATTGTGTTCAAAGATGTACTGGTACCTTCCCTGGGTGAAGTGTCTTCGGGACAGCTGGAGATACTATTCAGCCCCCTCGGTCCTCAGGAACCTGTTACTTTTCATCTTCAGAAGGAGAGCTCGGAGTTTACCGTTAAATTTAATCACCTGAATGGCAGGGCTAAAATTATTAAAGGATACAGTACATAACGTGAATAGATTCTCATCTGCGCGAAGCGGCTTTACTCTCCTTGAGATTATGATTGCCCTTGCTATTATCGGCAGTACCGTGACCGTAGTGCTTCATACGGTAAATTATCACACTAACATTATGCATGAAAATATCGTAACTACAGAGATGTATCAACTGGCCAAAGAAAAGTTGCATGGCTTGAAAGAAAATCCTGTTAATTCAAAGGGCAAGATCCCGGGAACAGACTTCACTTATGAAAACGTTGTTGTGAAACCTGAAGACTCAGACATTATAACGCTGACTACGTTTGTGTTCAGCAGAGATAAAAAAGTGTCCCTGCTTGAGCTTGTATTGGCCGAATGAGATCACAGATAATGAACAAAGCCTATCCCAAAGGAGTACTTGATAATTCCATGAACAAAGGGAATCCTTTCTCCGGAAACACCGCGAGCAAAGAAGGATTTACTCTCATGGAAGTTCTTATCAGCCTCACGCTTCTGACTATAGTCTTGAGCAGCGTTTACAGCTCATTTTTTTCAGTGCAGCGTGCCATTGAGCGATTCGATGACGTGTCTTTAAAATACCATGAGATAAGGACTTCTCTTGATATTCTGAGACGGGAAATCGAAAGCGCCCTGCTGAAAAACCCTCAGGAGGAAAGTGAAGAGATGCCTAAGGCGGAGTTCATCGTCAGAGATCGGGATGATCTGGGTAAAGACACATCTTCAATTACCATGACATCATTGTCATTCAGGGGGAGCACATTAAATACAGTTACGTATTTTGTAAAAAAAGAGGGTGAAATTCTCAACCTCTTTAAAACCGAAGGGCCCGCTCACATCAAGTCAAAGGGTTACACCATGGAAATGATAGAAGGCATTGAAAGTTTTACCATTGAAATAAAATACAATAACAAGTGGATTAAAACGTGGAATACCGCAAACACAGGGGAATTACCCGATCTTGTGAGGGTAAATATAGAATTTGAGGATAACGGCAAACGAATAAAACTGGCTGAGTATGCCAGACCGATGATAGGCAGAAACTTATAACAGGATGAATTGCTTCAGAAACATCATGTATCAGCCAGATAATTCTCACAGCAGAATAAAAGCCATGCCCCGTGATCAACAGGGGTCGGCCCTTATTATCACACTCCTAATTATCACCCTGATGGTCGCCCTTGTTGTGGATTTTGTCTACGATGTTTATATAGATTCCTCCTCTTTATCCAACTGGAGCAATGCCCAGAGGGCTTCATTAGTTGCAAAATCAGGCCAGACCCTCAGCACGATTTATCTGAAAGAGATTAACCTCCTTTCCTATACTGATCTGCGTGAAATCGAACTGCCATCTGACTACAATTTTGGTGCTGATACTTCCCTTGTTTTTAAGATTGAGGATGAAAATGCCAAATTTAATATAAACAGTATTATAGAGCCAAATGGCTTAACTGATGAAACAGAGCTCGATTCCTTGAAAAAGCTGTTCGAATTCCTTAATATTAATCCAGACATTGCACTGCTCATCGCGGACTGGATAGACCCTGATAAGGAGCCCCGGCTCTCTGATTCAGAGGACAGTGCAAAAAACACATTTCTCTGGTCTGTTGATGAGTTACAATTAATTGAAGGTGTAGAAAACAGTGTTTTTGATACAATACGACCATATGTTACAGTTCATGACAATAAAGGAAGTCTGATCTATCAGATAAACATCAATACAGCAGAACTGCCTGTGCTGGCAAGTCTTCATAATGATATGACAGAAACACTGGCTCAAAATATAATCAGCGAGAGAGAGAATTTTCCCTTTGAAAACACTTCTGCACTGCAGAATGTTCCGGGCATGGAAATCATCGGGCCCCTTCTGGGCGGAAGAATTGCCGTAAAGAGTACAAACTACAGGATTACAACCACTGCAACAGTTAATGAAATTACCCGAATTATTGAAAGTGTTGTTGACACGTCTCTGAGTGTTCTTTTCTGGAGAGAAGCATAATGAAAACCGGCTTTATTGACTGGCAGGAAAACAGTCTAACTCTTTACATCTTTGACAAGAAGGGTGATAATTTCGTCCTGCTTGACTCAGAGACCATCCCGCTGGAAGGTGAATTAAATGCAGACACTCTCACCGGTATTATCAGGTCCGGTTTGAAAAGTATTTACCTCAGCCTTCCCTTGAATATCCTGACTCTGAGAGAACATTTTTTCCCTTTTTCTGATAACGACAAAATAAAGGCCACCATCATTTTTGAGCTTGACGGCATCCTGCTGGGCGATGTCAATGACTACACCATAGATCACCTGGTGATAGAATCTGTTGACGACGGCAGTAATGTTCTGGCTGTATGCATCGAAGATTCAAAACTCAGGGAAATCATCGAGATCTTTACCTCAGCAGGACTGGAACCGAAAGTTGTTACATCCATTGACCTCTGGCTTTCAGGCGGAGCCATTGATAAGCTTTTCCATGAACCGATTACTGACAGTACTGTCAGGGCCCAGGCAGCAGCTGAAGAACTGGTAAATCCCTCAATAAACCTGAGGCAGGGAGAGCATGCCTATACAGGTGATCTGGAGCTGTTCAAAAAAAAGCTGAAGACCTCTGCTCTTCTCGGCCTGATACTTTTCATAATTCTTGGAGCCCTTTCTTCGTTTCGGCTGATGGACGCGAAACAGGAGCATGAATCACTGAGCAGGCAAATGCAGGAAGCATATAAAGGTGTATTCCCTGAGGACAAAAAAATAATAGACCTGGAACGACAGTTTGCCGGAAATGTGAAGGCATTGAAGAAGCGGAAAACCATACTCGCCGGAATCCCGCTGCTTAATGTTATGAAAGAAGTCTCATTGAAAATTAACAGGAAAGCAACGCTCATTGAATTCAATTCAGATGGATCGAATATAGTCCTCAAGGGAGTTGCGTCGTCTTTTGAAGATGTCGAAGCCTTAAAAGACAGTTTGTCATCTTCTTTTGAAAACGTTAAGGTGACTAGTTCTAAAGCAACAAAAGATGAAAAAATCGATTTTACGATAATCATGAAGGAAAAAACCGTATGAACTGGCTAAACCGCAAATTACTTGTCTTTGACAAGGGGATACTGCTGCTTACCTTCTTGATTTCCCTGATTTTTGTTTTCATTGTCGCGGCATTTATTATCACCGGGAATTACAACAGGAAAAACAGCATACTGAGAAACAAGATTACGAACATTCAGAGCATTTCAGGGAGTGTCCGCTCCATTAAGGAGACTGTCGAGTCCAGAGAGAAAAAAATAAATGCGAGCAGCTCTAAAGGGGTGGTCTCAGCCTTTGAGGGCATATTAAAGACTCTTGGCATGAAAGCTGCTGCCATAAAACCCCTTGAAAAGAAAAAGACAGACACTTATGTGGAAGACAGAGCTGAACTTGAAATCAATAGTACTGATTTAAACAGCATTGTTAATCTTCTGTACAAGATTGAAAACTCCCCGGCTCCAATGAAAATTAACAGTGCGGCAATGAGCACCACCTTTGAAAACCCTGATAAATTCATTCTTAAACTTACTGTTTCATTACTGAGCAAGTAATAATGGCATCTGTGGCTGTGTGAGGGTGAAAAGATTCTATTCACATCTCTCGCAGTTCAAAGCATTGGAGTCAAATGGCAAAACTACGCAACATCCTCTTCATTGTCCTGTTCATCCCGCTATTGCTTATCCTGATCTGGTACTTTGCTGTTCCTTTGAACATTGTAGAGGATCAGATTGATAGAGCGCTTTTAAACTCCGGCAATAACAACATTAAGCTTTCCATGGTTGAATTAAGAAAAGGGCTATTATTCGCACTCTACGCGGACAGTCTTGATATGAACATCGACAACAAACCCGCAGTACAGATCACAGAATTTACCGGCAGATTTACGCCCCGATATTTAGCTGACAGACAGCTCGCCTTTCTTCTAAACGGTAAAATGGGAACCGGAGATGTTTCAGGCATAGTAAAACTTCCTGTAGAGGGAAATATAACCGTGGACAGGGCCGAGCTCAGCGCGATACCTTACCTGACAAGACTGGGAATCGCTATAAAGGGCACTCTTTCATCCGACATTGTCTTAAAAGATGAAAAAGTGACTGTTTTATTTGAGGTTCCTGACCTTGATATCGCTGAAGGGGCACTCGCAGCGATTCCTTTCCTGAACACCTTTCATAAGATGCAGGGCGCATTATCCCTGATTAATGACAGAATAGAGTTTGATTCAGTGAGCCTTGAAGGAGAAAAGGGCTTTGCTCGCTTAAGGGGAAACATCACAAAGGGCATTATGGACCTGGACCTGGAGATTATGCCTGAGGCAGGCAAACTGAACGCTCTGGAGTCGATGATCATCAGCACATATTTTGTATCACCGGGCTACTTTGTTATCCCCCTGAACGGACCTCTTCTGTAGTTAGAACCTAATCCAGTATTAAAGCAGCCTACATGTCATGCTCGCATGTTGTAAGCGGAAATGATGTCAAACAATTCGTTAATGATGAAATCAGAATGGGCCGGACGTTTAATTAAAGAGTGGTGAATTCTCTAACCAGAGGTTTTCAAAGGGTATCAACAGATTTAATGAAGCAGAATATTTATCAACAGTAAAGTACGGGATAACCTTGTCTTCGCCGTTATAAATTCTGTAGGCATTCAGTGCGGTTTTTGCAAGCACTATCGAAAAGAGCGAGTCTTTTGAAAGGCCTGTCTCTTTCGCAATAGTCACAGGATCAAAGTGTGGGTGCTCTTCGCTCAGATAAAAAGCATAAAAACAGTACCACAGAAAATCGGTACCGCTGAAAAGCAGTAAAGACTTATTATACATTGTGGGATTTTTTCGATACTCTCTCAGAGCATGCTCAAAGGTCAGTCCTTCTTTGTTAAAGAAATCGAGCTTGTTTCCCCGTGCACCGGCGTAGTCCGCTACAATTGTATGGCCGAACTCATGAACTACAAGATTAGTCAGAAATGCGATTCCAGCCTGCGCTACGTCAGTCATTGATGCAGGCAGAGCAAGGTCTGCTTTCATCTGCTTTGAGCTAGCACCATCAGCAAGGTAGAAAGAAATATCTCCAGTCAAAGGAGAAAGAATATCCTGATGTGTCCTGCCAATGGGCCGTGCATTGTTCATGCTTTTCCTCAGGGTATAATCAGGTATAGATTCAATATCGTTAAATGAGAATCGTCTTTCAATGGATTCTGATGAATTCAATTTATACAGATCATGAGAGTTCTGCAGCTGAAATCCGGCTCTAAGCTGAATACTAGAATCAACTGACTCCAACTCACGGTAATCCAATGCATAAGATAATGATGTAATGGCAAAGCTGAACGACAGCAGAAATACTATTAATTTGAGTGTTTTACTTCCCATTTACTCTCCCCCTGCAGATAAGTATCATCCGCGTCATACATATCTATTAATCGAGTAAACAGGGGGAGAACTTTAGGGGATCTGAGTAATCGGGGATAATAATAAAAAGGGCCTGACAGATGCCAGACCCGGTTATAAACTTAAATCATGCGAAGCTTCTTAAGCTCTTTTTCTCCTCAGATAACTTCTCCCACCAAGGACTAAACCCCCAACTACGAAGAGGGTCGTGCTGATCGGTTCAGGGACGACAGAAACATTAATTTCCAATGAACCTTCATTATCACGATTAGAAGGGTCATATATATAAAACCAGAAGTCACCGGTAGACGAGGAAACATTAACTGGATCCACTCCATTATTGGGATCAACTGCAGCAGATTGTGCAGCAGATTGTGCAGACGCCTTAGTAAAATACGGGCCATTGGTAGGATGAAAAATTGAAGCTCCTGCCTCGCTGTGATTTCCCATCATTACCGAATCAAAGCCATTGACAGTACCATAACGAATAACAAGGCTCCATAACCAGCCTTGTAGAGGCGTATTCGTGACATCAGTAGGATCACCAAATGTGGTAATTTCTGTAGTGCCCCATGCACCACCGACTACTGAAATTGTATATGTAACATTAGCCATTAAACTCCTATACTCACCAAATGTATGATCGAATCCAGAATCTCCATCGGGGCACACAAGCGAACCATTCAAAATATGAGTATTATCACAGGCTAATATTGTGATGTTTTCGTTTGCTAAAACGGTTTGCGCTAAACCTCCGACTATTATTAACATCAAAATTATTATCAGATATTTTCTCAAATCAACCTCCATTTAAAATAGTATTTTTAGATCACTAGAAATTATTGAATCAGATATTCTTAAGATCGCAATAATTATGCCAAGGGTGAATGGAGTTGAGGAGTATTTTTATTGCAATTATTCAGCAAGTTAGAATATCTTCTCATATTAGATAGAAGAAATAATGTGCCAAAAATAGGTTTTGGCACATATAACGAATGTGCTGTGTCACTACATTATGCTTAATTTATTATTAATAAAAGGACAAAATAGATTTGAATTTTGCAAAAAAGTACGGAAGGTTGTTATTGACAGTAATAGGTTAATCCCACAAATGGAGGTCAACATACTGGGCGAGGATCTCCTGCATTTTTGCCGGGGGTGGGACATCAAAGTAAAAGTTGATAACAGCATGAGCCATCTCATGGGCGAGGACCCCGTCAGTGACACTGCTGATATCAACGTAGATTGTCTTTGATTTATTCGCGTAAAAAGCAATAGGGATATTTCCGGTCTCTGAAAACTCACGGAAGATCCGCCCGATGCTCAGATGATCAACGTACAGAGAAATGGATATAGCCATTTCGTCTGGATACATATCCAGTATGGTTTGTACCTTCTCCATAACTTCGTCAACTTTAGTTTTTACGTTATCGGGGTTATCGTCGAGCCCGGTACTTGTGAACCTGAACCCCCCTATTCTGAGAGTGAATGTTCTCAAATGGGCTTCATCAAGATACTTTATTGTGCAACAGTTACTTTGAAGGACTTGCCAATCACTGCCGGCAGCAATGCGGGGAGAAAGGACAGGAAGGAAGATAATAAATAGTACAGTAATTAGAATAAGTATAGCATTCCGTATCACTCAATCTTCCCGGCTTTTCGATTCACTGTCCTGTGAGGTTTTAACCCCTTTGAGACTGCTCTCTATGCTTTTCAAGCTGTCTATGATTTCCCCTATAATCTGTTGAGACTCAGGATCATCATTTGTTCCTTCTGAAGAAAGCCGATTCTGCAAAACCGATACATTTCTCGTTAGATCCTGCAGAGATTGTTTTACTCCTGCCATCTTGTCATCAAATGACAGGGTAAATAGATTGAGGCTATCAGCAAGGTCTTTAAGCTGGTCTTTTTCCCGTGTCCTGATTCTATGCGTAAGGTCACCGCTGCTGATTTCTAGAGGTCCGGCTATTTTATGGGAAATAAATATAAGTCCGATCAGGCCAATAACTGCTACAACAGCCACTATGACCAGGTTTGATGCCATCATTGAAGGCAGGAAAAAGCTCGATGTATTCTCAATCCTGAGTTGAGAGTCTACATAACCTGTCGTTAATGTATTGTGCGACATGTACCAGAACAGTCCCCAGAGAAGTACGGCCTCCACAGCGATGAGCACCAGAAATCGTATGGAAAAGTTAATCTGAAACCCTTTTTTAATAAAATGGTTCTTTCTAAAGATATGGGGCTTACCTGACATCTTCACCCCCATTTCTTTGAGCTTGACCTTCAAACGGTGCGAGTTCGTTCATAAGTTGGGCATTGATATCAATTACAGCTTTTTCCCGCTTATCAGAAAGCCACTCTTCAAGGGCCGCGGTTTTTTTCTGATCAACAAGTGACTTTTTTATCTGATCGTAAATCGAGTCAAGAGGTGGTGTCCGAGCATTGCCTTTACTGATGCTGGCATAAAACTCACGTACTTCATGGTCCGTAACAAAGAGCTGGTCTTCCCAGTCACTGCTCTTTTTTTCAATCAGTTCCCGTATCAGGGTCTGCTCCCAAAAACTTTGTATAGTACGAATAAAGTCCTCATTGCCGGCAAGACCCATTTTCATCGCTTCCTGAATCATGAGCTTACGGTCTATTACTGTGTCCATCTGTTCTTGTACGGAATGAGGTGTTACTTTATATGAGGGGTTCTGCTTCGATTTTATAGCTATCTCTCTCTGGAAATCCTTTAACAAAATAAGCTCTTTGTTCACCGATGCAATAACTTTAAGCTGCTATCATGAGACAGGCAAAATATTCTGATATTCCAAAGAGTTGCTTATTCATAACTTAATTAGCTTATAAAAACTCAGTCTGAATGTCAAACGGATTAGCTTTCAGCATTCAGCTGTCAGCTATCAGCTTTCAGCAAAGAAAAAATGCCTGCCAGCAATGGCTGACAGGCTATCTTTCAGAAATCTTTTATGCAGTGTGAATTATTTTACTTTCTTGCCTCTCCTGTAAAGGGTAATTCCTGCTACCATACCCAAAACAAGGAATGATGCTCCGGGATATTTGACTCCATACACGAGAGGAGTGAGGGCGATACGTGTACCTGTTCTCAATGTCTCATTTCCAGCGATAATGTCCGCTATCGGCGGTGAGTATTTGTAGTACGTCTTTACGAATTCAGTCCCTAAATAATTTGTCAGTAAATGACGGTCCCTGAATGCCTTTAATACTTCAACATCAGCATGAAGATAACTGCCAAATGCTGCTGTCGCAATAAAACAGCCTCCACCGCCTGCACTGGCTCCGCCACCGCTACCGCCTCCTGAA
>CAMYND010000100.1 GCA_947259645.1 Thermodesulfovibrionia bacterium | reverse complement strand
CGTCAGGGTCGTCTTCCCATGGTCCACGTGCCCTACTGTCCCTATGTTTATATGCGGCTTTGTTCTCTCAAATTTTGCCTTTGCCATTCTTGCCTCCTGCCTTTGATCTGGTTGTTATTCTATATTCTGTTTAATCTTTATTTCAAAATAGTTACAAAGCCCATGACCGGAATTGAACCGGTGACCTCATCCTTACCAAGGATGTGCTCTGCCAACTGAGCTACATGGGCGGTTATAGCTTTCAGCCTTCAGCGATCAGCTTGCAGCTTTTTTACTGACTGCTGACAGCTCATTGCTGATCGCTGTCTTTAATGGAGCGGGAGACGAGGCTCGAACTCGCGACCCTCAGCTTGGAAGGCTGACGCTCTACCACTGAGCTACTCCCGCTATTTTTAGCCATTAGCAATCAGCGCTCAGCTTTCAGCAACTACTTTACATTTGAACGTTCGTTCAATCTGTTTTGCTGAACGCTGACAGCTTATTGCTGATAGCTCATTTCTTCTTTTACTGACCGCTGACAGCTGAGTGCTGACCGCTGCCTTTATGGTGGAGAGAGGAGGATTCGAACCTCCGTAGGCGAAGCCAACGGGTTTACAGCCCGTCCCCTTTGGCCACTCGGGTACCTCTCCTTTTTTAAAAGTAGTTAAGTAGTTAGCAGTTGGTAGTTAAGGGTCTCATTCCTAATAGTCTTTCCCCGACTACTCTCTACTCTCTCCTGACTACGTTCTTTTACTATGGAGCCGGTGAGAGGACTTGAACCCCCGACAGGCTGATTACAAATCAGCTGCTCTACCAACTGAGCTACACCGGCATCTTAATCAAACGCAAAAATACTCTACAACAGTAGAGTTGTCTTTAAAAATCCTATAGTTAACCAGAGCAAATCAATTCCAACCTAATATAAGAGTAGATATAATAAATAATTACAACAGTTTTGGTCAACCCTGTCTCGGTTAAACTGATCGGTGCTTTTGGGCTGGATATCTCAACGAGATGGCACCGTACCATGTGACCATTGGCCAGTTCCTTTGGTTCCGGCCACTCTAATCTGCATATTTCTCTGGCAACCGGGCATCTGGTGTGAAAACGGCAGCCAGAAGGGGGGGTAATGGGTGAGGGCACATCCCCCTTCAGAATTATGGGTTTCTTTTTTTTCTTCGGATCAGGAGAAGGATTGACTGAAAGGAGGGCCACGGTATACGGGTGGAGAGGACTGGCATAGAACTCGGCAGTATCGGCTATTTCTACTATCTCCCCCAGGTACATGGTTGCTATCCTGTCTGATACATGTTCAACTACCGAAAGATCGTGTGTTATAAAGAGATATGAGAGATTAAAGTCTTTTTTCAGCTGTGCCAGAAGGTTAAGGATTTGTGCCTGAATCGAAACATCCAAAGCTGAGACCGGTTCATCACAAATAACGAGCTTTGGATTCAGCGACAAAGCCCGTGCAATGGCAATGCGCTGACGCTGTCCTCCTGAGAACTCATGGGGGTAGCGGTTATAGTAAGTAGCTGACAGGCCTACCTTCTCAAGCAGTTCTTCAACAGTTTTTTTCTTTTCCTTGCCCCGTGCAATCCTGTGGGCGCCGATACCTTCAGAAATTATACTTCCTATGGAAAGCCTCGGATTCAAAGAAGAGTATGGGTCCTGGAATATGACCTGCATGTTCTTGCGAAGCTGACGAAGCTGTTCCCCTTTCAGGGCAAATACGTCCTTTCCCTCAAAAAGAACACTCCCTCCTGTTGGCTCCAGGAGACGCAGAATCACCCTGCTGGCGGTAGTCTTGCCGCAGCCGGACTCACCAACAAGACCCAGCGTCTCCCCGGCCTTTATAGTAAAGGAGATGTTGTCGACAGCTTTCACATGATTCACAACGCGTGAAAATATTCCCTGGGTAATCGGGAAATATTTTTTCAGGTTCCTGACCTCTAATATGGTGCTATTATTATTCATTCCACAGTATCTGCTAGGTAATTAAGAAGGACTCTGTCCTGGTCTTTTCACTCCAGACCTTTTTATTAATCATTTTTTTATAATGACATGCTGCTGTGTGTCCCAGCGCAACGTCCTCCAGAGCAGGCTCCTCTTCCTTACACCTGTCATCCGCAAAGATGCAGCGCGGCCAGAACTTGCAGCCTTCAGGAAAGGCAAGGGGGTCCGGAACATTTCCGGGGATAACATAGAGATTATCCTTTTTTTCGCCTGCAACAGGAATAGAGGTAAAAAGTCCGAGTGTGTAGGGATGACGGGGATCTGAAAAGATCTCTTCAACAGAACCGTACTCTACAATTTTTGAGGCATACATAATTGCCACATGACTCGCAACATTGGCAACGATTCCCAGATCATGGGTTATCATAAGAATGGACATTCCGAATTCATCCTGCAGTGATTTCATCAGGTCCAGTATCTGGGCCTGTATGGTGACATCGAGCGCGGTTGTCGGTTCGTCGGCGATCAGGATCTCCGGATTACAGGAGAGGGCCATCGCTATCATCACTCGCTGTTTCATTCCCCCGGACATCTGGTGAGGATACTCGTCTATGCGAACCTCAGGAGACGATATGCCAACCTTCCTGAGCATATCTATTGCCCGCTCTTCAGCTTCTTCCGCGTCGTTTCCCTGGTGAAGCATGATCGCCTCTTTGATCTGGTCACCAACGGTTAAGACAGGATTAAGAGATGTCATCGGTTCCTGGAAGATCATGCTTATGTCATTGCCCCGAACAGCTTCCATCTCTTTGTCTGTAAGCTTAATAAGGTTTTTGCCTTTATAATAAATCTCTCCGCCCGCGATCTTACCCGGCGGGGAAGGAATAAGCCGCAAAATAGACATGCAGGTTACACTTTTTCCGCACCCTGATTCGCCGACAACAGCGAGGGTCGTTCCTTTCATCATCTCCAGGTCAACGCCATCAACAGCCTTGACCAGCCCCTCGTCCAAATCAAAATAGACCTTCAGGTCTTTTATCTTCAGTATAGGCTCCCTGTTATATCTTGTTTCATCGTTCATTTTAAAATACCTTTAATGCCAAATGAAAAAGCTCAAATTTCAAATCAATATCATATATCCTAATTGTAGGGGCGTTGCATGCAACGCCCCTACAAAGAATCACGTGTTGATATTTGTAATTTATTCGTATCATTTCTTCCTCAGTTTCGGGTTCAGTGCATCTCTCAATCCCTCGCCGAAAAGGTTAAATGCCAGGACAATAATCAGGATGGACAGTCCCGGGATATATGTCAGCCACGGTGCATCAAAGATAAACCTCTTACCGTCGGACAGAATATTGCCCCATGTGGCATGTGGTGGAGGAACGCCAAACCCCAGGAAGCTCAGCCCTGCTTCAGTTAATATGGCAGAAGCAATGCCAATCGTTGCAGAGACAAGTACCGGAGCAATGGCATTCGGAATCATGTGACGGAAAATGATACTGATATCCGAGATCCCCATGGCCTTTGCCGCTGAGACAAAGTCCTGTTCACGCAATGACAGAAACTCTGCCCTCACAAACCGGGTAGTACCCATCCAGCTCGTAAGTCCGATAACAATCATAATGTTGTATATGCTGGCCGGCAGTATTGCCACAACAGTGAGGATTAGAAAGAAGCTTGGAAAGCAGAGCATAATATCAACAAACCTCATTATTAAACTATCTACGGAGATTGTGTCAAAGAAGAGAAACCCGGCAATCCCAAAACTGATACTTCCCCTGACAACAAGGTAATAGTAAATCGCTGAAAGGATCATAAAGAAAAAGGCGGCCAGCATAAAATTAAGTGCCATCTCTTTCTGGCCGGAAGCAAGAAACACCAGAGAAGTAAAAAAAGCGGTCATCGAAATCACCTGCATGAAATTAATCTTAACATTGCCATAGTATCCTGCTAAGCCGCCCATGACGATGCCTATAAGCACAGCAATGCCGACCGCCACAAACCCCACGGTCAATGAAATCCACGCCCCCTGCATCATGCGCGCGAAGACGTCACGGCCCAGGTCATCAGTGCCCAGCAGGTACACATTAAACAGCGGCCGGTCCACAGGTTTTACCATGTTTGTATTTACGGGGCTCAGAGGCCCAAGGAGCTTTTCCGAAAGGCGCACCTGAGCAGGATCCAGCACAGGACTGTCACCAATCGTTAAAATCAACCCGCAGACAGCCACGACAAAAAATATCATAAAAATGATAAATCCCCAGAGAGCAATCCTGTTTTTCTTGAAAATCCTCCACGCCGCTGTAAAGCGCGAAACCTCTTCAGTCATGCCCTGATGAAGGTCTGTTATTTCCTGTTCGTTGTTTGTCATTGTATTTAATTTACGTAGGGGCGTTGCATGCAACGCCCTTACAATCGTATCCTCGGATCCACTACCATATAGAGCAGATCCGAAATAAACGTTCCTATCAGCACCAGCACCGCTGCAATAAAGTTAATGGCCAGGATTATCGGGTAATCCCGGGCCAGAATCGCCTCATAGCCCATTCTTCCCATACCGGGCCAGGCAAATATTGATTCAATAATGACTGACCCCCCGATCAGTCCCGGCAGTATCAACCCGAACATCGTCACAAAGGGAAGAAGGGCATTGCGGAGTCCGTGCCTGTAATAGATTTTGTCGCTGGGGAGCCCCTTTGCACGGGCAGTCCGGATATAGTCCTGATGAATAACCTCAAGCATCTGGGCCCGTACATATCTTGAGAGAAGCGCTATCCCGCCAAGCGCTCCCAGAACCGAGGGGATTACCAGGTGCCATATCCTGTCCATGACCCTGGAAAAAGCAGTCGCCTCTGACATGCCGAACGTATGCATGCCGATGACAGGGATGTTAAACGTTTTCACGACAAAAATGATAAGTATATAGGCAAAAAAGAAACTTGGAATGGAGATCAGCACATAGGCAATAAAAGTCGTAGAGCGGTCAAGAAAGGAGCCTCGGTGAATCGCGGCGCTGATCCCTATCGGAAATGAAAGACACCACGTTATCAGGGTTCCGACAATGAACAGCCATAAACTGTTTATAAATCGTTCATATATTTTATCAAGCACCGGCTGGTTGTCCTTCCACGATTTCAGCTGACCGGTAAAGAGGTTTTTGTAAAACAGGTAATACTGCTCGTGCAATGGCTTGTCAAGGTTAAACTCCTGTCTGAAGCGCTGAAGGTCTTCGACCGTGAATTTCGGATTCATTGGATCAATCTGGCTCGGCTCACCCGGGGCAAGATACACAACGAGAAAGGAAATGATCGAGATAAAAAACAGTGTTACCAGTTTCTGGAAAAAGCTTCTTATGGTAAAAGAAAACATTCTTATTGCTCCGGCTCAAATACAGGCCTCTCGGCGAGTTTTATCCATTTATTAAAATAAAAAGAGTAGTTCCCTGTCTTTGTGGGAGTTATCTTTTTTATTGTCTCTTCCCCTGTTGGAGAGCGCTCCATGACTACGATTTTTTTGTCCATGACAGCTGTCCATTTCCCAACATATAAAAAGGTATAGGGCTGTTCATCAACGATGATACGGTGAAGCTCGTGGCAATACTCGACCTGTTTGTCATAATTATATTCCTGCCTGACCTTAACTATGAGATCATCTGCCTCTTGATTTTTAAAGCCCACGAAATTCAGCTGCTGGGGATTTGTCTGGCTGGAATGCCATATCTGATAAAGGTCAGGGTCAATACCCATTGACCATCCCAGTATAAGCGCGTCAAAATTGCCGGTGTTTACATGTTTGCCCAGAAAAACAGTCCATTCCACGATATCTGTTTTTACATCAATGCCGATCTTTTTCCATGAGTCCTGGGCTATGGCAAGAATACTCTTTCGCAGGTCATTCCCCCCGTTTGTAATGAGCGTAAAGGCAAGCCTCTTTCCGTCTTTCTCAAGCCAGCCCTCATTGTTTTTCCTCCAGCCGACCTGGCCCAGAAGCTCCAGCGCTCCTTCCGGGTCATACGGAAGCGGTTGAATAGTTTGATCATAATAGTCAGTCTGCTTAACAAAGGGCCCGGTAATTGGTTCAGCCTCATCATACATTACATATTTAATGATCTTATCAATGTCAATGGCCATGCCCAGTGCTTTCCTCACCCGTTTATCCTTAAAGAGTTCCCGCCGCATATTATATCCGATATAGGTATACCCGAACGAGAGACCGGAGAAGTTCTGATAGGAGGGGTCATTTTTCAGCCGCGCAACCTGATGAGGCTGAACACCATAACTGTCTATGGCGCCCCCGTAGAATTCCATTTCCTGAGTCAGCAGATCAGGAACAATGCGAAAGGTATAGCTCTTATAGTTCGGTGCTCCTTCCCAGTAATCATCATACCGGTCAAGAACAACATACTGATCTGACTTCCATTCCCTGAATCTGAAGGGACCTGTGCCAACAGGGCGGCGGTTAAAGTCAGCATCTCTCATGGTGTACTGTTCCGGGTCTTCCCCCTTGACCTCAGCCTCTGCACGTAATTTCTCTGAATGTAATAAATGTTCAGGGAGTATGCCCATGGCCCATGTCCCAAAGGCGGGTGAATAGAGCCTCTTATACACGACCTTTATCTTATGGGTGTCAATAACTTCCAGCTTTTTGACAGGCTCATAGTCAGGGATACGGGGTGAAAGGTTTCTGCTCTCCATTATTGATTCAAAGGTGAACTTGATATCTCCCGCGTCAAACTCATGCCCATCATGGAACTTCACCCCTTTTCGGAGGTTAAAAATAATGACCGGGTTATGTTCAATGGCAGGCAGTATTTCCGATGCAACTATTGCTAACATATCTTTCTTGTCATCCTCTGCTAACGTCACGTAGTCTGCCGCGGAAAAGGAGTCAAAATAGGTGTCTCCCAGAATACTTCTCATGTTTTTAAAAAAATCCTGGTCCACTTCTTTTAAGGTCGCTTTCAGGCGCGGAGGTGAATTATATCGGGCTTTTACGGTAATGGGGTCAGGGAATCCGTCGTTGTTGCTGTCCGGGCCCGGGACCTGAATATCAGTCGTGCCCTGCGATGAAGGGATAATTTCTATGCCCATGATATTTTTCAGCGAACCGGCAAGGGGGGATGTTCCTGAACTGAGCTGTTTTTTCTGACCAAGAATTATCTCTTTAATGATGGCGGGGTCATCTATGAATCTGCCCTGAACCTGTGCATTCCGGTTTATATAAAAATAGGCTTCTTCATAGATCTCCCAGTCAGTTGCGAGGCGGCCCCTGAACCTCAGATTCTCGTCCCTGTCTATGAGGCCGTCAAAGACCTGGTCAACGATCGTGCTGCTCGAGTTATCAGCATTCAGTATGGGGTTTAATATTTTTGCGTCACCGATTGATGCGGTAATGTACTCCTCAAGCCGGGCAGGGTTCCCCCTGGCCTGTTCATCATAGGTCGGCACCCAGAAAAAGGATTGTAAGAGCACGGCAAAGATCAGGATCGGCAGAATTATCAGGATACGTTTTATAGCCATAGTATCAGTTCCGGATATTCAGGGAAGATTGGCGATGCTG
>CAMYND010000099.1 GCA_947259645.1 Thermodesulfovibrionia bacterium | reverse complement strand
TATGAAATGCAAAAAAAAGTTTATCGAGCCCAAACTGATTAAATATGAAAAACCTCTTGATAAAGTTACTCTTGCCTTTGCCATGCCTTACGTAAACCGTGGGCGGGAAAATGGAAGGGGAGGAAAGGGCAAATGCCCGCTTTTTGGGTAATAGGAGGCAGTACATCAACGCCCGGACCTTGTCAGGGATAATAAGCACTGTATGTTTGCTCGGTAACTGAGGGGGATAATGTGAATTGCAGCAAGGGAAAATTAGTGCAGTATAAAAAAAATCCATCAGTTGTGTGCAGCGAATTAGAGGGCGGCGGCATACTGCTTAATCTCGCAACAAAGTACTACTTTAACTTAAACGAAACAGGCCTGAGAATCTGGCAGATATTGGACCATCGTAATACAACATCTGAGATCGCTGACTCCATTGTTGAGGAATATGACATAGATGGAGAACATGCCGGAGCCAGCGTTTCTGGACTTTTACAGGAGCTGGAAAAAAATGGTCTGATTCAGTCTGGAAAATGAATGATTCATTGGGAGAGCATACCTGTATAATCCAGGGCGTAACAGTAAATATCACCTGCGATGATGCGCTCTCATCGCTGCTATCAGATTATTTCCACATGTTTTCACCCTCTCAAGATATTCTGGAAAGAACGACATTAAATTATTCTCTTAACATAGTGGATGACCTTCCTTCGATCCCTCGTAACATCACCTCGTCCATTGAAACACCTTACGTCACGTACTTCAGGAATGATGAAAAAGTATACACTCAACTGAGAGATGGATCATTCATAGTTTTTGACAGCATAATGCACAGGGCTGAAGGCTTCCTAAAAAAGACTACTCTTAAGAATCCAGCTCTGGTTTACGCACTCGTGGGATCATCGATACTCGAAGGGCTTACATACTATGGCAAGTATCTTATTCATGCTGCAGCGCTTCAAGGCGATGGAGTAGGAATTCTTGTATCAGGAGATGGAGGATGCGGGAAAACAACCACCACACTCGGTCTCGTTCGTGAGGGGTTTCAGTACGTTTCAGATGATTCGCTCTTTTTAAGAGACGATAGCGGAGTTATTTCTGTATCACCTCTCTATAATCAGATAAATGTTGACCAGGATCTGGCAGATCGTTTTCCTGAGCTGGCAATGAATATGCCGGTAACTATAGAGGAGGGGACAAAAGAGCCTTTTGATTTAGACAGGCTTTATCCCGGCTCTTTTATCAATTCATTAAAACCGGATGTTCTTTTTTTCCCTGAAATAGTTTCAGGCCGCAAGAGTACTCTCGAACCTGTCAGCCAGATCGATGCATTTACCCTGCTTTTGAATCAGACCATTTTGTCTCTGGACATCAGTGCGGGGAGAGAGCATCTCAAGGTCATTGAAAAACTGGTAAAGCAGACCAGGGCTTTCAGGCTCTGGAGCGGAACAGATATATTTGAAAACCCGAAGAAACTGGTAGAACTTATTAATGAGACAGTGGTGAACTGTGGATACTGTTAAAAAAATAAGGGCCAACTTTCATTCTGTGCAGGATATCCTGCTTTTCATTCAGATAGTGCTGATGGTCTCAGTACTGCCGTTACTGATTAAGCAGATGACTGTTTCAGCAATGATGCGGCTTCTCACTCCCGGAAAAACAAAAAAGAATATGAAATCCAAAGCTGGGTTACTGAGAGATAAAGTTGAAAAATATACTGATTATATTTTGAACAGAAATTTCTGGATATACAGGAATATATGCCTTAAAAGATCTCTGGCGCTCTATTATTTCTTGAGAAAAGCCGGGCTTGACGTACAGCTCTGTTTTGGTGTGCGCGTTATCGAGAATCAGAAAAATGTTCCTGCAAACATGAATATCGAAGGGCATTCCTGGCTGATGTATAAGGGGGAGTACTTTCTTGAACGAAACCCTGAAACAGCCAAAACATACACAACGACATATAGTTATCCGGATATATTATGAAATCCCTGAATGTCATGGAAAAGGGTACCCCTATGATACTTTCAAATGAAGATAAACTGCTTTTGGATTGTTTGCGATCAGGAGTTGATGTTGGCAGGCAAAGCAAGCTCAAAAGCCTTGTTGATCTTCCTTTGGACTGGGACGAACTGATCCGATCTGCTGAGACTCGTGGCATCTCATCGCTGGTGTATAAAAGTCTAAACGGGACTGATGCTGAATCTATCATTCCCGCCAGTGGTATGGAGAGATTGAGAAATGCCTATCATTTAACAGCCGCCCAAAACATGTTTTTTTATTCGGAAGTGCAGCGGATATTGAAGGCATTTAAGAAAGCGGACATTGATGCAATGCTTTTAAAAGGGGCGGCGCTGTCTGCTACTGTTTACGATGACATCGGACTCAGGACTATGAAGGATATTGATATTCTTGTACATGAAAAGTCACTGAACAGAGCAAAAGCAGTAATGCAAATCCTTGACTATAAAGCCCAGACTCAGATTAAGCCGGAGAAGTGGTACAGGGAAAATCATTTTCATCTTCCTGTCTTTATCCACAGGAAAAAATCATTAGCCGTAGAAATTCACTGGAATATTTCGAAGGTTTTACCCGGCTATGATATCGAACAATGGTGGCAGAGGGCATTAGAAATTGAGATATCGGGAACCCCTGTACTCGTCCCCTGTGCTGAAGACATGATATTTCATTTATGCCTTCATCTCTATCACAATAGCTTCAATGAGGAAACAGGGCTCAAAGGTCTGAGCGATATTGCCCATACAATCCAGTATTATTCAGCGAGCATTGACTGGGATATTTTTACAGCTCTGGTCAATATGTGTGAATTTCGTAAACCTGTTTATTCTGTCTTATTTCTTGTGAAAAAACACTTTTGTACTCATGAGCAGTTCCTTCCCATGCTTGATACTGTGTGTATCGACTCAAAGTTTGTTGCTCTTATTGAAGAACTCATATTCGGACAGGGCGATGAGACAAAGGCCCTCTTTATTCGTTCAATGGGTGCAGAGACAGTTGGGAAGACAACGCAGGAAATTATCTCTCATGTATTTCTCTCTCAGGTTGAGATGTCAAACAGATACCCTGTAAAGGCATATTCAGCAAAAGCTTACATTTACTATATATACAGGTGCCTTGAACTGGCTTTTAAATATGGTAAATGCGTTCCGGGATTCATCAGGCTAAACACAAGGACAGAGGCTTAACATGTCTGCTCTCATAGAAACCTATAAACTGTGCAAAAAATATCCGGTGTTGAAAAGTTATCGTGATGTTATACTCCATCCTTTTAAACGAAAGGAAAAGAGCGCTCTTCGCGGAGTCACGCTACAGGTTCAGAAAGGAGAAATATTTGGACTCCTTGGTCCCAACGGGGCCGGCAAGACCACATTATTAAAGATACTGTCCACCCTTGTTCTGCCCGGATCAGGAGATGCACGTGTCATGGGGATGGATGTGAGGAATTCAGGCAGGAGTATCAGGAAAGTAACAGGATATGTGATAAGTGAGGAAAGAAGTTTTTACTGGCGCCTCACAGGAAGACAGAATCTCACATTTTTTGCTCATCTGAACAATTTATCAGGAAAAGAATCTGAACAGCGGATCAGGCGTCTCCTTGACCTCATGAACCTGACTGCTCATGCTGACAGAATGTTCAAGGATTATTCAGCCGGCATGCGGCAGAAACTTGCAATAGCGAGAGGACTGCTCACTGATCCCGACATTATTTATATGGATGAATCCACCAACGGCCTGGACCCTGTTTCTGCTTTTCAGTTGAAATCCTTTGTTCGTGAAAAACTGGTAGATAAGGAGGGAAAAACAGTTATATTTGCAACCCATAATCTTCAGGATGCTGAGGATATCTGTGACCGCATAGCCATTATCCAGGATGGACAGGTGAGACTGACAGGCACGATGGAGGATATCAGAAGAAATCACGGAACAGAAAAAACGTATATTATCAGGGCGCGCGACCTGGAAAAAAGTATAGTAAAGAAGATTAAAGGAATGGATCTCGTCAAAAAAGCTGTCAACCTTTCCAATGGATCTTCAGATGCACTCGACCTTCAAGTAGAAATCGCACAATCTAACGGAAACATAAACAGTCTGATAAAGGAAATAACAGCATCAGGTGGTGAATTAGTCTCTCTGTACGAAAAGAAACCATCATTAGGAGAGCTGTTTACCGAGATAGTGAAGACATGATGAATTATCTGCCCCTTTTTCTCAATAAGCCGCTGGCTTTTATGTGGCGTGACTTTCTGGAAGACAAAAGTTACAAGCTTGCTTTTATCACGCAGCTTCTGAGTATCTTCATCTCAACAGCAATGTTTTATTTTCTCTCAAGGTTGTTAGGTACTGTAGGCGCCTCATATCTTCAACCCTACGGCGGTGATTATTTTTCCTTTGTCCTGATCGGAATAGCCTTTTACAGTTACCTCGGTGTATCGATGGGAAGTCTTGCTGACACTATAAGAGAAGGACAGCAGATCGGCACACTGGAAGCACTGCTGGTTACGCAGACAGAAATTCCTACCATAATAGTTTCGTCATCTCTCTACAGTCTCTTCTGGGCTACCCTTAAAGTTGCTCTCTATCTGGCAGTGGGTGTCTGTTTTTTTGGAGTTAATTTGGGAGAGGCAAATATTCCTGGAGCGCTCATCATTCTCATTCTTACAATTTTGTCCTTTGGCAGTCTGGGGATAGTATCAGCCAGTTTCGTCATGGTGTTAAAAAGAGGAGACCCTGTTAACTGGATCGTGACCAGTGTTTCCGGGCTGCTGGGAGGTTTATACTACCCTGTGAGTGTGCTGCCTGACTGGCTCCAGACAGTGTCCTACCTGCTTCCCGTTACCTATGCGCTTGATGGGATGAGATATGCGGTGCTTCAGGGTCACAACCTGACTCAGTTACTTCCTCATATCTTTCCGTTAATGGTTTTTTCTGTAATTATGCTCCCTCTGAGCATTTTGATTTTCGGATATGCGGTCAGAAAAGCAAAGAAAGATGGCACTCTTACACAGTATTAAATGATTCAATAAAATGAATCTTGATACAGATCCAGGCTCGCATTCCTCTGTACTTTCTTCAACAACGCCCCTCATATAAGTTCAACTCGTTCCTCAGGCAGGAAATTTTGACAGGGAGAGGAAAATATTTCCTGCAACATGTCACAAAACTGACATATTATTTGTAAGAAATATTGTAAATATAGAAAAAACAGTATGTTACAGCCTGGCACTTATTTTGCATTAAATCTAAGAGTATTGAAAATTGACAGTTTTAATTGTGCTGTTGGAATTATTGAATAATGGGAGTATGAGATGATGAGTACACAAGTTTGCGCCAAACCAATTGATATTCTTTTAGTAAACGATGATCCCTACGATATCCGGTTCATTAAGGAAAGCCTCTCAGATGAAGATCAGACTCGCTTTGGCTTTAAGTGTGTGGGAAAGCTGACAGACACTATTGCCTGCCTTGAAGAAAAAGAATACGATATTATTATGCTCGATCTTTCCCTGCCTGACAGTCAGGGTTTTGATACGTTTTCAAGTGTCCGGATGCACTCTCCAAAAGTACCGATTGTATTGCTGACAGGAATTAATGATGAGGAGCTTGCTGTTCGAGCGCTTCAGAACGGTGCGCAGGACTACCTTATAAAGGGGCAGATCAATGGAGGCGAGCTGAGCAGGTCAATTCGTTTTGCCATTGAGCGGCACAATGCAAATCAGAAAGAGCACCACATGGCATATTATGACGGGCTGACGAACCTGCCTAACCGGCAGCTTTTTCACGACCGACTGAATCAGGCTCTTTCTCACGCGCAACGGTATGACCAGAAAGTTGCTCTCATGTTTATTGATCTCGATGATTTCAAGAAAGTGAATGATACGATGGGACACGATATGGGAGACCTCCTTCTCCAGTCAGTTGCCAGACGCCTCGAGTATTGTCTCCGGAAGTCTGATACTGTTGCCCGGCTGGGTGGTGACGAGTTTACCTGCATCCTGCCGAATATCGAGAAAGCTGAAGACGTTAAGATAGTGGCTCAGAAGATCGTCCGGGCCCTGACCACTCCATTCCAGTTAAATGGTCAGGAAATTCAAATCTCCGGAAGTGTGGGCGCCAGTCTCTTTCCTGACGACACAGAGGATTCTGAATTGTTGATAAAGAATGCTGACATGGCCATGTTCCAGGCCAAAAAACAGGGAAGAAACAATTTTAAAATATTTTCAGGGAGAAAAAGCGACAACATAAAAATCTTTTCTTCATCTGTAAATCCTGGCAATTCCATTGTTCATTCTGCTCACCTGAAATCCAGAAAATTTAAACTCTTTGATCTCTTTAAAAGCGCGAGTCTTTTTTAGTACTCAATGCAGGAAAGCATAATATACGCTCATCAGGAATGAGCGGGCTTTTTCAGTAGAGCGGTCATGATGATGGCCAGAGCCGCAAAAATGCCGGCCATCAGGAAACTTCCGGTAAAGCTCCCTGTCTGTTCCGCCATGAGTCCGGCTATTGCGGGACCTGAAATCTGACCAATACCAAAGAGAAAAGTAATAAATCCAAAAGCGGCCACTGACCTTTCAACTCCGACGTAATCACCAATTGCAGCGATCATGATCGACGGGATGCTCCAGGCAACAATACC
>CAMYND010000098.1 GCA_947259645.1 Thermodesulfovibrionia bacterium | reverse complement strand
CCATACGCCTGCTTGAGCATCACCCGTCTGCAAGATAATCATTTTTGCCTCTGCAGCATAGGTGTTCTCAAGGATTCGTTCATTCTGCTCCCTGTTAGCCCAGATATAGTTCAATGAACTGTCAGGCGGATATTCACCGTATATTTTTTTTGCCAGACCATATTTTATTTTCTTTCCAAATGATGCTGTCTCAGGATCATATTTAAAAATAATATATATGCGAAGCGGGTAGTCATCACCTGCCTTCTCACGGGCATTGCCAGTGCTGAATACATTGTTCACCTTCCATCTCCATCTTATTTTTGGATAGTCAAAGACATTAAACTCTTTGTTCAGGACAAGCCCCGATGCCGAAGCCTTGCTTTCAGCCTTTAAATAACTATTCTGCCCATCTTCTTCGATAGAATATTCTGTATGGTTATCTATTTTTTTAAATAGAAGTGGCTTCCAGTTCTCAAGATTCTGAAAATTATCGCGAAAATAAACGTCGTTCTCCTGAGCATATACCGGGCTGACATATAAAGAGGACAAGAACAGGACGATTATGAGAAAGAAGATACCTCTCAGTGAAAATATCCTGTTTTCAGAGGTAATAGTCGCGAGGCAGGAAGCACCCGGGACTCTGCATCGTTTATTTATTGAGGTTCCAGTCATAATAGAGATAATCAATACGGGCCTTCTTTCCCTTTTTATCAAGAAATAGTTTTTTATCATCATCGAGGATATAGTTCCTGATGAAATTCAGGATACCTTTTTTCCCCTCGAAGTCAACCTTGTACCATTTAAATATCTGTGAGAGCAGGATCTTGTTTTCCTCGGGAATAATAATAATCTCCGAACTATTTACAAAGTTCCGGGTCGCCAGTTCCAGCTCTTTATCTATCCCCTCAGGAGAATAATAGGTAATAGGGGCGCATGACCGGGATCCGCAGACCAGCGAAAAATGAATACGTGGATCCAGAAAGCCTTTTGTTCAGTGTCATCCTGAAGCAGGCCCAGATCAAACTCTCGAAGACTTGCCGCTATCTTTTTATATTCTCCGTATTCTTCTGATAGCCGAATCGCCTCGTAATCTACAATACCCTTCGGTGTATAGAATTTCGATTTGATTCCCTTGATAGTACTCATCATTTCCTGAGAAACATTCACTCCCGCGCCAGGGGAAACCTCAGACTCCCTGTTCAGTATCACTTCAGAATAGAAACGCTTTTTTCCAGCCTTCCCCTTTCCGCTCTCAGCCTTAATATATGTTTCATATGCTGTATCTATAAAAAGGGAAGCGGTCCATGAGAAATTATTCGATCCATAACCCCTTCCGTCATATGAGTCAAAGTACTCATGAAAACCAAACCTGATCGGGAGTTCGAGTATGTCACGGGCCAGTGAGTCCGCTCTCTGCCTGAACCCATACCTCCTCAGGCCCTGTACCAGCATCCAGTTAATATTTATCCAGACAGGACCCCGCCAGTAGTTCATCCTCTTGAAGCTTTCCTTCTGGGTATCATAGCTGGGGATTGTGAAACAGTTGCCCTGATGAAGGGCACAGAAACTTTTTGAATTGAGGTATTCATAAATCCTGCCTGCCTGAACAGAAGATGCCGCCCCACCGAAAAGAGGCATGAATCCGGCGGCTGTTTCCAGCTCAATTGGCTCTTCATTGCGTACATCATAGGCATCAAATATACCGTGGGCCTTGTTATACAATTTATCCCTTATCACTCCGGCGGTTAAGGCATACCACTGCTCGATCTCATGGAATGGTTCATGAATTATATCTGCTATCTTGATCAGTGCCTCGTTGGAAGCACAGAGAATGGCATTGAACAGAGGCCCGCCAACCATAAAGGGACAATCCTCAGCAATTGCCTTCTCATCATAACCGGCTTTTTTGAAGAGTCCAATGAGGTAGACAAAGTAATCATAGTACTCTTTTGTGGGCCTCATCTCTTCGGAAACTCCGCTCTCTGTATCCTTGCGTTTGTATTCCGGAATTTCAACTTCAGAAAGGTTGATATTATCGAGGACAATGTCCCAGGTGGGTGAATTGTCCATGCCTGATTCCCAGGGGTGCCGTATATAAATAAGTCCGTCTCCGTTATGGTTTCTCTCTGTATAGAGGTATCTGTGGGACATCAGGAGTTTCGGGTAGATCCATTTGAGAAAAGGGACGACAGCATCCCTGTTATCAGCATTTTCATATATTTTCAGTACTGCCACTCCATGGATCGGCGGCATTGTAATGCCTGATGTAAGATGGTTTTCAGGAGAGTTCTTAGAAAGCCCGGTCTCCCAGAAATCAGGTTCAGGAAAATATTTGCCAAGGGCTTTTCTATTAAAGACTATCTGGGGGACCATCCCGTTTTTCCACTGAGCTTCAAAAAGACTGGTTATCTCTTTGATTGCCCGTTTCGTGTCATAGTGAGAATACCCTATCGCTATAAATCCTGAATCCCAGTTCCACTGATGGGGGTAAAGAGACGATGAAGGAATGGTGTATGCGCCCTTCCAGTTTTTCTTAAGCACAGACTGTGCTTTTTTGATATGTTTTTTAATGGTGTCGGACATACCTGTTACTTAAACCGGATAGCTGCAAAGCAACGCATGAATTGCCCCTCCAATTCTGACCCCATTATCAGTTAAACATCAGGCAATAACATTCTGATACGGTACACGATATCCCTCAACAACATGCTCCGCCGCTCTCGTCATTACTGCTGTGCTTTTCAGAAGCTGGTGCGCATTCAAACGGTCCGTAGTGACTGGATCTGTCTCCAGCTACCTTAAAATGCCGGGCAAAGCGTGTCTCCTGAAGCATTGAGGCAGTATTTCCGCATACGAGCATTGGTTTGCCGGCAATAAATCTGTGGTGTTCATCAAGTTCAAACGCATGGGGATAGCCCGGGACCGTTCCCAGATATTGAGCAACCTGACCGTAATCTTCACAGATATCTTCAAGATTTTCGAGCTTAAAAGCACGAACAGTGACTGAGTAGAAATCCACCATTCCGGCTTTGACCTCTATCCCGGGATTATTTATCTTGATCTTATGCCGGGAAACAACACGATAGTCCAGGCAGCCTTCCTCTCTCATCATCCTTCTGAAATCCTCAATATACATGGCGCCGCCCAGACATTCACTGTGAAGCAGCGGATCATCTGCCAGATACTCAGGCACTCTCCGTCCCGTAAACACATCAGAAAAGTACAGCTCTCCCCCCGGTTTCAGCACCCGGAAAATCTCTGAGAACACCTTTCTTTTATCTTCAGAAAGATTTATAACACAATTCGACATAACAACGTCCAGGGACTCATCTGCTATATTCAGTTCGTTCAGGTCCTCTATATAGCCTTTTTTGAACTCTGTGTTCGGCTTTGAATACCCGAATTTCTTCATCTGGGAATCAACATGTTTCCATGCCACATTAAGCTGCTCATCAGTCATATCAACCCCTGTTACAAAACCATTCGGGCCAACAAGGCGTGATGCAATGAATACATCTTTTCCTGTACCGCATCCGAGGTCAAGAACTGTGCATCCCTCAAGGGAAGGAGGAATCGGTGAACCACACCCATAAAACTTTGCCAGTATTTCATTATCAAGCTGACGCTCAATTTCCCGTATATCCGGATGCAGCAGTTCATCATTGCAGCAGCATGCGCTCGTCTCCAGGTCCTGCATGCCCTGAAGTTTCTTACCGTAATACATTTTCAGATAATCCGTTTTCCCGGCAACTTCACTCATTCGCCTCTCCTCCTGACTGAGATAATGGTACGATAACTATATATTCCTTAAAATTGTTTTTTACCATATATAACCATTCAACTATGTAAGCTCTGTTACGTTTTGATAATTAAGGCGCCTGTATATCAATACTAAGATTCTATCATTATTAGAAAAGAATCACTATGGCCGATATGATACAGCCCTCATAAATGATCGAGTTTTCTCTAATTACTCAATGACACCAGCACCATTCAATCATTTCCGCTACAAGACCTGTCCAGCCAGTCTGATGGCTCGCACCCAAACCCTTACATGTATCACCATGGAAATACTCGTTGAACAGTACAAGGTCTTTAAAGTGAGGGTCACTCCGGTATCTCTCTTCATCCCCGTGAACCGGCCTCCTGCCATTTAGATCCATGTAAAATATGGATGTAATTCTCTGAGATAATCTCTTTGCTACTTCCTGCAAATTGATATAGTCATTTGATCCAGTTGGAAATTCCACCTTCAGTGTATCGCCATAATACTGATAGTACTTTTTCAGCGCATCGATGAAGAGATAATTAATCGGAATCCAGACAGGCCCGCGCCAGTTGGAATTGCCCCCGAAAAGACCGGTCAACGACTCGGCAGGTTCGTAATCCACCCGGTACTCTTTTCCGTCAACTCTTACATTATATGGATTGTCCTTATGATATTTTGAAATGGACCTGATTCCTCCGGGCGACAGAAATTCGTTCTCATCCAGCATCTTTTGGAGAATTCTTACAAGCCTGTCCTTTGGGGTTAAGGAAAGCAGTATATCCTGCCCTTCTCTAATCTCATCTATCACCAAATATTTACCCAGATCTTTCCTGTTGTCCCGGTACCACAGAAATCTTTTTTTGAAGCCTCCCAGTCTGTCAAACAGATCTCTGCTTATCACTGACACGGCAAGTAATGAAGTCAGTCCTACCAGGGACCGTATCCTGAGAGGCACGTGCCTTCCATCGGGAAGATGAAGCGTATCATAATAGAATCCGTCATTCTCATCCCACAGACCATGCTCTCCAAAGGAATTCAGCGATTCCGCGATATGCACAAAGTGTTCACAGAATTTAGAGGCTGTATCCTCAAAGGCAGGATCAGTCCCTGCTATCTCTAGAGCCATATCCATCAGGTTCAACGAATACATCCCCATCCAGCTCGTACCGTCGGCCTGCTCAATGTGGCCGCCTCCCGGAAGAGCACTGCTTCGGTCAAAAGCGCCTATGTTATCAAGTCCGAGAAATCCTCCCTGAAAGATGTTGTTGCCGTCTGAATCCTTCCGGTTTACCCACCAGGTAAAGTTAAGGAGCAGCTTATGGAAGATCCTTTTCAGAAACGCTACGTCTTCTTTCCCTGCACCGGCTTTCTCAATCTGATACACTTTCAGCGCTGCCCATGCATGAACAGGAGGATTGACATCCCCGAAATTCCATTCATACGCCGGGATCTGTCCATTGGGGTGCATGTACCATTCTCTCAGGAAAAGGATAAGCTGTTTCTTGGCAAAGTCAGGGTCAATCCTTGATAAAGGAATACAGTGAAACGCCAGGTCCCAGCTTGCGTACCAGGGATACTCCCACGTATCCGGCATGGAGATAATGTCCCTGTTGAAAACATGTTTCCATTCATGGTTCCGTACATTCTGCCTGCTTTCGGGCGGTGCAGGCTGTCCTTTGTCTCCCTCCAGCCATGTCTCAACCTCATAGTTATAGTATTGTTTGCTCCAGAGCAGTCCGGCATATGCCTGTCTCTGTACCGTGACTACATCACTTACTGGTTCGGGCGGCGTTAACCGTAAATAGAAGTCATCAGCTTCTTTTAATCTTTGACTGAATATACGGTTGAAGCCTTCAGCAAAAACAGTCGTTCCCGGCTTTTCATTTGTCAGCCTCAGCCTGATCGTCTTTGATTGTCCTCCGGGAATTTTATATTTATGAAACAGTGCGCACTTAGTTCCGTTGCTTTTGTTTTTAAACATTTCAAAATTGCCGCTGATAACCCCATCGTGGAAGAGGTCTTTCGTATAGGGTGTGATATTGGGAGTGTTAAACAGCTTCTCCAGGTTTGTCTCATTTTCCGTAAAGAGAACCATTTCACTTTTTTCACTATATAAATAGTACGAACCCATACGCTCATGTACAGCTTCCAGAGCTGTCAGCTCAGGCGACTGGCTCAATACTCTTATGTCTGGTTTTGCCAGGACCCTGCCAGGCAACCAGGTATTCCTGAACCAGAGTGTGGGCAGCAGATAAATATCAGCACTCGCCTTTCCCCGGTTTACGGCTTCAATCCGTATCAAGATATCATCGGGGCCTGCCTTTGCATATTCCACAAAGAGATCGAAATACCTGTTTCCATTAAAAATGCCTGTGTCCAGCAGTTCATACTCAGGTTCCTGCCTTGACCTGCTCTGGTTAACATCAAGGAGCTGTTTGTAGGGATACTCTGCCTGAGGATATTTATAGAGGAATTTCATATAGGAGTGCGTCGGCGTGTTATCCAGATAGTAGTAAAGTTCCTTCACATCTTCTCCATGATTGCCTTCATGGCTGTTCAGTCCAAAGAGCCGCTCTTTCAGGATTGGATCCCTTCCGTTCCATAATGCCAGAGCAAAACAGAGGTTCTGATGAATATCTGATATTCCTGCCAGACCATCCTCGCCCCACCGGTAAGCACGCGAACGGGCATGCTCATGAGGGACATGATCCCAGGCCTCCCCGTCGGCACTGTAGTCCTCTCTGACTGTCCCCCACTGCCGCTCACTAAGATAAGGTCCCCACTTTTTCCAGAATATTTTGTGTGCGGTATTCTCAGACAGCCTTTGTTCCTCGGCAGTTAGATCTACGTTGTTCATATCATACTCCCCTGTAATGACAGTTATTATAATTTAATACTCAGGCATTAAGCTCCCGAGTAACTCAAAGGCTCACGGTCCAAACATGTTGATATTATAATTTTTAGAACTATTATTTTCTCCTTATGTTGACTCAATATCTTTTTAATTCCAAAACCTTTCCAATCCCATAGGATGCAGCACCATAACCTAACATATATGAAGCCATAAGACTTCCTGAAACTGTTTCGGAGATAGATGCAAACCGCGTCTGCGCAAAGCTGAAACTTAACGGAAAAAAAGCGGAACATGCTAATCCGGCAAACCCAAAAGAAAGCACTCCGGAGATGTCTGACCCGACCAGTGTTACAGCCCAGAGCGCTGCCGCCATCATCAGGGGGAGAATTCGATAAACCAGACGTGCCGAAATCCAGACAGATAATAAAGAGACAAGCAGGCGTCCTGCGGTGACCATAGCCCAGAATGCCGCCAAAGCATAACTCGCCTGGGGAGGCTGCAAAAACTTTTCCTTATTAAGAAAAATAATCGCCCAGTTAGCAAAAATTGTTTCACAATACCCATACAAAATAGTGATGGCAATAAACAGCCAGACACCAGCCTGGTAAAACCCCCTCTTATCTGATATCACCGGCGCCACCTTCCTGCCTGTTTTTTCTCCTTTTAAGGGAAGATAAAAAGTGCCGCCAAAAATAATTATTAATATTAATAATGCTGATACGGGAAGAAGCCACCAGCCGATCTGTTTCACTAAAACAGCTACGATCAATGGCGCAAGAGCGGTCCCGGTACCCAGGAGCGTATGCAGACCCGTCAATGCTGAAGCAGAGTTTTCCGGAAAGATACGTTCTGCATAGACGTTAATCATCGGAAGCGTTGATCCGAATCCGGCTCCAACCGCGGTCGTGCCAAGCAGAACAAAAAGATACGCGACGCTCTGGTTGTCCAGAAACAGCTCACTCGCTCCGATCAATATCATCGCACAGATGTTGAAGAGCAGGCCTGATTGGTAAACCGCTTTCATTCCTCGCCTGCGGGAAAATCCTGGCCCCAAAAGTGCTCCTAAAATTGCCATAATAACCTGCGGTACAAAGAGAGCACCATAGGCACTCTCGGAAAAACCGAACGTTTGCGGGTCTGTCAGAACAGAGCTCGCAGCCGGCACAATAACCAGAGTCAGTCCCTGTATTAACGCAGTGCTGTAAATAAGAAGTATCTCAAGTTTTCGTTTCATGCCTTCTTCAAGACCCCGGACAGAAATACGTTATAGGCTTTTCAATAGAGTAACCCCGTACTTTTGAATGAGGCGGACTTTTCTCCCCTGATTATCATTATCAAATCAGTTCAATCTGCAGCCCCGTACATCGATCTCTTTATGCGTTCTCGACAAGAGCGACAGATACGCTCCCCATTGGATTGAGCAGATCGGGATAATGAATCCTGCTGATTTTTGGATTAAATTTCTTCCACTCTATTGACTACGTATAATTTAATGATATACTGCACAGTATAAACAGAGGAGGTTCATCATGATTAAAGTAAAGACATTCACGAACGTACTGAAGGCATTACATGCAATGAAGGAAATCCAAGATCTGGATGATCAGGTCAACCAGTTTATTCAGGAAAACAAAATAAAAGATGTGATTTCTGTGTCAGATACCTGCACTGAAGGTGAGGGGAGTACAATCGGAATCATCAGGGTCATGACATATGAAACCGTGTAACTCCGGAATTCCATTCATCAGAGCATATAATATTTTTTCCGGTTGCAAAATCAGGTAATTTTACCTGGAACCTGTTAGAATATATGACTTCTTAGTGCTTATATGAAAGGAAATACAGTGAGTATTAAACCTGAGGGTGAACAGTTGAGAAAAGCTGTCAAATGGATATCTGAAGGGCAGGAGAATAATCCTGATTTCAATCTTTCCCAGTTGATTGGGGATGCCTGCCTGAAGTTTGATCTGCCCCCGAAAGACGGTGAATTTCTCTTTCGCTTTTTTGCTGAAAAAGGCTCGGAGAAATCAGAGTAGTTTTTTCTCTCCAAATCGCAGAAAAACTAAACACATTCTGAGGGTATTTATAAGGGTACTGCCTTACCCTTTCTGAATACGTTAACTTCCCAGGGACTCGCATTAATATCGAGCCGATTCTGATCCAGAAGAATTGTCTGTTTCTGCATTTCTTCAGTTATTTTTTCACCTCTTTTAACCAGGCCAGAAAAATCTATAGTACCTGTCTGATTATTATCAGAGTAATTAACAACAATAAGAAGAAAGCCCTTATCAGATTCCCAGAGAGCGCTGATAAACGGGCTGTGCAGGAATTCTTCACCATTGAGATGAAACAGTCTCCACGTTCCCTTGTCATGAATGTTTTCTGAGATAACCGGAAGCAGTTTCCTGTAATGTTCCTCAATAGCCGGCACAACGCGCTCGGTTTTTCCTCTTCCCAGCTGCACCGGCAATCTAATACGTCTTCCCAGGTGCTGGCCAAAGTGTAGCAGCCGGGCTCCCGGCAAAGACAGGACAATAGATGCAGCTGCCAGAGACCGTTTCTCGCCAAAAGCAGATACTGCCCTTGGTTCATCATGATTTTCAATAAATCGAACGAGTCGTTTCTGGTAGTCCAATTCTGCATGCAAATGTCCCTTAATCGATTCAACACCTTCATGAAGCAAGCGGTCATACAATCTCTTGTCATAACAGAAATCAAACCCCTGCTGCTGCAGTTCCCATTCCATGTCCCAGTAGACTTCTGCGAAGAACTTGAAATCGGGATTTATCTCTTTTACCCTCCCAATGACTTCCTGCCAGAATTCCTGTTCCAGGGGCTGCCCGCCGCGATCCCCCCAGGTCTGTTGAAATATCCGGTCAACCAACAGCATGGCCATATCACACCGGACACCATCACAATATTTCCCCATGGCCTGGAGCGTTTCAATGACTTTCTCCCTATATACCCGGGAAAAACTATTGACCTGCATTGTATCAGTCCAGGATGGGAAATATGGGTCCTTACCATAAGCAAATATAGATTCGCCCCTCTTAAAGAATCCTTCCGGGTTTGAGGCAAGGTCCTGTTCACTCCCGCGCACAAATGCATCAGGTACGTCTTCCCCCCAGGAATGATCTACGGCAACATGATTAGGGACAAAATCCAGGATTAATATCTTTCCCAGTTCAGCAAGTTTTTTTCTGACAGCTATGAGGCCCTCAGCGCCACCAAGGTGCGGATCAACAGAATAATCATATATTGAATAGGGAGAGCCAACCACATCCTCTTCGCTAAAGTCGGACAGGGCTTTTCTGTATTCATCCTGTAAATCAGGATGCGTCACCGCGACCTCGCGGCCTTTCGGACTCCTCCTCCAGACTCCCATGAACCAGACCAGATCAAAATCCCGGGTTTCCTTCTCAAGGACCCTGACAGGCAAATTTTCAAACGTTATAGTCTTGCCATACTGATCAGACAGCTCCCTCAGCCATGTCCATGTATTTATCTCCAGAATTAGCGGATGTTCTGGCCATGTTATTTTTTTCATAGCAACTCAGTCTCCATAACTCATAATTCTCCCAGTATATGGTCCCCTACCCTTAACGCATTGGCCATAATCGAACCGCATATTAAACGGTACCCATTCCAGCCATGGATCTTCTGTTCCTTTAATTCCACCTGTGAAAACTGCAATTATCCTTCTGAATGTTGGCTTAAGTTACAGGACGGATGATAAACTCACAGTCACGGCAACTGTAAACTGGCAATTTTCCGGGTAAATTTCGATTCCTTTAATGTCCCTAGACAACTCCGTAGATCCTTATTTCAGGATCACCTTTAAGATAGGGCTTCAAAGCTCCGACTACATCATTTGTAAATAGTCCGCTCGATAGGTAACTCTGTGCAGACTCAACAGAGTCAAATCCGTGTAACACCTGCACATCATCAGTGCGAAGCAATAATTCCTTGGAACTTGCACCTGATATAGAATCCAGGAAAGGCTGCTTGTATTTGCTATACACTGCAGCTGCACTTTGTCTGTCTGCTTCAGCAATTTTTAATGTAATCTCTAAATATGCACTCATTTGTTTCTCCTTTTCATACTGCCGTTACAGTTCCTCTTACTTTGGTGACAAGTTCATGAGGCGATTGAGGTGTTCTTATGAAAAGCTTATTCCTCTTCTGAAGTGATTGATATGATTTACGTCATACTTTCTTCTTGCATTCTCGGATTTTCCTGCTAAAATCTGGTTATGGATATTCCAAAAAGAAAACTCGGGAAGACCGGAGTTGATGTGACCATTCTCGGTCTTGGCGGAGAAGGGGTTCTGAGGACTTTCGGATATGATAAAGAAGTTTATACCCTGATCAACCGGGCGCTGGACCTCGGGATCAATTACTGTGAGTCAGCACGGGCTTATTCAGGAAGTGAATCGTATTATGGTAAGGCATTGAACGAAAGACGAGGCGAGATATTTCTTACAAGTAAGTCCCATGCCCGGGACAGAAAAGGAGCGCTGGCCCACCTACAGGAGACTCTGAAAAATATGAACACCGACCACATCGATCTCTGGCAGGTGCATGACGTAAGGACACAAGAGGACATTGAGGAGATCTTCGGTCCAGGGGGAGCAATAGAGGCCTTCGTACAGGCAAAAGAAAAGGGTCTGACGCGGTTTATAGGTGTGACCGGCCATGAAAATCCTGGAATCATAAGCAGGTGCATAACTCTGTTCGATTTTGATACAGTGCTTCTGCCGGTAAATCCGGCGGAGCCGGAACATATGAGTTTTCTGGAAGATGTAGTTCCCCTTGCGAACGAAAAGCATATGGGGGTGATCGGGATGAAGGTCTATCTCAGGGGAGCGCCCCGGCAGCTTCCTTTCATAAACACGATGAAGCCGTTTTATGAGTTCGCGCTTTCGCAGGCCGTCTCGACAGTCGTAATAGGGTGCGATGATATTGATCAGCTTGAGGAAAACGTGCGATTCGCTAAATCATTCAAGCCAATGCGGCCGGGAGACCAGAAGAAATTTATATCATCGATTTCGCCTTATGCTCGAGAGCTTATGATGTATAAACTCTGGTAAAAAGGAAATTGACGATTGACGAATAGCGAGTGACGCCTATAAGAAAGTAAGTCAAGAGAATAAATTCTCCTATAGTAAGAAAGTTTGAGTTTTCTTACTTGCGGTCTCCAAATGTTATCTACCTGTAAATCCCTTTCTTGCCAAACCTCATTTTCTCAACCTTAACGGATCTTACTTTATCTATTGTTATAATAAGGTTTAAAAAGTATTCCTCACACGCCTATCTGAGCTCTCCATCTCTGGCCTGATTATACTAGCCAAAGAACGGGCTACGATAAATTCCAGGAATAGAGGGGTGGCTAATCGAATGCCTGAACTATAACCTACAAAAACAGGTCTGTTATCGTCACTCTTGAGATCTCTCCCCTCACCTGTAAAACCGTTATCCATTTTCAAAGAGGTCTGTCTTTTTGAACACGGTTATTACAGGTCTGATGGAATTGCCTTATTACCTTTTACACGGTCCCTCCTGTAAGGTTGATATTTCTTTCCACTTCTGAAAACTCCTAAACTTAATATTGCTAATCTCCGACAGGCGCTATTGCGCGCATTATGCTCCGGATAGTTCTTTTCCCGGATTAAATATTCGTAGTAATCATTTATCGGATTGTTTCCGCCAATGGCTGCCAGGATCCCTGATTTGTAAACACTTTTTAACTGCCTGCAGTATCGCGGATTCTTTTTGCCATAACTTCTCCCCCCGCTTATTTTTTCAAGCTTGACCAGCCCTGTGTAACTCAGGTAATGGCCTTTATCGGCAAATCTGTAGGGACTCACCACCCGGGAAACTATCTTCACTGCATTGATAGTTCCAATTCCAGGCAAACTTTTTTGATGTTTTATTTCAGGATACTTGCGGGCCAGTCGCACAAATTCTTTTTCAAACCCATTCTTCTCTTCCTCATAGGCTTTTATTTGCCTATCCAGACATTCCAGCACGAATTGCTCACCCTGAGAGCCCACATTAATGTCCTTCTCCTTGCCATTCTTTCCACAGGTCCGCAGCAATGCGTATCGTTGGTTCTTTAATCGGACTCCTGCCTTGACCATATCCTCATAGCCGCTTACAACTCTCCGAATATATATAAACTTCTCAGCAGAATGATAGACTTCTTTCATGAGTCCAGCTTTCAAAAGGTGCACCAGTTTAGCGGCATCGATCTTATCCGTCTTGGCTCCTTCTCCCAGAAGCCGGTTTCGGTAGGGATCACAGATTAGAATCTTCTCCACGTAACCTTCCAGCTCAGTGTATAACCATTGTGATGTGCTCGTTTCTTCAATAGCCAGTATTTTTGTGCCCCTTAGATTCTTTAAATAAGTCTGAAGTTCAACAACATCTGAAGGAACGTCAATGACTGTGATTTTATTGGATTTCTTTGTCATGCGTGCAATTGCCATGTTTTTAATTGACCAGTCTATTGCTATGTAGTGATCATAGATGCTATCTTTCATCAAGGTCTCCTTTCTTTTGTGTTAGTTTTTTTAACTGCTAATTAAATCGTAAACTAACACGATTAATGCTTTGCATTAAAGGAGACCTTCTTTCTTATTTTATCGAGTGCCTGTATGATGCTAAATACCTAAAAGATGATTTGCACATATAAAACTAATCGCAGTCAATATTGCCACCGCTGGTACTCGTTCACTGTCCACTGCTTGGTTATATAGCTTTTTTCTTTATGGTTCTTTATGCCTTTAATGCCGTTATAGTCTTTTAAATCTGAGCGGGATTAAAAAATTAAGATCCTTTATCTACGACTATTACGATGTGAACTTCTGTATGATGATTTATTATAGTCTTTGTTTTTATTATTTTTTACTTGCTTGATAAAAACATAGAGAATTGCAACATATACAGGAATATAAAGCACAGCTAATCCTACCTGCATGCTTTCCTGGGACAGTAGATAGCCTAAATTATAATTAAGCTCTTCATGCCACGCATTTCTTACAACCAAAGCGACATACGTAAAACATAAATATAATATTGTAAATTTCGTGATTTTCAGTATTTCTGATTTCCCTAATAACGCCATATTCATTTGTGTTCTAATTAATTATATATAACGTAAAGCTGATAGATGCGTGCCATGTATGACATAAACAAGCCTGAACGATGATCAGACAAGCTTACGTCGTCTCAGTCCCAAATCAATGTTGCTGGTACGCATTCTATCCAGTGCCTTGTTATGGTTTTTATTTTGGTTTCCATACATGTTTGCAATCTAAACACTGATAACGTTTGCCGAATAGCAAAAGTGGCAAACCAGTCAAATATGTTATAGCTCCAAATTTGCGCGCACGATCATAATACTGAGTATTGGTAGAATTACAAATAGGACATGTTCCATCTGCATCAGTACTCTCATTCTGGTCTTGGTCTGTTATTTCCTCTGTGTAATCTTCTTTAAGTATATTATGTGCCTGCTCGACTTGGCTCTCTGGAACATCTAACTTAACTCCTCCTAATGCATTCGAATATAACCACTGAACTCCTATCGTGTGTTCATTTCTCAAGAAAACACTTATTCCTTCCGATTCCAATTTGCCCTTTACCAAATATGCATCTGGTAAGTCTCTATAGCTTGCAATGTTAACCAAAGAATCTACTTCTGCTTTTTCAATGTGCTTTAATTCAGGTCGTTCTCCGGGTTTCAGTGATTCGCCACAGTCTGAACATGTGTTGATATCATCGTGATATTCGGCATATTTATTTACTCTTATAAAATATGGGCAGTCTGGATTATCACAGTGTTTCAATTAATATCTCTATCCTTGATTTAGTGCCATAACGCAGAAACCACCGATGCATGACATGTAGCATATTATCAGGCATTACGATAATTTGCATATTACAAAATAATAAAAGTCAAAATAGTCACCGCTGTCATGCATTCGAGTGCGTTGACAGGTTATGTTCTCAAGTATTGCTTGCCGTTCTCATGTTCATGAAAAATTCAACTGCAAGAGCAAATAGAGCAAAAGCAAAGCCTACTATTGTGAAATATCGTAATTGTGAATCACGGATAATAAAATACAAGTCACGCAATTCACAGATCGGCCTCCACTCATTTTTATCGTCTCTAACATGAACAACTTGATTAATTAATAAATCTCTAAAAGCATAATCTGTTTTTTTTAATGAAGGTAATGAAGGGTCTAATGACTGCAAATGGTTATAGATAATGTGGTAGCCTGAGTCTTTTATGTTTAATGCAACTTCACTTTCTCTAATGCCTCTAGGAACTTTTGCGTAATTAACAAGTTTTTCATATGCAACATTCATTTTTTTATACTTACCGATGAGAAGTACGTCTTTCTGATCAGGGAATATGTCAGGAAGAGTGCCCATGAATAAGCCCAATATTCCTACTATCAGCATGAGTACATGAATAAATTTGCTTTTCATGTTTTTAATTTCTTACATAATGACAGATATTAGAAAACTCATAAGATTTATTTTTGATTAATTTACTTTCGTCTCTCTCTTGATTTAATTCGATGGCATTCTTTACATCTGCAATGTCTACCACCCTGCAATGGCCCATGAGTAGGATCTGTAGGAAATTCAGATAATGGCTTCCAACTTTTGCAAGTTGAACAGACTTTACCGTCAACACCATTGTTTCTGATGATGGCCATGATTTAATTCTCCTTTATTGATACATAACGAGTCTGTAGAATAAGTCTGTTTTTGAAACTTCAATTCTCTTTCAATGTGTGATCCATTATATCGGAAATTAATTCTGCTGGATGAACCTGTTTATCAATAGTGCAGCTCTATCGTTCAACTAACTCTCTGTATTACCGTTTTTTCCGTGGCTATTCTTCTGTACGTCTATTTCTCTATGCAAATTCATGCCCGTATCTGTGAACTTTTGTCAGGTTGTGCACGGTGCAGTACAGCAGCCACTGTGTGTTTACTTTCTTCTTCCCCCGGAGGCTGAACCGGTCCAGTCCAAGCATGCTCCGTATATGAGCAAACGGCGGTTCCGCTATTGCTAGTCGTCTGTTATATATGAGTCTGCCTTTTATCGAATCTATCTTGCGCTTCATCTTCTGAGTATATGTTTCTGGTGCACCCTCCGGCTTGTCCTTGAAAAAATGTACCTGCCGGGTTTCGGTTGTATCAGGACTTCTCAGGCACTGCGTGCGTACTTCACACACCGGGCAATCAACTCTCCGCCCTCGGAATTTCATTGCCCTTTTCCCTCTTATCATTATATTGCTCCCTGTACGATACATCCTCTTGCCTGCTGGACAGATGCAGTGCGTCCCGTCCTCACTCATCTTGAAGTCCCTGACCCTGTACATCCCCGTTGTTGTTCCAAAATACTCAGCACGCTCTTTATTAAACCGCTCCTTGTATTTATAAACTTCTGAAAACCGTGGATCGCGCTTTCTAAACTGCGGGTCTGCTATATATCCATCTATATCTTCTTCCATTATCATCTTTACGTTCTCTTCTGTATGAAACCCGCTGTCTGCTACAAGCTGTGCCTTATCAAATACATCTTCTTCACTTTCGATCTCACGGAAGTTCTCCCTCGCCCCCTCTACCATCGGCTTCAGCAGATCATGCTCCTGCGCCTTCCCGAATGCCTCTGCATGCACTATCACCTGGTGCTTTTCATCCACTACAGTCACCCCGTCATATCCCTGGATCACTCCTTTGGAAGTCTTTATCTTGGCGCTTTCATTATCGGTTATGTTGCTCTTGACCGGCTTCCCCGTCTTGCCGGGCTTATCGTCGTTCTCTTTAAGCCACTGCTTTATCTTCTTTACATTCTTCTTGATCCTCGCCACATACTTCTCTTCCTGCTCGATGACCTCACGGTTTGCCTCTCTATCATCTATTTCCCTGTGCCGCTTCATAATCTGCCGTACAGCCTTTTCCATTTTCTCTTTCTTCTTCTTCAGTTCCGCCTTTGTCCCGCTCCACTCCTTCGACGCATTGCCGGGCATCTTGCACCCGTCTACAGCAAACATTTCTTTCCCGATCAATCCCATTTCATCACATACCATGAGCACTTCCAGAAACAGCCGGATAATCTCTTCATCCAGTGTCGATATAAAGTCGGCTATCGTTGTAAAGTGCGGCTGGGTGTCAGCAGAGAGTGCCATGAATATGACGTTCTCAGTGCAGCATCGCGCTATCTTTCTGCTTGAGGTGATTCCCCGTGAATACGCAAAGAGTATTATCTTCAACAATATGGCTGGATCGTAGGCAGGTGCTCCAGTTTCATCGTTCTTGTAACGAAGGTCAAATATTGAAAGGTCTATCTCATTAT
>CAMYND010000097.1 GCA_947259645.1 Thermodesulfovibrionia bacterium | reverse complement strand
AAAGTCAAGTCTTCCGTTGCAGTCATTATCCTTACCGTCACATATGCGCTGCGCCCCCGGAAACACCCTGGGATCTGTATCATCACAATCCAGTGCTGTTGGACAGACAGCCTCTCCGGCAAAAAATCCGTCTCCATCAGAATCTACGCACTGGGCATCAGCCGTCAGCGGAACGAACAAAGAAAAACAGAGAAAAAGCACGAGTATTGCTAACAGAGAATATTTGTTTTTTTGAAACATGAGGTTCCTCCTAAACATAGGTATTTATATTACTGAGATCGGCGTAAACATAGGTAATGCGGACAAGTTATGCGCTCAGGTATCTGTTTTCCTGTCCGGATAATATGAGTTTCATTTAAGAACGTAGCACGCTGAATTTCCCTGGCTTCATTACTAAGGATAAAGGTTCGTGCTAACAGATTTCGAGATTACTACCTACTTTTTTTTATACCATGTTTTTCCCTAAAAGTAAAAGCGCACTATCGTTAAACAACGTATGCATCAGGCCGAATATTCCGTATAACTTGCTAATTAAATGTAGTTTTTGTCACCCTGGATAGGCATGCATACAAGCCGGATTATGTTATCTGCCCGGGGCTTCCGATCTGGATCATTAGTGTATAATACCCTATGCCAACGCTCTACCTCATAGACGGTAACTCGTACATTTACCGTGCATTTTATGCAATCAGGGGCCTCTCGGCCTCAGACGGGACGCCTACAAACGCCCTGTTCGGTTTTACCAATATGATACTGAAAATATTGCGGGAAAAGGCCCCTGACTACTTCGCGATCGTTTTTGACTCACCGGGCCCGACGTTCAGGCATGAGGCTTATGAACAGTACAAGGCGAACAGACCGGGCATGCCTGATGACCTCATCCCCCAGGTGCCGCTGATAAAGGAAATGGTAGAGGCATTTAAGATCCGGACCGTTGAAATGCCTGGATATGAGGCGGACGACCTGCTCGGCGCACTTGCAAAAAAGGCTGAATCAGAGGGCTGCGATGTCTTCATTGTTACCGGCGATAAAGATATGTGTCAGTCAGTTACGCCAAAGGTGAGACTCTATGACACCATGAAAGAAAAGGTCACGGAAGAAAAAGACGTTATTGAGCGATACGGAATAAAGCCGCCCCAGTTTCCGGAGATCATCGCTCTCATGGGGGATGCCTCGGATAATATTCCGGGTGCACCGGGAATCGGGGAAAAGACCGCGGTAAAGCTGTTGAAGGAGTTTGGCGACCTGGACAGTCTCATTGCCAATCATGAGCAGATAAAAAACAGCCGGGCCAGAAACGCTGTTGCAGGAAACATTGAGAACATTCGGCTCAGCAGGGAACTCGCTACATTTCATCCTGATGTCCCCTTTGATATCCCTGTAGAAGAACTCAGGCTGAAAGACCCGGACTGGGAAAAATTAAAAGAGCAGTTTCGGAAATATGAATTTACCAGCCTGATCAAACTAGTTCCGGAACAGAATTTTCCTGAAGATGAGAAGACGGATTACATAACCATAGGAGATAAAAAAATATTGGAAAAGGCCCTCTCGTCAATTAAAGGGGACGTTGCCATTGATACGGAAACAACCTCAAAGTCTCCTATTAGTGCCAGCCTGGTCGGTATATCGTTCTCAGCAGAGCCGGACAGGGCATACTACATTCCGCTCGCACATTCCTACCCGGGCGTACCTGAGCAGCTGTCAAAAGAGCTTGTTCTCAAGGAGATGAGAGGCATGCTTGAGAATAAGAAGATACGGAAATCAGGGCATAACATCAAGTACGATTATATTGTTCTGAAAAATGAAGGGATAACAATGCAGGGCATAGCGTTTGACACCATGCTTGCCTCCTATCTCTTGAACCCCAATAAGAATAACCACAACCTTACTGATGCTGCCATGGACAATTTGGGAATAAAAAAAATCTCATACAAAGATGTGGCTGGAAAGGACAAGAAGGATTTCAGCGAGGTTGAGATTGCAGATGCAACGACCTACTCGGGCGAGGATTCCGCTGTTACGCTAAAACTGAAAAATCATTTTGAGCCCGCCCTGGAAAAAGAAATGCTTTCAGGACTTTTCCATGACATTGAGATGCCTCTTATCGAGGTCCTTGCGGACATGGAGATGGCGGGTGTTAAGCTCGACACACCGCTCATGAATAAATTCTCAAAAAAAATGGAGGGTGAACTGGCGAGCATTGAACAGAGGATCTATTTTATCGCCGGCGAGGAATTCAATATAAATTCCCCGAAGCAGCTCCAGGAAATCCTCTTTGACAAGATCGGGCTGAAGCCCACAAAAAAGACCAAGACAGGGTATTCAACAAATATAGGCGTCCTCGAACAGCTTGCCCTCGTCCATGAGCTGCCAAAAGAGATCATTGAGTATCGGGGTCTTTCAAAGCTGAAAAACACCTATGTTGACGCGCTTCCAAAACTTGTCAACCCTGAAACAGGAAGGCTGCACACCTCATTTAATCAGACCATAACAGCAACAGGCAGGCTCAGCAGTTCTGAGCCGAACCTCCAGAATATCCCGATCAGGAGCAGCTGGGGCAAAAAGATCAGATCAGCGTTTATCGCGGACCCAGACTGCCTGCTTTTATCCTCTGATTATTCCCAGATAGAGCTCCGCATTTTTGCCCACCTGAGCGGAGACAGGGAGCTCGTGCAGGTATTTAAAGAGAACGGGGATGTTCATACAACAACAGCCTGCGGTCTCTTTGGTGTTCCTTCGGAAAAGGTCACCGAAGAGATGAGGCGGAGCGCAAAAACCGTTAACTTTGGGGTGATATACGGGATCAGTCCCTATGGCCTGAGCCAACAGCTTGGTATCCCTGCTGATGAGGCACGATATTTTATTGATACCTACTTTGCCCGCTTCAGCGGCGTTAAAGAATATATTGACTCCCTGATTCAGGAGGGCACCGAAAAAGGCTATGTGACGACGCTCTTTGGCAGAAAACGGGCCATTCCCGAGCTGAGAAGCACCAACAGAAACATAAAGCAGTTCGGTGAACGCCTTGCCACGAATACCCCGGTGCAGGGATCTGCCGCTGATATAATCAAGATATCAATGCTCAATATATGGAAGAGGCTGAGAAAAGAAAAACTAAAGACAAGAATGCTGCTCCAGGTCCATGATGAACTCCTCTTTGAAGTACCGGAAAAGGAAAAAAGCAGAGCTGAAAAACTGGTCAGAGAAGAAATGGAGAAAGCGGTAACGCTCTCGATCCCGATTATTGTGGATATCGGCATTGGAAAGAACTGGGCAGAGGCACACTGACAAAAAATGTAGTGAGGAGTCAGTAGATGGTAGTCAGGAAAATCGATTGAACAGTTTCTGTCAACTGATCCCTGACTACCAGCTCCTAACTACCGGCTACTGGCTACTGGCTACTAACTACTAGCTACTGAATCAATGAGGAGAGCACTATTCCATCAGTACTTGGCAATATATCAGGACTGAAAAAAAGCGATATAAAGGCCCTTGAAAGAATATACAGGCGGCGTATACCAAAAAAGAGAATCCTGACGCCTGACCTGGCGAAACTCATCGCTTCCATCTCCGCTTCCATCGGCAGGCAGGTGGGCGTTCTCATTGACAGAAGCGGCGCGGTGTTTCATGTCATTGTCGGCGATGCAAAGGGGATTTTTATCCCGGAACTCACAGCGTATCCCCTCGGGAAAAAAGTCCTTCGGGGATTGAGGCTGATACATACCCACCTGAAGAGCGAAGAAATAAACAGGGACGACATCACCGACCTTTCCCTCCTGAGACTTGATGCCCTGATCGTTATCGGATTAAAAGACGGGGAGCCTGACAGGATATCCCTGGCCCACCTCTCTTCTTCAACTTCCGAAAAAACATATGAACTAATCGGTCCTGTCCCCTTTCACGGCATGGACATGACATTCGAGGATTTTGACCATTTCATTGAGCTTGTTGAAGAAGGCCTCAGGACAGAAAGAAAGGGCTATGATCTGAAGGACAACCGGGAGAGGGCTGTCCTTGTCAGTGTCTCAACTGCTCCACGACTCGAACAGGAAGACTCTGTGGAAGAGCTCAAGGAACTCGCAAGGTCATGCAATGTAATAGTCCTTGGTGAAGTCCTGCAGCGGGTAAAGAAGATTAATCCCAAGTACCTTATGGGGGAGGGAAAGGTGAAAGACCTTGTCATTAATGCAATGAACAAGGGCGCCACGCTCCTGATCTTTGACCAGGACCTTACCCCGTCGCAGAGCAAGGACATCAGTGAGATCACGGAGCTTAAGGTCATTGACCGCTCACAGCTTATCCTTGATATTTTTGCGCGGCGCGCTCACAGCCGTGACGGCAAAGTACAGGTTGAACTTGCACAGCTTCGTTACCGTCTTCCCCGTCTCACCGGTAAAGGAACAGCCATGTCCAGACTCATGGGAGGAATCGGGGGGAGAGGCCCGGGAGAGATGAAGCTTGAGGTGGACAGACGGAGGGTGCGGGAAAAAATAGCCATTCTCGAAAAAGAGCTGAAGTCGCTCAGCCGCGCGCGGAAACAGAGAAAGGCCCGGAGAGTTGCGCAGGGCATACCGATCATATCTATTGTCGGTTACACAAATGCCGGGAAATCCACAATACTGAATAATTTAACCAAAAGCAGGACCTTTGTAGAGGATAAAATGTTTGCGACTCTGGACACTGCGAGCAGGAGGCTCCGTTTCCCGAAAGAACGAGACGTGATCATTACCGATACAGTAGGATTTATCCGGGATCTGCCAAAGGATCTGTTTGCCGCATTCAAAACAACGCTTGAGGAACTTGAAGATGCTGACCTGTTACTTCATGTTGTTGACATATCCAATCCGCGGTTTGAGCAGCAGATACAGTCAGTGGAAAAAATACTGGCTGATCTCGGTCTTGCTGACAAACCGGCGTTGCTCGTCTTTAACAAGGAAGATCTCGTAAGCACTGAAGAGAGCGAAGCGATTTGTCTGAGGTATAGCGCCATATCCATGTCAGCAGTAAAACCAAAGTCTTTTGAAAAGCTTATTTTGGCAATTGAAGCACATCTCTGGCCGGCCTATCGATAGATAATTTCCAGATTTATGACTATATATCAAAGAGTTAAGCAATAAGCAGTAAATTGTTGAGGAGCTATTTTTTCTCTTGACAATAATGATTATCATATGATATCCTTTGTCTATCAATAAAGGATATTCACATACCATGAAAAAATATAGAGGCATAGGACTGAAGCTAACACCCCAGAGACTGGCTATTCTTGAATACCTTGACGGAAACAGGGAGCACCCGTCAGCAGAGACGATTTATGCTGAAATGCGGAAGAAATACCCGATGATATCTTTTGCAACGGTCTATAAGACCCTGGAAGCGCTGAAGAACAAAGGCAGGCTTCATGAGCTGACAATAGACCCGGAGAGAAGACGGTATGATCCTGACACTGGCCAGCATCATCATCTTATCTGTATCCAGTGCAAGAAAATTGTTGACATACACGCTGAACTCCCTGTCACAGTACCTGATGATGTTGAACAATCTTTTGATCTGGTAGGTAACCATATTGAGTTTTACGGCATATGCCAAAAATGCAAAACTGAAAGGAGGACGTAACATGGCAATATTTAAATGTGAAAGCTGCGGAGCTACAAAAGAGGGAAGGTGCAAACCAAAGAGCTGCCCCAAGTGCGGTGAATCAGGCAACATGAAAAAAGTTGAATCATGCGGCTGCGGCGCTGTCAGTAAATGTAAATAAAGACAGTCAGGAGGAATACGCAATGTGTACAGATCATTCAGTTGTCTGCAAATGCGGCAGGCGCGATGCAAGCTTTAACTTTAAAAATGAGCTGATGCCTCCCGAGGCGATTGAGGCCCTGTATTGTCCGGAATGCTCCCGGGATATGCCGGTCAGACCTGATGCGATGCTGAGCGACAATGGGTGGGTCATTCATTATGATATGGAAGTTGCAGAGCTGTACAGCGGCAAACTTCCCGCCAGTGACAAGCGGAACCTTTCTCCTGAGCTCCTGTTTGATGAAGGATACATCACATGGCGCGGCGTCTATCCCGGAGACCATTTAGACAGCGCGCGTGAGCGGGAAGAGCTGGCAACACTGGCAAAGATAAATCCGAAGAAGTACTTTGATGAAATGCGGAGCTGGGCCATCAGCAGGATGACAAAACTGAAGGACGAAGGTTGGAGGAAGGCAAGTGACGGATAAGAACAGGCGTCTTGAGGAAAAGCCCGCATGCTCTGTTCAGTCCGCGCCGTTCCCTGAGGAGGTAGTCTGTTCATTTTGTGGGAAGGACATAGAAGTGTGGAGTGATGAAAAAGAGGTCGTTTGTCAGCACTGCGGTAAACAGGCCCTTTAAAAATAAATTTTGAGTTAACAGCAATTTAGTATTTATAAGCGAAGATTACCTTACCTGAGAGAGATTGTAATTCAATTGTAACGAAAAGGAGAAAGAGTTATGAAATACGTGTGCGGCCCCTGTGGCTATGAGTACGATGAAGCAGCAGAAGGAACTCTATTTAAGGACCTTCCTGATGACTGGGTATGCCCGATATGCGGTGCTGCGAAGGATGCATTTAATCCGGCATAGTGTACAATGACGAACTATTTTGAAAACAGATTGATCTGAAGGAGAATAGCGATGGCTGAAAAAGGACTTTTTTGCGGAACAAACAGACCAAAAGACCCGGCGAATATGACAGAGCAGGAAAAGAAGCATATGCCGGTGATAGAGTGCCCGGATACAGTTACGGCAGGTGAACCCTTCCAGGTGAAGGTACATGTTGGTGCGATCCCTCACGTGATGGAGGAAGGGCATTTTGTTCAATGGATTGATATCTATTTCAAGGAAAACTTTTTTGCCAGGGTCGAGTTGACACCGAAATTCACCCGGCCGGAAGTGACCCTCACTCTCGAGAGGCACAGCAAGCACAAGACATCAACACTGAGAGTCATTGAGCGGTGCAATCTCCACGGGCAGTGGGAGGCAACAAAGGAAATCACGGTATCCTGAGAAATAACCTGTCATAACCAGTTATCTATCAACAGAAAAAAAGGAGGAAATACGAGGAATGTCTAAGTCAGAGACCAAACTTTTCAGGGCTGCGGCAGCCGCGGAAACAGTCCATGCCCACAGTCACCTGAAGCAGCTCGGCGGCATTAAGACTACAAAAGAAAATCTGGAAGCTGCAATTAGTGGAGAGACACATGAATTCAAGGAAATGTATCCCCAGATGATCAGGGATGCTGAAGAAGAAGGACATAAAGGCGCTCTGCGGAGTTTCAATTTTGCCAATGATGTGGAAAAGATTCATGCAGGTCTTTATCAGAAGGCGCTTGATAACCTTGGCAACAACGCTGACACTGACTATTATGTATGTGACATCTGTGGATACACAGCAGAAGGGGAAGCCCCTGAACAGTGCCCGGTATGCAAGGCCAAAAAGCAGATGTTTCAGAAAATCGACTGATTCTTTTCGCAGGGGCGTATTGCGATGCGCCCCTGCACCGATGTTGCCCCCTGGTATGAAGGACAAAACTGTGCCGAACAATAAGAATTCACACACGCCTGTTCCCTGCTCCCTTTTAAAATAAGGAGTTTCCTTCAATATCGATCCTGTATAATTTTTGTCTATAAATTAAGGTGTTATTGTTCTGAAATAGTGCGCGAGACACAATAGCGGTATAATTGCGCAATTACGCCTATATTTATATCTTATATAGTTGATAAAAAATATAAATTTGACTATTGCCGAGTTATTTCGTAGACTGTATTAAAATGGGCAAAAAGTACAAACAACATTACGAAATACTATTGAGGAATATACATATAAAATGATAGGGGAGGACTCATGAAAAGAGTGACAAAACATACGTGTGCAGCAGTGATAATAACAATTGCGTTGCTATCCGTTACATCCGGCGCATTTGCGCTTGTCCCTGCGTATCCACAGCTTGACTGGCAAGACGGCTACTCGTACGACGATGGTACAGACACGCTGACGATCAATAATTCGTACGTTAATCAGGTTTGGTACCTGGATGAAACGTCTTCGGTTAGCGATAACATCCAGTGGGCGAGCGTCGTCTTTCCTATGCTCACAAACTCGAGTGGCGGTCTTTCTTTTGACGCGCCTGCGGGAGATAACTTTTACATCGGAGCCTTCGGAGGTGCGATTAATGATGCGTACCTGACAGCCCATATCGACCAATTTGATATAACCAACAGCTGCTCAGGCTCCTCAGGGTGTGTGAATGAGTTCTGGGATATTATTAACCTGACAAATGTCTCGATCAACAATACCATCGGTTCTACTTATCTGTCTGAACTACAGAGCCAGCTCAACAGTGGTTACGACCTGGCTATCAGCGTGAACTTTGCTGGACCGGCTAATTTTACTGGTAATGAAAGCGGAACTGCCAACGGGAAGATGGTAGTTGTTCCCGAGCCAGTAAGCACAGTCCTCTTCCTTACCGGGGGTACTGTATTAGCAGGTATGCGGATCGTAAGGGGCAGAAGAAATCTTTTTTCGTAATAGGTTACAGGTCAGTGTTTCATGTGTATTTAAGGATTAAATTGTTTCTAACAAGATAATTTAATTTTGTCTCACAACTACTATCGTAGGTATCCAACGTTTGTCATTTAAAAATTCAATATTATTATAACGAAGCAAAATTATACCTTGACAATGCAAAGTCACATGATAAAATTTGTTAAATAGTATTGATTCTGTAAGCTGCACTGTATACCATTCGACATGCGAAAAGAAGAATTTAGATGACCCAGAAAGGGCATTTGCTTTTATTTATAAAAATAACGTGAAAGGAGAATTAAGAAATGAGACGTATACTATGGACAGTATTTTTTGCATCACTTATTTTATGTGTAATTGCAGGTAGTGTCTGGGCGCAGATACAGCCGCCGCAAGCAACGTATTCAGGGACCCTGAGGTCCACGGTCGATCCTGTGAGCGGGGATGTCTCTTTGACATTCCTAAATGCGTATGTTACCAGTGTGCAGTATTCCGACGGAACCGTATTCACCCCGTTTACACAACCCGCTGATGAGACGATCATGTTTGTTCCCCCTGTTCCGCCCCCACCCAATGACGTACGCGTTTTATTACAAAATGCGACCATAGCTGCAGCAGATTGCATCGTTGGGGCAGCATCATTGACAACTCAGCCGGGTGCGCAGCTCGAGGTCAGCGCACCGGGTCCAAATCCCCCTTCTAATACGTACTTCATAAGTGATTTCGTAGTGGGTGGTGACGTAGCGATGCCCGGAATGAAGATATATAATGTTGGCTCGGGGTGGGCCCTGCATCCGACTGGTGTCAACCTCGACCCGAATGACATGACTACATTGAATTATGTTGTCGGGGCGACAGCCACAACAGCGACCAATCCTTCACGGTTCATCGATGAATTCGAGTCAGCCCTGCACGCTGACCGGTTGGCAGGGAGCACCATGATCATTACTGGCGGTGCTGATCTTTGCGAAGGTGGTGATTTTAATATAAACGGAGTTATTGACGGCGTTTTCACTCCTAAGTTCTGTGAAATAGAGGTCACAAAAACCGTAGACAAACCAATTGTTCAATGTCCATGCGACAATGAAGTCCCCACAGGCGACTCTGACTCCGACTCCGACGGCGACGGTGACACTGACTCAGGTGACGGTGACAATGACTCTGATTCAGACAGTGATCCCCTTAACGGAGGTAACTGTTCCTGTGAAGGCGTTTTTAAGGACTTCAGTGATTCTGACTCGGACTCTGACGGTGACGGCGACACTGATTCCGGTGACTGTGATAATGACTCGGATTCAGATTCCCATTACGATTCCGATGATTCTGACAGTGAACATTATAGTTATCATTATGGTTACAAGAATGATTCAGGTACTGTCTACGATTCGGACAGCGATAGCCAGGGCATCTGCAACTATGTCTGCCCGGTCAATCAGGTGGTCACTTACACATATGTAATTACGAACAATGGAGCGGATCTTGTAAACGTCTCCGCACATGACAATAAACTCGGACAGGTTGCGTACTTTCCATCCTTCCCTGAAGGATCGTCAGAAACCGTAGAGCTGACGTACTGTGTGACCGACGATGTAACAAACACGGTACAGGTAAAGGGATTCCTGGCATCGTCATGCACAAACGGTGAGTGCGCCGATCAGTGCATGGATGAGGCCTCAGTGACCGTAAATATTGAATACGTCATGGGCGACCATACATACGCAGACAGTGACAGTGATTCAGACAGTGAAATGCAGGGCGACTCCGGTGACTCGTCATACTGGTGGTGGCAGGGATTAAACTGGTGGACAAGGTGATAGGGTCACGTACTTATTGAAGATTATGAGAGGCTCGGCATCAGCCGGGCCTCTTTTTTTGGTGCGCCCGGCAGGGCGCAGTATCTTGGAGGTGAAAGTCCTCTGTAGACCCGGTAAGGGGAACTGCAAGCTGAACGGACAGGGCATTATCC
>CAMYND010000096.1 GCA_947259645.1 Thermodesulfovibrionia bacterium | reverse complement strand
TCCCTATGCGTTTGAATATGCCCTGAAGTGCCTGGATATTGAGGCCAAGTTCAACAAGGGTGAAGAGTGGGAGTACCTGCCGCAGCCAAAGTTCGACCATGGCATTTTCTAAATAATCGTTCGTAGGGGCACATGAATTGCCCTGAGAAACCTGTAAGGGCACGGCATGCCGTGCCCCTACAAATATTCTTTTGTCTCTTCCACTAAATCGTGGACCAACTTTTTAACAGATACTATTTCCGTACAACGGTGAGCGTTGGAACCGGCAAAAACATAGCCTTCTTCCAGATTCCCTTCAGCAGCATTTGTCAGAGCCTTGGCGATGCAGTATGGGGCAAGTTTGGGATTGCACGTCTTTAAGCAGCGGTAGTTGCAGGCCTTGGGCATGGTTTGACCCTCAATAATGCCCTCTACAAATTTACTTTTAATCACCCTGCCGGGGAGGCCGACAGGACTTTTTATAATCACAAAATCATCTTTCCCCGCGTCAATATATGCCTGCTTAAAGTTCTCGTGAACATCACACTCATCAGTGCAGACAAAGCGGGTACCCATCTGAACACCTGAGGCGCCCAATTTAAGGTAATGGGCAATATCCTTGCCGTCAAATACGCCTCCCGCGGCAATAACCGGAATATCGGGATCAAATTTTTTTGCTACCTTCAGGATCTCAATCATCAACTCATCAAGTGACGGCGCCTTCCCTTCAACTACTTCCTGAAAATCATACCCGATGTGGCCTCCGGCCTTGCTCCCTTCAACAATGACAGCATTGGGAAGCCTGCTGAAGTTCCTTTTCCATTTACTGCAAATTATCTTAAAGGCCCGTGCGGATGAGACGATCGGAACCAGTTTGATGCTTTTCTTCGTTACATATTTGGGTAGTTCCAGGGGAAGCCCGGCTCCTGATATGATGAGGTCAACATCTTCTTCCACCGCAGTCCTGATTAAGGGTTCATAATTCGAGAGAGCAACCATCAGGTTCACCCCGATCACCCCTTTGCTCATACTTTTGGCTTTTCTGATCTCCTTCCGCAATGCGTCATTGTTTACCTGTTCATATTCTGAACGGGGAAGGTTTTCAAATTTTCCAAGGCCCACCCCGGCGATTACGCCTACGCAGCCTTCATTTGCAACCGCAGCCGCAAGCCCGGACCTGGACACGCGTACGCCCATTCCGCCTTGTATTATAGGAGGGTCAATTGTTAAGTCAGCGATATGTAGGGCGGGCAAGCTCTTTTTCATTAACTATGTTCCAGCATCGTTTCTGTGCGGATAATTATATAGGCAATAATAACAGTTCCTTATGAAGATGGCAAAAAATGTATGCGATAGTATCTATCCATACAACATGCTCACACGATTTAAGATAAGAAAAGACATCCTTCTTACAGCGTAAAAATATAAGGTGGAATCAATGTTTCAATTATCCAGGATTAATTTTAACATTTTAGATCACATTTTGAGAAATGAAGGGGAAATCCAGCAATATCATATATTTTCATCCTGTCATTTATGATCAAATGACCGTCATAATTACCTGTTTTACAATTCATACAACAACTGTACCGATAAGCGCACTCTGTTATTTACAGCGAAACAGAGCCTCTACTGATGCGGGCCGGGACCAAAGAAATCAATTAAACGATATTCCGTATTTTTTCAGTTTCAGGTACAGTGTCTTTCTGTCCACGCCAAGGAGATGACTGGCCTTTGTCTGATTTCCGCCCGTCTCCCTGAGAACCGTAAGGATATAATCCCTCTCTATCTCCCTGAGTTGAGGAAAGCCAGATCGTCTGTCAGATTTCCTGGCCTCTTTCACCGCGATGTCTGCAGTGCTAATAATATCAGTTTCACAGAGTATCACGGCCCTCTCGATCACGTTTTCCAACTCTCTCACATTTCCCGGCCAATCATATTCGAGGAAGACTTTTTTCGCGCCGCTGTCCAGAGCCTTAACATCCTTGGAAATCTTCTTCCCGTACTTTCTGATAAAGTATTCAGCCAATGGCATAATATCTTCTCTTCTTTCCCTGAGAGGGGGTATGGTGATTGTAATTACATTCAGCCGGTAAAACAGATCTTCCCGAAAACCTCTGTTCGCAATTGCATCTTCGAGACTTCTGTTCGTGGCAGCGATAATCCTCACATCTGCCTTGAGAGTCCTGTTGGCCCCAACGCGGCGAAACTCGCCGGAATCGAGAAACCGTAGGAGCTTTGCCTGGAGGGCAAGAGGTATTTCCCCGATTTCATCAAGAAAGAGCGTTCCCCCGTCGGCTGTTTCAACCAGTCCGTTTTTTACGCTGCAGGCATCGGTAAATGCTCCCTTCTCATGACCAAAAAGTTCGCTTTCCATGAGATGTTCCGACAATGTAGAACAGTTCAACGCAACAAATGATTGCTCATTTCTTCTGCTCATTTTCCATAAATGATGGGCAACAAGCTCCTTGCCTGTGCCGCTTTCACCGGCAACCAGGACCGTTGAATCCGTGGGAGCGATCTTTTCAATGAGTCTCAGCATCTCACGGAAACCAATACTTGCGCCAACAAAGGCATCGGTTGTTTCCCGCCGCGCAAGTTCCCTGTGCAAAAGCCTGTTTTCGAGGCTGAGTTTTTTTTGTTCATACGCGCGGTTGATAATTATCGAAAGTTCTTCAAGTTTGTACGGCTTTGTCAGGTAATCAAAGGCCCCCGCCTTCATGGCTCTTACTGCTGTGTCAACTGTGGCTTTACCGGTCAGAACAATTATTACCGGGGAAGCGGGATCATTCTGCAATTCCTTCAATAATGAGAGGCCGCCCATACCCGGCATAACTATGTCCAGTAAAATAATGTCAAAAGGTGATTTAACGAGCTTTGCCAGTGCGTCACGACCGTTCTCTGCCGTATCAGTATAAAAACCCTTTCGACCCAGTTCTTTTTTGAGAAGCCTCCTAACAGGCTCTTCATCGTCTACTATTAATATCCGTATGCTCATAGTTTCCTTATAGTTACTGTGTAGTCAAAGCTGTCTATAACCACGGAGACACTGAGGCACGGAGAACAACGAAAAGAGATGACTACATAAGAAAGAGTTGTCATATTTATTTTCCTCTGTGCCTCAGTGTCTCCGTGGTATTAAAGCCTGATCCCAACTATTTCCTCCCTCTAACCGGAATTCTGATACTAAAAGTTGCTCCCTTCCCTTTTTCGCTTTCCACCTCTATTGTCCCTTCATGATCAGACACTATCCTGTGGCAGATGGAGAGACCCAGCCCCGTGCCTTCGCCAACGTCTTTTGTACTGAAGAAGGGGTCGAATATTCTGTCGATTACAGCGCTGTCAATACCTCTGCCATTGTCAGAAATGCTGATTCTTACGGAGCCCTGGCCATAGGGGCTGCTCTCGAAGACTGTCCTGATCAGTATGGTCCCCTCATCTTCCATGAAGGAAAAAGAGTTCATGATTATGTTGACAAAGACCTGGCGGAGTGCGCCCGGGTCAGCCATTGTTTCCGGTATCTCCCGCTCCAGGTCAAGGTCTATCCGGTGATTGTGCGTCCTGGCGCCATGCTTTACAAGGAGGATAACCTCTTTTACAAGACCATTGATATCGATTTCCCTGAAGATTCCGCTGGAAGGCCTCGCAAACTCAAGAAGGGTTTTGAGTGTATCATTACAACGGAATATCTCGTTATTTATCGTCTCAAGATATTCCGGAAAATCCTCAAAAGATTTCAATCCGACAAGATCAGGAGACCCGGCCCTGTCAAGCAGTGCCTCAGAGTAGCCGGCTATTATCCCGAGCGGATTATTGATCTCATGAGCTACACCTGCAACAAGTATCCCCAGGGAAGCCAGTTTGTCCGCCCTGACAAGCTGCTGCTCCAATCGTTTCTGTTCTGTTACCTCCCTGAGATAGTTCACTACTCCATAAATTTTTCCTTCGCTGCTCAGCAGAGGATAGGTCCAGAAAAAATAAATTCTGTCGTTCAGTCCGGACACCTCCTTATAGAGCTGTCTCTTGTGCTCTATTGATTCAAAGGAAAGGGTCTCCCCGTCCTTTATCTGAAGAGCGTTGAATATTTCATGAGAGCTCTTCTGTATCAGAGAGAGTTCTGCCCTCCCTGATTTTTCAATAACAGCCCTGTTTACTCTCAATACCTTGCCCTTTAAATCCTCGATCCATACCATGTCGGTAATCGCGTCAAAGGTTTTTTCCCACTCCCTCTTCTCCTTTGTTATCTCTTCAAAGAGAAGCGCATTTTCAAGGGCAACGGACAGATGTTTCGCAATGGGCAGGAGAATCTCAAGGTCTGTCTCTGAATACTTTCCGGGCACCTTGCTGTCAAGATTCAGGGCGCCGAGCGGCCGGTCTTTGTAGAGAGGAACACTGATAGTAGCCCGTATCCCTTCATTCAGAAGTCGTGAATCATACGCAAAGGACATCTCCTCTTTCAGGTCGCGATTGATCCAGGGCTTTTGCGTTGTCGTGACCCAGCCGGCACTTGTTTTTTCAATAGGAGCTGTCACTCCTTTGGTCAGCTCTGTAGAATGTCTCGTGTCAATTGCAAAAATCTCGAGCAGATTCATGTTTTCTTTCAGCAGGGTGATGCTCGCCCGGTCAAAATCAATCACCTGTTTAATTTCAGAAAAGACCAGCCTGAAAATGTGTCCTATGCTGATGCTCGAATTAATAACACTGCTGATCTCGTTTATCAGCTTTATCTGCCTCACCTTCTCTTTCAGGTTTGCTATTAACCGGGCATTTTCTATTGCAGCACCAAGTTGATTCCCTATTGCCGTTAAAAACTGAATATCAAGCGTTGAGAAATAATCATTCACCCGGTCAGCAACACCGAGCACCCCGATAACCCGCCCTTTTTGTTCGCCAATATTTTTAATGACAAGGGGCACACCGGCAATACTGTTAAAGCCGGGAGCAGCAGAATCAGGGAGGGCCACTCGCGGGTCTTCAGCGCCATTTTTCACCAGCAGGGCCATTTTTGAGAGAAATACTCTCCTGATAAAACCCTCATAGGGCAGGAGAACCTGAACATTATTAACTGATTCTTCGCTTACCCCCCTGAAACAGGAGAGTTTCAGCTCTTTCGAGCCTGCATCAGTTAAATAAATCCAGGCTGCGTCTGAATTCATCTCTTTAAGCAGGGCATCAAGAACGCCCGCATTCATCTCATCAAGTTCAGAAGCACGGCTTAATGTCCTGGAAAGAGCATTGTAGGTATTTATTTCTTTCCGTCTGTGGCTAGCCCGTGTTTCAATCTTCTTTAATTCACTTTGGTCCTCTGCTACAACAACGAATCCCTCAGAACATGTTATAAAGGTAATTTTTGCCGGAAAGGATTCTCTGTCTTTCTGGAAGCACTGTCCGTCAACAACAGTCACCTTCTTTCGGAACAGGCTTTTCTGCATGGCCACGGGAACCTTGATAATCTCAAATATAGAGCGTCCTGATAGTTCTTCCCTGCTGAAGAAAAGGCGGTCTATTACCGCGTTGTTACTGTCTAGAATCAAGAAATCCCGGCTCAGGGAAAAGGCAGGGAGAAGCAGTCCGTCAAGCACGTCCCAGAGGAGGCCTGAACTCTCCAGCTCATCTTCTATCCGTCTCATTTAATCATTGTATCACAACCTCCTGTAAGTGGGTAATTATTCCTCACTGCGGGGCACAATTCCCCTGTTTCTCAGACTAAGAAAATTTATAAATTCATAATAATCAGACACTTACAGGCCATACAATGCTGGCATTAAAGTTGCCTCTCTATGAGTACCAAACTCGATTCTTCCGTTAACAGAGGGACCAGATCAATTACATCAGCTCTGCAGCTGAGAGGGTTACTGCTCTTTTCAGGACAGCCCTTGGCAAAGATTTGATGGATATTTTCATAACCTTTTAACCGGCAGCAAGGAAAAAGGAGGATCGCTGATATGACACCCCGCGAAGTAATTCTTACAGCATTCGAAGGGAAAAAACCCGACCGTATACCCGCAACTCTGTTTGGAGGGGGTATGTGGAGCATCAAAGACTATAATTCTTCATTTAAAGACCTGTCTCTCGATTCCGCGAATATGGCGGACATGCTTGTTGCTCTGTCGGACAAGCTTCTCTGCGATATTGTATATGCTGGTTCAGGGTATAACAACTTCCATGCTTCCGCATTTGGGGGCGGCATTAAATTCAGGGAGATGGGCGCGCCTGACCTGGAGGAGCACTTTATCTCTTCAGTGGAGGACCTGCAGAACCTCGACCTTGCCAAACTGGATTCCAGCGAGGTTATACAGACCGTCATCAGCGCCCTGAAAGAGATTAAATCCCGGATCGGGAATGAGTACGCGTTGACAATGACCGCATGGGGGCCCTATACGCTTGGCGCCCGCATGGTGGGAGAAGAAAAAATGATGAAAGCCACCTTTAAAAACCCTGATCTCGTTCATAAAGTCACTGATTTTGCCACTGATCTTCTGATACACCTTTATGAGCCTCTTGTTGCTGATGGGACGCTCGAAATTATCAGCCTTGCCGATCCAACGGCCTCAGGAGACCTGATTTCAAAAAAACAGTTCGAGACATTTGCCCTCCCGTATTTAAAAAAATTCACTGACTGGGCAAAATCCAAAAAAGCTCACACCCTTGTGCACATCTGCGGCAACACTACGGACAGGCTGGACCTTTTTCCGCAGTCAGGGGCCAGCTGCATAAGCCTCGACCACAAGACAGACATCGCAAAGGCAAAGGACGTGCTCCACGGTACAATGTGCTTTGCCGGGAACATCGACCCTGTCAATATAATGCTCCAGGGAAGTGTTCAGGATGTTGAGGATGCCTGTAAACAGGTCATAGAGACTGCTGGAACAGACGGAGGGTTTGTCCTCATGCCTGGTTGTGATATACCGCCAACAGTACCGTATGAGAATATTCAGAAGTTCGTACAGGTTGCCAGAGAGTGGAAACTTTAAAAGAAAGGAGGAAGCTCAATTTCAGGTAACTACCCGGAGGGAACATTATGGGTTTCGTAGACGAGATAAAAACCTTTTTATCCCAATTTGCCAAATCATCAGGGCAGAAGGAGGCAACAATGTCAGAAGAGAAAAAAATGTCAGTAGAAGAAGTGAATGCGTATATGGAAAAACAGTGCGGATTTGTCCC
>CAMYND010000095.1 GCA_947259645.1 Thermodesulfovibrionia bacterium | reverse complement strand
AGCGCCTGAGAGAAGCATTGAAGAAAACTCCTTTGTGTAAACTCCCTTATGCAGCACGCTCATTTTCTCTGCCTTGAAATAGGGTGTGGTAAATATCAGGGTGTTATCGGTTTGTTCGAGGCTGTAGTATTTACTCATTTCATTTAGTTATTTCAAATCATGTAGTTATTTCAAACACAGAGGCACGGAGACACAGAGGGTTTAAGCATAAATCCTTTCTCTCCGTGTCTCCGTGCCTCTGTGTTTCACTTACCATTGCTTTACCAAATCTTTAAATCGTTTAAAAATGTACCCGGAGTCATTTGGTCCAGGTCCTGCTTCAGGATGATGCTGAAAAGTCATTATGGGCATATCTTTATGGACCATACCTTCTTCAGTGCCGTCATAGAGGTTTTTATGAGTGAGCTCTACCTGTCCTTTAAGGCTTTCGATGTCAACACAGTAATTATGATTTTGGGATGTGATTTCAACTTCCCGCGTCTTGAGGTCCATAACAGGGTGGTTTCCGCCGTGATGACCGAATTTCAACTTATATGTCTTGCCTCCCAGTGCAAGACCCATGATCTGATGACCAAGGCATATCCCCAGGATCGGTTTTTTGCCGATGATGCTTCGGGTAATATCAACCGCGTACGAAACGGTCTGCGGGTCTCCCGGCCCGTTACTCAACACGATAGCATCAGCCTGTTCAAGTGCCGCTTCTGCAGGAGTCGAAGCCGGGACAACGGTTACGTCAAACCCTGTATCAACAAGGTGACGGAGTATGTTCATCTTTACGCCGAAGTCATAGACAATGAGTTTGATAGGGACTTTATCCGGAGTATCAGGATTGTGCGGTATTCCTCCGGCAGGTGATTTCCAGAGCCCCTCGTTCCATGCGTAACTCTTTTTTGCCGTGACCTCTGCTACCAGGTCGAGTGATGATATGTCGGGTTTGCTTCGTACTTTCTCAAGGAGACTTCGGGGATCAGGGTCAGTGCTCGATATAATCCCCATCTGAACACCATTGTCTCTCAGATGCCGTGTGAGGGCGCGTGTATCTATGCCGAAAATAGCAGCTTTGTTGTGCTCTTTAAGATAGTGATCGAGGCTTTTTTCTGACCGCCAGTTACTCGGATAATCAAAAAATTCCTTTGATATAAAACCTTCAACCTGAGGTCCTGCTGATTCCCTGTCGTCAGCATTAATTCCGTAGTTCCCGATCTGTGTATAGGTCATCAGAACAATCTGACCTTTGTACGACGGGTCTGTAAGGATCTCCTGATATCCGGTCATCGAGGTGTTAAAAACCACTTCTCCCGTGGTTTCAGTCTCAGCCCCGAAGTTCCATCCCTCAAAATATGTTCCATCTGCCAGCACCAGCAGTGCCTTTGATCTTTTCATAAATTATGCATTCCTTGAGTTTTTATTTTTTTCTGCTCGCTGTGATCCGTATACTGCTATCTACATTCATGTCCAGTCATAGACTTTTCCCATGGCGATTGTCTGTTCTATGCTCCCCGTCAATGTCCACTTATTAAAAGGACTGTTTTTTCCTTTTGAAAGAAATTGAGAAGAATCAACTTTATACACAGTATCAGGATTGACAACAGCAATATCAGCATCAGCCCCGACTGAAAGAGTACCCTTATTAATTCTCATTAAACGAGAGGGATTTACGCATAGTTTACTAAGTAAATCATTTAAGTTAATGAGATCGTGTTTTACCAGGTGAAAGCTTAAGGCAAATGCTGTTTCAAGTCCGGACATACCAAACGCCGCAGAATCAAATTCCTTTTCCTTGTCATTCAGATGATGGGGAGCGTGATCTGTGGCGATAACGTCTATCGTGCCATCTTTCAACCCTGCTTTAATGGCCTCAACATCTTCAGGTGTCCTGATCGGAGGATTGACCTTGTAGTTTGTGTCATAGCTGATAATCGCGTCATCAGTCAGATTAAAATAGTGAGGGCATGTTTCTGCTGTTACTGTTATCCCCCTGGATTTGGCCTCCCTTATCAGCTTGACTGAACCTGCTGTTGATACGTGAGCGATATGGAGCCGGCCGCCTGTTAGCTCACATAAGGAAAGGTCCCTGGCAACCATTGTTTCCTCCGCTGCCTTGGGTATTCCCTTTAATCCCACAATGGTAGAAACAAACCCTTCGTTCATAACGCCATCTTCAGACAACTGCAGGTCTTCGCAATGGGATATGACCGGAACATCAAAAATTTTTGAGTATTCAAGGGCCCGCCTCATTATCTGACTGTTTGTTACAGGCCTGCCGTCATCAGAAAAGGCTCTGCAGCCGGCCCGGATGAGCGCTTCAAGCTGAGTCAGCTCTTCACTGTTCTGGCCCGTTGTAATCGCCCCGATGGGGTAGACAGTGCAGGCCCCTTCCTTGGCTGCTTTTTCAATAATAAATTCAGTCACCGAGATGGTGTCGTTTACCGGCTTCGTGTTTGGCATGCAGCAGAGCGTTGTAAATCCGCCCCGTACACCTGCCATTGTACCGGTCTTTATCGTCTCTTTGTATTCAAATCCCGGCTCCCTGAGATGGGTATGAATGTCGACAAGACCGGGAATAACCAGACAGTTTGAGGCGTCAATTACTTTGTCCGCGTCAGGGCCTTTGCCCGTAGGGTAGATTCCCTCGATTTTTTTATTTTTAATCAGAATGTCTCTTGTGCCGTCAATGTTCTGAGAAGGATCGACGAGCCGTCCGTTCTTTATAAGAATTGTCATTTTTTAACTCCTGCCAGAAGATAAAGAACAGCCATTCTTACTGCAAGGCCGTTTGTTACCTGTTCAAGAATAACTGATTTCGGTCCGTCCGCAAGGGCGGACTCTATTTCCACTCCTCTGTTCATTGGTCCCGGATGCATCACTATGGCGCTCTCTTTTGCAAGCTTCATCCTGTCGGTTGTGACGCCGTACAGCCTGAAGTATTCCTCAACTGAAGGCAGGAACCCTTTGCGCTGCCGCTCAAGCTGAAGTCTGAGGGGCATGACAACGTCAGCTTTTTTTATCCCCTCTTCGATTGAATGAAAGACGGTCACTCCCAGCTTCTCTACCTCTGCCGGCATAAGGGTAGGAGGGCAGATGAGCCTGACCTTCGCCCCCATTTTGGTCAGGGCATAGATATTTGATTTGGCAACCCTGCTATGGGTGATGTCACCGATTATCGCCACGGTAAGGTCCTTGAATTTCTTCTTGTGGGCCTGGATGGTAAAGAGATCGAGCAATGCCTGGGTAGGGTGCTCATTAGCCCCGTCTCCGGCATTTATTACAGATATGTCCAGGATCTTGCTGAGCAGATGGGGAACACCCGATGATCCGTGCCGGACCACGACAAAGTCCGCGCCAAGCGCCTGAATTGTGAGGGCTGTATCTTTTATTGTCTCGCCTTTGACAACACTGCTCGTTGAAACCGAGAAGTTAACAAAGTCAGCGCTCATCCGTTTTGACGCAAGGGCAAAGGATGTCTTCGTTCGTGTTGAGGGTTCAAAAAAGAGGCTGACAACGGTCTTTCCTCTCAGGGGAGGGACTTTCTTAATATCTCTTCGCAGTACGTCTCTGAATCCTGAAGCTGTGTCGAGTATATGATATATTTCTTCTGGTGTAAGCTCTTTTATGCCGAGAAGGTCTTTTGATCTGATCATGTACCGTTGCTCTGAACAGCCTGTACCGACCAATAACCGGTGTTTCCAGGTCTGCCCTGCTCAATCTCCATTAATAAGTACTGCCTTGTTCTCGATGCTGTCATCTTCCAGGCTGACTTCAATAAGGTCGCTGAACGCTGTCGGAATATTTTTGCCCGCATAATCAGCCCGGATAGGCAGCTCCCTGTGTCCTCTGTCTATCAGAACAGCAAGCTGGATCTGCGCGGGCCTGCCGAAGTCAACAAGTGCGTCCATGGCAGCGCGTATGCTTCTGCCGGTAAATAAGACATCATCCACCAGGATTACGGTTTTGCCATCAATATTGCACGGGATTTCAGTACGGTTGACAACAGGCTGTTCCTCTTTGGTATTGATATCATCCCGGTAAAAGGTAATATCCAGTGTTCCGACGTCAATAATTCCGTTTTCTATTGACTCAATCTGCGAAGCAAGCTGAGTGGCGAGAATAACGCCGCCTTTTTGTATCCCGACGAGGCAGAGGTTCTCGATTCCCTTGTTTTTTTCTATGATTTCATGGGCCATTCTTCTTATGGCCCGTTTAATGTCGTTGTGGTCAAGAATATTTTTAGGCATAAAAAAACCCTTCTCCTGAGACAGAAAAGGTTAAGCGGACTTGAGAATGAAGCTTTTTGCCGAAATTTCGAATCACGTACTGTTTCCTTCCCGGCCTCTCTGGACCAGATTAAAGGTTAATTCTGGTATCCATGATAATACAAATAGTTCTGCCTTGTCAATACAACGCGGATTTAAGTTTTCAGTCAAATTGTACGATATAGATACTATATAAATCAGGGAAAAGGTGTCTCCAGATCAGAGGAATAATTTCTTTTTCAGTTAATACCGTGCAGAGAATGATTGCTCTGATTTATTAGAAAAAAAGTCTTTTTGGTCCGGGTGCAATCCCGGGCGGAGGTTTTGGTTATGACGATTACACAGGATAAGCTGATCACGAGGGTCGGTGATCTGCAGGTGCTGCCAACAGTCGCGCGAAAAGCAATTGACGTATTGAACAATGCGAACTGCGCGATAGATGACCTGTCCGATATTATTGAAAAAGACCAGACAATCGCAGCCCGAATTCTCAAGATCTCAAACAGTGCTCTCTACGGACTGAGACAGGAAGTGACAAGCCTGCAGCATGCCATGATGGTTCTCGGATTTAAAACCATCAGGAGCCTCGTGTTAACGGCAACAACGCGATCACTTTACAAGAAGTTCGGCATTACGGAAAAAATGATGTGGGACCACTCTGTTGCGGTTGCTATCGCTGCAAAGCTTATTTCACGGGACCTGGGCAGCGACGTTGAAGAAGTGGCTTTTGTCGGCGGCCTCATGCATGACCTGGGAAAAGTAATTTTGAACAACGAGACACCTGATGAGTTTGCACAGGTCATGATGAATATTTACAATGACAACAGTGACTCAATCACAGCTGAAAAGGAAGTCTATGGTTTTGACCATACAGAGATAGGTGCCGGTGTAGTACAGAAATGGAAATTCGCCCCCATATTAATCGAAGTAATAGGAAAGCACCACCTCCATACCTGCAGCCTCGATGAAATTGACGACTCTTTTCAGGCAAAGACGATCGCCTGCGTAAACCTTGCGGACAGTATCTGCAGGTTCCTGGGTCTGGGATTCAGAACTCCCGATGAATCAGTTGCACTGAATGACCTGTTATCTACTCAATATCTTGGTATAAGTTCAGACAAAATAGAAACGCTGCTGGTAGAAGTAAAAGAAACATTTATGTCGGAGAAATCCGCCTTTGAATAAAAGCTGACCAGCCCAGAGGGTGTTCAGTGAGGCCTTTTCCCTTTATCAGTCCTGTACTTGACGATAGTAACATCTTCAGTTGTAACGAGCCCCTCCTCTAATACCTGATCGAGAAACAGGAGCAGTTTCCCGGTATTCTCCTCAGTATCGATAACCTCGATTGTGACAGGAAGGTCTTCTGATAACCTGAGAAGCTTGGTTGAGTGAATACGGCTGGCTGAACCGTATCCCATAATTCCTCTGAACACAGAAGCACCGGCCAAATTCAACTCCCGCGCCTTCAGCACAATGGACTCATACAATGCCTTTCCGTCGTGAGTGTCTGTTTCTCCGATAAAAATTCTGAGGAGTTTTCCTTTCACTGTTTCTTTCATACTATCCATCCCTTCATCTGACAATGTTAACAATCTCTTTTGCCAGCAGAAAACCTGCGAAAACGAGAGCTAACCCCACGATATTGCTGATAAGCAGATTTGATAGCGCGAGCTTAACCTCTCCATCCCGAAAGAGGCTGAAACTCTCAAGGGCAAACGTTGAAAATGTGGTAAAACCGCCGAGTAAGCCGACAAAGATGAAATGGCGCGCGTTTGAAGACATATTCTCAACTTCAAAAACCCCCCACAGCAAGCCAATCGCAAATGAGCCTGTCAGGTTTACCGCTAATGTACCCCAGGGAAACATGGAGTACCGTACCGATTGCTCCTCCAGCAGCGAGTAGAAAAAACTTGGTCATAGTAATGAAAAAAGCATCATGGATAACGTTATTTGGTGATTAACGGTGTTTTGCGCTTTATAGAACTTACCTTTTATACGAACCAAAAATCAATATGCAGGAACGCGGTTCTGTTGATTGATAAAAACAGGTTCTGATATACTCTTTCCATGATTGTTATACCCGCTATTGACCTGAAAGATGGCAAGTGTGTGCGCCTTCTTCAGGGAAGAAAAGAAGATGTTACTGTGTATTCAGAAGATCCCGCGGCAATGGCACGGCACTGGGAAGATATGGGTGCCGAGCTTCTGCACGTGGTAGACCTCGACGGCGCCTTTACAGGTGAGCAGAAAAATTTCGATAAAATCAGGGCTATCAGAGAGGCCATCAGTATCCCGATCGAGCTTGGAGGCGGCATACGGGATCTTGAAAGGATCGAGATGCTCATTGATCTTGGCGTGGACCGGACGATCATTGGTACGTCAGCCGCAACAGATCCTGAAATGGTCAGAGAGGCATGCGGGAAGTTTCCCGGAAAGGTTATTGTCGGCATTGACGCGAAAGACGGGATGGTAGCGGTCAAAGGATGGGTAGAGGTGACGGAACTGGAGGCAATTGAGTTTGCCCGCCAAATGGAAAAAACCGGAGCAGCAGGAATTATATATACCGACATATCAAGAGATGGTATGCTTTCGGGGCCAAACATTGGGGCCATGGCAAAAATGGTTGAATCAGTTCAAATCCCTGTAATTGCATCGGGAGGTGTTGCCCAACTTGAAGATCTAAAAAAACTCATGTCTATTCAGAATCTCTGGGGTGTAATTACTGGTAAAGCATTGTACGCGGGCTCCATGGACTTAAAGGAAGCCATCGCCCTTACAAAGGCGGGAGTCTGAATGCTCGCGAAACGTATTATCCCATGCCTTGACGTCAAAGACGGCAGGGTTGTCAAGGGCGTAAATTTTCAGAACCTGACAGATGCGGGTGATCCTGTAGAGAACGCGAAATTCTATGACGAGCAGGGTGCTGATGAACTGGTTTTCCTCGACGTGACAGCATCTCACGAAAAGAGGGCGATCATTCTTGACGTTGTCGCGCGAACAGCTGATGATGTTTTTATGCCCCTTACCGTAGGCGGAGGCATCAAGGAACTGGATGACATCAGGGACCTGCTGAATGCGGGCTGTGACAAGATATCCATAAACACCACTTCTGTCCGGACCCCCTACTTCATACGAGAGGCTGCGGTAAAATTCGGGAGCCAGTGTATTGTTGTTGCCGTTGATGCCAAGAGGCTGAGGCCTGACATGACCTTTGAACCGGAAGAGCCATGGTTTAATGATCCCTATTTAAATGATACCCGGTTGAAAATTCCGTCAAACGGCGGAACTGTATGGGCCATATCAACACACGGCGGCAGAAAGATGCGGCAGATCGATGCCATTAAATGGGCCCGGAAAATGGAAGACCTCGGCGCAGGGGAAATTTTACTCACAAGCATGGACAGGGACGGAACAAAGGACGGGTATGACATTGAGCTGTGCCGAAAAATAGCTGAAGCTGTCTCAATTCCTGTAGTTGCCTCGGGCGGTGTGGGAACACTTGAACATTTACGGGAAGGGCTTGTCGAAGGGAAAGCAGACGCGGCCCTTGCAGCCTCAATCTTTCACTATCGGGAGTACTCTGTACACGAAGCAAAGGAATACCTTAACTCCAAAGGAGTTCCTGTCAGGCTATAACCCCTCACCTGGCCAGTTCAGTCTTTTTTTCAATTCTATACTGGTCTAATAGTTCTTCTGCGGCAGGATGAACAGTCAGATAATGCTTTTCCCCCTCTTTTGAAACAGTGACTCGAACTTCAGGAAGGTTTCTTGCGGTTGAATAGCGTGCACATATTGCCGCGGCCAAAGAAACTGCTTTCTCAGGAGCATTTCCCGGCAGTATTGTTACCGGGCTCCCAAACCCTTCAACAGAGAGCAGATATTCATCAGCATCTGCCAGCGAAACAATAATGTCGTTCTCTTCCTTGTTCCTGCCAACGATTATTTTGCAGTTATTTGAATACCTGAACTGCCTGCCGACCCTGAGAAAATTGATCTCTTTATAATCAGGGTTTTTATTGTGGTCCAGGAGGTCTTTCAGACGATGTGAATAATTAGGTTCAGTCAGTAGGCACCCCCCGGCAGGAGCAGGATATTCAGTCAGGCCGAGCTCTTGTGCGAGAGCAATCTGGGGCTTTCTGGAGCGGCCGTTGAAATCAAGAAGCAGTTCCCTTGATATCAGCCCCTTTTCTTCGGGGATTGTGGCAGGGAGGAGTCTGCCGCACAAAGGTCTGACAACGAGACCCTTGACCCCGGCAGCCTTGTCAATCAGGGGAAAACAGTCTCTTCTCTGGCTCATCGGCCTCTGCCCGAGCACTTCACCGGTAACAAGGAAATCAGCACCGGTCAGTTTCATGAATTCCTTTGCCTCTTTCAGCATAAGTATTCTGCAGTCAATACAGGGGTTCATGTTTTTACCATGACCGTGATCAGGACTTTTCACTATGTCCAAAAACTTGTCTGAAAGGTGTGACAGTTTTACCTTGAACCCGAATTTTACCGATGCTGCAAAGGGGTCTTTAGAGCAGGAGGACCTGTCACTGATATCACACCCGAAGTGATTCAGGAACGTGATGGCAGTTACTTCAATCCCCTGCTTCATCATGAGAAGGATAGCCAGTGTGCTGTCTAACCCCCCCGAATAAAGTGCAATTGCTTTTGTCATATTACGACGCCTTTGTACGGGCAATTCATGAATTGCCCCTGCGATTGATAGGTAGTATATCCAGTTTCATTGTACTACTATGTTTGGCCAACTTTCAATTTCAACTTGAACTAAAGAACCAACTATTGTATTCTATTTCATGCATCAGGCAGTAGCAATAATTCCGGCGCGATTTGACGCTACACGCTTCCCCGGAAAACTCCTTGCACTGCTCAAAAATAAGCCTATCATCCAGCATGTTTACGAACATGCGACACGTGCGAGCCTGATCGATTATGCCCTGATTGCTACTGATGACAGACGAATATATGATGTGGTATGTGAATTCGGAGGGAATGCGGTGATGACCTCTTCAGACCACGCAAGCGGTACGGACAGGATAGCTGAGGCTGCGTCTGACATAGATTGCGAATATGTTGTCAATGTTCAGGGCGATGAACCCTTTATCAGGCCAGAAATGATTGATGACGTGGTTAAACTGTTACAAAATGATACAACAACCTCTATCAGCACATTGGCAAAGAAAATTACAGACAGAGCGGAAATATCCTCTTCTCACGTTGTAAAGGTTGTAACTGATGAAAAGGGCTATGCTCTCTATTTCTCCAGGGCGCCCATCCCGTATTACAGAGATGAATGGCAAGATCCTGACAGTATCACAATGGAGGATAATCGTATTGAAGTTTTTAAGCACATCGGTATATACGGTTTCAGAAAAAATGACCTGATGAAGTTTACCTCAATGAAAAAAGGAAGGCTTGAAGACATAGAAAAACTGGAGCAGTTACGGGCCCTTGCCGCTGGTATGAAGATTAAAGTGGGTGTGACGGAATATGAAACACATGGCATAGATACTATCGATGACTTAAGGAAGGCGGAAGAATGGCTAAGTATATCTTTGTAACAGGCGGAGTTTTATCATCACTTGGCAAGGGCATTGCTGCTGCTGCCATGGGTGCGCTCCTGGAAGCACGGGGGCTGAAGGTAACAATTCAGAAGCTGGATCCATACATTAATGTTGACCCGGGAACTCTGAGCCCGTTTCAGCATGGTGAAGTATTTGTAACTGATGATGGCGCGGAGACGGATCTGGACCTCGGACATTACGAACGGTTTATATCAACACGTGCCTCTAAAAATAACAATTATACAACCGGCAAAATCTACTATAATGTGCTTCTCAAGGAACGAAGAGGTGATTATCTCGGAGACACTGTTCAGGTCATCCCTCATATAACGGATGAAATAAAGACCGCTATCAAAAGCTGTTCAGAAGGTTTTGACATTGTAATTGTTGAAATAGGCGGTACGATCGGTGATATTGAAAGCCTGCCGTTTCTGGAGGCCATTCGACAGTTCAGGTATGACGTCGGGAGGGACAATGTTATCTATGTCCATCTTACACTTGTACCGTATATACCCACGTCGGGCGAGCTGAAATCCAAGCCAACACAGCATAGTGTCAGGGAATTGCGCGCTATCGGTATTCAGCCTGATATCCTTGTGTGCCGGACAGACAGACCCCTTTCAGAGTCCTTTAAAAAGAAAATAGCCCTTCACTGCAACCTTGACGTTGATGCTGTCATCGCCTGCAGGGATGTGGAAACGATTTATGAGGTCCCCATCCTGCTGCATGATGAGGGGATGGACGAACTGGCCGTTACAAAACTGGCGCTGAAGACGAAAGTTCCGGACCTTTCGATGTGGGCGAATGTTGTAAGGAACGTTAAAGAGCCTGAAGATACCGTAACAATTGCCATGGTAGGAAAATATGTAGGCCTGAAGGATTCTTATAAGAGCCTTATGGAGGCCCTCATCCATGGAGGCATAGCAAACAGCGTTAAGGTCCATATTGAGTGGGTTGATGCCGAGGACATAGAAAAGTCAGGCGCTGAGAGATATCTGGCAGACATTGACGGCATACTTATCCCCGGCGGGTTTGGTGAACGGGGCATTGAAGGAAAAATCGAGGCGGTCACCTATGCCAGAAAGAAGAAGATACCCTTTCTCGGTATATGCCTGGGAATGCAGTGCGCGGTAATTGAATACGCGCGAAATGTATGCAAGCTTGAAGGTGCAAACAGCTCGGAATTTGACAGGGACACCAAACACCCTGTTATTTATCTCATAGAAGAGTGGTATGACTTCAGAAACAAAGTTAAGCAGACGCGTGACCTCAGCTCTGACAAGGGAGGCACTATGAGGCTGGGAGCATATCCCTGTGTGCTAGTGAAAGATTCAAAGGCTTATCGCACCTATGGCAGGGAAGAGATTTTTGAAAGACACAGACACAGATATGAATTCAATAATGATTATAAAGAAACGCTGGTAAAACATGGTTTGAAAATCAGCGGGACCAGTCCTGATAAGCAGCTCGTTGAAATCGTTGAGATCGAAGACCATCCATGGTTTTTTGGGTGCCAGTTTCATCCTGAATTTAAATCAAGACCCCTTGATCCTCATCCTGTATTTAAATCTTTCATAAGAGCGTCTTTAAAAGAGAAAAAATTGCTATTTCAAAATCGGTGCCCACGGAAGAGCGGCTGTCCCTTCAGGGGCCTCAACAGGGCAGCGGGAAGCCCTTGAGTTAAGGGACAAGGGAAAACGATATGCCGGAAAGGGAGTCTCAAAGGCTGTTAAGAATATCAATGATAAAATTGCGCCGCTTCTGGTAGGGATAGATGCGACTGAACAGGTGTATATAGATAATGAAATGATCAGGCTCGACGGGACGAAGAATAAAAGCAAACTGGGCGCCAACGCGATCCTGGGAGTTTCTCTTGCTGTTGCAAAAGCGGCTGCAATGGAATCAGAGCTTCCGCTGTACGGGTATATCGGCGGTGTGAGCGCGAAAGAACTGCCTGTTCCTATGATGAATATATTAAATGGCGGCGCTCATGCTGATAATAACCTTGATATCCAGGAGTTTATGATCATGCCCGCCGGGGCATCCAGATTCAGTGAAGCGCTGAGAATGGGCGCTGAAATATTTCACAGTTTAAAGAAGCTTCTGAACGCTAAAGGGCTGAACACGGCAGTGGGAGACGAAGGAGGCTTTGCCCCCAGTTTGAAGTCAAATGAAGAGGCGATCGTGATCATCATGGAGGCGATCAAAAAAGCCGGCTACAAGCCAGGCAAAGATGTGTTTCTCGCCCTCGATGTTGCCGCTTCAGAACTGTACAGTAAAGGCAGGTATAAGTTTGAGGGAAAGAATGTAACCTCCAGTTATCTCATAGACTTCTACGCAAAGCTCATCAAAAAGTATCCGGTAATTTCAATTGAGGACGGCCTTTCTGAGAATGACTGGACAGGATGGGAAGCAAAAACAAAGAAGATTGGTGACAGGGTACAGCTCGTCGGTGACGATATATTTGTAACGAATCCGGAGATATTCGCAAAGGGTATTGAAAAAGGCATTGGTAACTCCATATTGATAAAGCTGAATCAGATCGGGTCTTTGACAGAAACTCTCGACGCTATTGAGATGGCCAAAAGGGCAGGGTACACGGCGGTTGTGTCCCACAGGTCCGGTGAAACTGAAGACACGACGATTGCAGACCTGGCGGTTGCAATGAACACGGGTCAGATAAAAACAGGATCAATATCCAGAACTGACAGAGTTGCGAAGTATAACAGACTGCTACGAATTGAAGAAGAACTCGGCGAAGCAGCTATTTACAGGGGAAGAAAAGTATTTTATAATCTAAGGTAGCATCACGTGGTTGTCAGTGAAGCTTAATGAGGTGATAATTAGAGTATGAGAAATATCCGGCATAAACAGGTAAGGCAGGACAGGAAGAGAAGGAAAATGGTTTTCCTTACCGTTGTAGCTCTGCTTTCGATCTACCTGACGCTCAACCTGTTGTTAGGAGAAAGCAGCCTCAAAAAATATATTGATCTCAAGTCAACACGGGACATGATATTGGCAGAGAACCTTCAGTTTGAGAACCAGAAAGAGGACGTAACAAATGAGCTTGAAACAATCAAGAAAAATCCGCAGATGATTGAAGGGGTCGCCAGGGAGTACGGATTTACGAAAGAAGGCGAACTGATTTTTAAATTTGATGACAATGAGTAGGCGAGATACACCAGTATCTGCACATTCCGGATTCCAGTACATTCAATAACTCAATTCAGAATTCGATAGACCTATTCGAAGATCGAGTTTTCAGGAGGATATATGTTTGATTTGCAAATAGAAACACAGTTTTCCGCTGCCCATCAGCTCAGAGGGTACAAAGGTAAATGCGAAGCACTTCACGGGCACAACTGGAGGGTCCAGATTACCGTATCGTCTGATAAACTGAACGATTTAGGGATGGTTATAGATTTTCATGAATTAAAGGAATTGACCGGGGAAGTTATATCATCTTTGGACCACTCCTTTTTAAATGATGTTTTCCCGTTCACCGAGATTAATCCGTCTTCTGAAAATATGGCGAAATGGATTTTTGAATCGCTGAAAAAAAAGGTGGAGAGCAAGAACTGCACTATGTCGTCGATTACGGTCTGGGAGAATGAGACAGCATCGGCTACGTATTACGAGTGATACTTTTATTATCAGTTTCTCTTAATGCAGGGGTTGTGAAAAATATTGTTTGAATTGTATATGGGGTTTCGGCCCCAAACGACGAGTTCATTTCTTACTTGCCTAAGAAACGAACCAAAGAAGGGCACCCTAAAGAGATTTCCGGGCGGTTCTTCAGTCGATCTCCAGGGAGTTAATTAAACTCGCTCCGCTCAGACAGTAATTAACTCTAATCCTTCCGATCTCCCTCATCACCTGAAATCGCTTAATGGGGAAGTTCTGCTCTCTCCTGAAAGGAGAGTCGCAGAAGGGTTTTTAATCTTTGTCTTTAACACCCTCCTTGATTGCTTCCGGGATATTCCGGGTTGGTCGCCTTTTCTTGGTTCGTTCTTTTTGGCGAAAAAAAGAATGAACCGGGGTTTGGGGCAGAGCCCCATCATTAAATAAATAACTACTTAAATAAACTCAACTCTGTCGTAATCGGCACAAGAACCTTCCCACCATTATTGTCACTAATGGAAACCTTAATATCAAAAGTCCCCCGATCATCAGGCCCTGCCTGCCAGGACAGGATTCCGCTCGCAGAGTCTATTGTCATTCCTTCAGGCCCCTGCTCAAGGTTATATGTCAGCGTGTCTCCATCGGGGTCTGAGGCTGATATACGGTATGTGTAGGTTGTGCCTTCAAACTGATGTGAACCGCCGGAGACTTGAGGAAGGGAGTTGAAAATAGTTGTGTTGAGAGTGACATTGCTTCCCGGGCCTTCCTTATCCAATGCTGTTATTTTTACAGAGATCGTATCTCCCCTCTTGAAATCATCCTCAAGATACGACTCATCGCCGGCAGGTTTTTCATTATGTGTCCACTTATAATCAAATGCTATATAATCTCCATCTGTATCGTCGGCGTTGGTATCCGCAGTTAATCTCGATGACACTGTGGGCATGGCAGGAAGAAGCTGCGCTTTTCTGATAACAGGAGGAGAGTTGCCTATAATGATTTCATTTGATCGATATTCTTTGTCATCCCCGAAGACCAGTGCATACACAACATCTCCCTTTCTCAGGTCAGGTGAGCTGAACCGCAGGGTGTTAGAAGTCGTGTCAGGATTATTGTTCACAATCCATTTAATATCAGAGATATTCAGAGAACGTTCAGCGGTTTTAAGAATTAATACCGAGGAGGCAGTGGCATCGTGAGGCCCTATGGAGACAACAGCATTCTTATCAACGGGAATGCTTCCAATGCCAGCACGTTCGTTACCAACAGCGGACCGTTCATTCGGCGGACCGCTGCAGGAAGAGAAAAACAGGGCAATGGAAATAATTAGCAAATACCTCATATACATTATGGAATTTCTTCACTCTTCCAGCCCTCGATCCCGCTCTTTAAGGGGGAGGCGGTCTCGTTCTCTATTGTCAGAATCGAACCTGTTGACTGCTGGAAGTATAACTTTGCTTTCCCCTCATCAGTAATCTGTACGCTTGGAGAAGAGGGCATTCCTATACCGAGATTTTGCGTTCTCGCTACCTCATCAGATGGCGTGGTCTGGTCCTTCTGCTCTTCAAAGAGATATCTTTTATAAGCAGTTCCTGTTTCATAATAGACAGAGTATACATTACTCTCTCCAAGGGCTGTACATACTTCCATTCCGGGAACATACGTAGAGAATGTTGCCAATCCTCCCAGGATGAGAGGTTTTCCCAACACCCTTTCACCATCGTGCTTCAGTGTTACATTGTTGAAGTCAGTGCTTTCTCCGAGGCTCTTAAAATACATTGCCCAGCCGTCGCAGGCATAGGAACTGGAGAGGAGGTTGGACCAGTTATTTTTCAATCCTCCACAGGTTCCGGTTACTCCGGTAACTGAACCGTCAATGTTTACTGATGCATCTGATACATTCAGCAGGTCAGTATATGGCGTTGTACAGGAACCGTCCCAGCAGGCATCCTTAATCGCGTAGAAACCGCCCGATTCTGTAATGTTCCTGTCATCAGTGCCGTAGAATTGTCCAGTCCCGAAATAGAGGTAGAGATCTCCCCTGTTGTTCATTGCGGCAGAGGGAGCTGAGGTGATTTTCTTTGCACTGTCTAATGGGCCTGCTATGTCATTGACATCTCCGACAGTCGACAATGTCCAGCTTGCAGGATTACTTTGGGTCCCCTTATCGGTAGTGATTCTTCGCATGAGAACGTTCCAGGTGCCAGTATCTTTAGTATTCTCACCGAGATACATAACATCAACATCGTAATCAATATCAACGTCAACGGTAATTCCGTCAGAGATAAAAGAGTTTCCCTCACCAGTGGGAATCTTCCAGAAATTGGAATTTGCTGTCCACGTAGAAATTACCCCGTCTGCTCCTCCTCCTGAGATTTTTAAAGCATAAATGTTTCCAGCCTGATAGGCTGTCAGATTTGAGCTTGTATCATAATTTGTCGGGCCTGAACCGATTATCACAAACCATTCTCCATTGACCTTTGCAACAGAAGGATACGCCATGCTGAGTCCCAAACCAGGATCGGAAAATGTCCAGAGAAGTCTCGGACTTTTTGGATTTGTAATATCAATGGCAAAGTACTCCGGGGAGGCGCTGTACGGTGTACCACTATGGCTCCAGCTTATGTCTTTGCCTCCGTACCGGTATGAGCCGATAAGGATGGTTCCCCAACCACTGTCAAATATATCTACGTCGGTTATTTTGGGTTTTCCATCGACATGATAGACATGAGTATAGTCTCTCATGGTGTTCCATTTCAGGTGAGGCAGGAGGCCTCTGGGGACAAATGCCCACAATTCCTGTCCTAATGCCGGGGTAGCAGGGTCAGTATCATCATATGCGACGCAGTTTCCCGAGGCATCAACATCTTCATGATACTGCATGGCTTTTTCATCATAGCATCCTGCATTAAATGCGTGGAGCATGCCGTCGTTGGCCCCTGCGTAAACGATCCTCAATCTATTTCTATAGGTTTTGTAGAAAGAGCTGTATGAACTATCATTGTACAGCAGGTCGTAGTTTTCCAATGGTTTACCGACAACGGTTGGTGTTGAATAGACAATATCCCCCAGTTTCCAGACTCTGGGTGTATTGTCAACTGTGTCAATTGTTATGGACCGCTCCCTGTACCCCGTAGGATGTCCGGCATCAGTTATAGCGGCGAGGTCATCGCCCCGTATCCAGTTTATGATATTTGCGGCCTCAGTGCTGTCTGCAGCCCTGAGGTGCGGCTCGATCAGAGCCAGTTCAGCTGCTGTCGAGACAAAATTTGTGCGGTCGGAGCCATTTACAGTCGTGAAAATCGTTCTATCCGCAGCCGCTGTCTCCCAGAGGGATCTTCCGGCTTTCCAGATCGCCTTGACGTTTTCTAAATCTGTTGTACCTGTTGGCGTCGATGAATCTTTTATCCCGTCGCCCGTAGAGTCAAGATATGTATTGATAACTGTTCCATCACTGGCTGTATAGGCCATTTCAATAATATTTTTTCAGATCAAGGATATCATCGAGATCCGTGTCTTCACGCAGGTTCCCGTATTTGTCCACAAAGAGGGAATGAAGAGAACCCAGCCATTTCCGGTCCTCCTGATTATCTTCCTCTTTTTCCGGAAAAAAGAATGCCTGAAAAACAGCACCCTCACCAGCGCCGGTAGTTGCCAGAACGCTGACAGCAGTACCTGACGCTGTATCGCTCGCCACCTGCTGAAACGCGTTTTTAATGGATTCAGACAGAGCTGTTGAATCATTAGGTTCAGGGGTATATATTTCTGTTCCGCCATTTATTGCTGTATTTGTCATTAATGTGAGCGGCGCGCATTCCCCGGTTTCTGTGCTGGTTTCTGTTCCCGTATATACAACGTATGTATTAATATTCTGGGCCACTTCACTTTCTTTGGTTATTTTTTCCGCAGGATTAAAGATATTTCTGTTATTGCTGAAATAACTTAAATCATCGAGGTAGGAGCTTCCTGAGAAGTTGCCGCACGAGGCAGGATCTGTCCCGTCGACATCATTGAAGTAGTTGCTCGCGTCTTTAATTTTTGTAGTTATGGTAGCATTGAGATCTGCTGTTGGCGATCCATCCGAAATGAGCAGGATATTGTTTGACTGGCATCTGTACTCGATCGGGTTCCTGCTGCCACCTGGCTCGGGATAGTTGTTATCATCATCGTCATCTTCAAGATCATTGATGTTCAGTGGTAGTTGTATCGCGTCAGTGCTTGCGCTGAAATCTGCTGGGTCGAGGTTCGGGTTGTCAGCCGTTGCGTCTTTTACAAAATATGAGATGGCATTGTAATAGGATTCCGCAAAAGGAGTCCAGGCATTGGCTGTTATCTCATCAATGGCCTTGATAAGGCCTGTGCTGTGGTCACCAACATCGGGCACACAGGTTTCATCTGTCGGGCACTGATCATCCCTGAGGCATATCTCGCTTGTAGTAACAGAACAGGTCCCTTCACCGATAAAGTGAATCAGCTCCCCGCCGTCCAAAAAGGAACTGACAGGTTCGCATGTCTCCGTATCGGGGCAGTCAACGTCGGTACTGCAGCTCAGCTTTGTTGAATAGCTGCAGACCTTTGGACATTTCAGACTGTCGCTGGAGCTGAGATTACATTCAGAGGAAGAACCTTCGAAATTAAATTGCATCGCTCCAAAGCGTATTTTTTCATTGTAATCATTAATCAGCCCTGTCGGAGCTGTCGTATCGTATCTTTTAACAGTTGCCGTTAAAATCGAATCTCCGAGCTGGGCTTCTACGCCGATGTCTGCAATTATTGCAGGCACGCCTGCTGTTTCTGCAGGATCATCCGGTGCATCTGAAGGGTCTGTTACATCTGAGACTATAATACTATTACAATACTCAAGGTATTTTGAGAGGAAACATTCCTGTTCACTCGTGTATTCCTGGGCTGACCAGGTTGTTGTTGCCCAGTCATCGGTAGTCGTGGCACAGTACCCGGTATATGATGAGCTGCACATAAGGGCAGGATTGCCTGCACTGATTGCTGATGGACCGCCGTCGCAGGTACCGCCTCCTGGACACTGCGCGTCCGATGTACAGCTGTTACCGGCATTATCTCCACCGGTGCATGTCTGATAGCCTCCATACACATCAGCGCACTTCGGGGCTTCCCCGCTCCAGGCATCATTCCCTATCACTGTTTTCTTGCCGCTCCATATCTGCCAGCATTCCTGCATGGACTGATTGAATACAATTTTGGTGGTTACTGCAGCAGAGTGTGTACTTCCTCCAACGCAGGGACCGACACTGCTTGCGACGGTATTACAGTCTGAATCATTTACACATGACTGTCCAGACATACTTGTAGGAGCCAAGCAGACGCGATCACTCTTCTTACCCGTTGAGCAGTCCCCAAGATCCCCGACTGTATCACAATCTGAATCTACTGAACATGATTGCGCCGCGTCGAGGAGGCAATACTGGGTGCCGGTGCCATGAGGATCATAGGACAGGCAGTCCTCAACAGCCTTCCTGATTGCTGACGGGTTATTAGCATCAATGATTGTCTGGGCCGCGGTTTGACATAAGTCTTCGTTATAGTCTCCCAGGAAAATTTCAATAGAGGTCTGCCCTCCCCGTGACAGGCCTGACGGGTTTTCCTCGTTTGGAGGCCCAGAAACGGCAAGGGTAATACCGAGAGAAGTGTTGGTGCCGCCCTCAACATAATCTGACTGGAGGGCCTCCTTGACAAAGCTTCTCCCAACACATCCCCGTGACTCGGCAATATATTCATTTGTGGTTGCATCATATTTCCCGCCGGTGAGTATCTGCTTCTGTACATCCAGTTTTGATGCGGTAAGCCAGTTCAGGTAATTGCCCTTTACCGCAAAAGTATTAACAGTGTTGGGAGTACCTGACACAATGTCTATGCAGAGTTCACCCGATATTTTATGTGAGCACGAAGATGGTAAGGCTGATAGTTCAATAAAACGCTGATTTGTATCATCATAGGTATAAATTGTATTATTTTCAAAATATCCTGTATACGTAGTTGTGCTGATATATGTATTATCATAGCAGTATGATGACTGTCGCGCAGGGAGACTCCCATTGTCCACGTAGTTCATATCAAGCATACTGGCGGAATTATCAAACATGAGCAGGAGATTGGGAGTTGCCCCTCCGGTAATAAAGGGGGGGTAGGCAGTATAATCAGCCATGACCTGGCTGCCGGCATGTGATGGCATGACCCAGGGAAGCAGCGCAAAGGCTATAATGACAAAATATTTGTGTATGCTTCTCATGAAACACCTCCCGGGGGCTGGTCATTAACCGAGTATCTACTTAATTGCTGCATCTTATCTCCTCCATTACTTGGGTACATAGCGGTATATCTGGCCAACCTGAGCACTTGAGCTTGCAAGGTCAGAACCGGTGGCATTAATCCGGTAGTATGTATAAAATCCCGAACCACCGCTTTTCCCTATGCCTTCATAACCTGAGGCGAACTCGATAGCGCTTCCGCCCATGTATTTGACATACATTTTGTCAATATCCACTGACACGGTCTGTCCGTCTAAACTAAACTGGATATCCTGCGTGTCCGGATCAAAAGCGCTTGTTCTTAACTCGGTGGGAAGGAAGTTGTCGTTGGATTCAGGAAAGATCGGATTGATAAGGTTGGTGAATCCGGACAGGTCCTGTACTCTGGCTGCGCGTTCAATGACGGGACCGCTAATCCCGGTTCCTGCCTCTGCCCGCGCAAGGTTTTTATCCCTGAGCCGGGTGTTACCGGAAAGAATATTCTCGATCGTGCTTGTCCCGATCGCTGACATTCCAACTACGGTGAGTACGAGCAGCAAAAGAAGTATGGTAATAAGTATGTAACCGCCATCATCATTTTTCATCCTGCGCATTCCCTTAGTCATTCCTCACCTTTTTAACTGATCTCCACCACCTGCGCCTGAAATCATCAGGCGTCTGTGTGTGTGTATGGTTTTCTATTGCTGCAGGCAGAGTTCCTTTTAAATGAAAGGCTGCGTCTTCTCTGTCACCTCTGGCAAGGATATTAATCCTGACCGCCTTAATCGTGTCGAAGTTCGCAACAGCGTTCCCGTCAAAATAATTTACTTCTCCATCGCCGTCAGTGTCGTCGGGAAGACCATCACTATTGAGGTCTACGGCATAGGCAAACTGAAGGTCTTCTATATTCTGGGCTATGATCTGGTCGTCTGAATTGGAACTGGCATAACATGAAAGGGTAGTGTCCTTCCTGCGGATCCTGTGCAGTATGGATTCAGAGTCAACGCAGTATGTCACATTTTCTACCAGATAAATGGATCTTCCGGTATCGCATGTCCCGTTTCCATCAATATCGACAAGCGGAATTGCCCGGGGCAGGGGAGGATCAAAGGTTATGCTTTTGCCAGTGATCGTTTGCACAGTTAAAAACTGAATGCCGTCGATAGTAAGAAAATTTTTGTTTATCGTATCTGGAATAGCGGTAGAATCCAGACCCAGAAATATAATATCCATGGAGGCAGATCCCATAGCCAGAGATGCAGGACAGGGAGACCCCGGAACTACACCGGTTGGCCAGACTGTCCCTATCCGCCTGAATCCGCCAACAATAGTCAATGCATCGGGCAGCGTGGTGCTGTCAACCGGGGTTAGTTTATTAGTATATCCGTTAATTGGCACTACGTTCATGTCTTCAGGAATCCCAAATCCCGCACTTTTTATGTCATTTGCTATGATGTCATGTGCAACTTTAGACTGATTATTGACCTCTGAGACGCTTTGCTGAACGTCATTCGAACGGTTTTGTGTCACATACGTAGCCGCGACACTCGAAACCAGGACTAAACCGATGACAATAGAAATCATAACTTCTGTTAAAGTGAAGCCTTTGTTATTAAGGACTAACATTTTCATTCCACCTCAATGAATCCATTGATACTGAACGCCAGTTGTTGTTTTTATCGAACCAGCACGTCCTGGCCCGGATTGCAGAGGTTGCAACTGTAGCTGCTCCGTCAGGGTCCTGCGAGCATGTTGCTGCGAGAGCAGCATTGCAGGGATTATCATCATCAGGAAGATCAAGGGCAACACAGTCTGGGAAAACCCACCACCTCCTGACATAGGTCTGTCCCGCGTAGATACTCTTCTCACTCATAAGTGCGGGAGTGTCATCCCCGTTGTCAAGAATTGTATAGGATACAAGCTCCAGTTCCTCGATTTTCTCCTGTGTAAGGCTTGTTGCGATTCTCATTTCACGGCTTGATGTGTTGCCTGCAACCGCGTAATACTGCATGCCCATTACTCCAAGCACACCGAGCAGTAATACAACAAGAGCTATCATTACTTCGATCAGGGTGAAAGCGCTTGATGAGAGACTATCTGTAGTATTTTCTTGATGATCCCTGTTCTTGTCATTATGATTTTCCCTCATGATTATCACCGTACCTCTGTCCAGAGCGTTATCGTTGGGTGATCTGCGTCTCCCTGCCACATATGAAGGTTTACAGTTCCCGAAGCATCTGCGATCTCGACACAATAGGTATACCCTCTATATTTACCGCTATGCTGAAGGTATACTGTTCCAGCATTAGAAGGAAAAGAAACAGAGCCGTCCGGGAAAAATCGGAATAAGGAGGCATTTTCGATGTCAGTGCCTTCAGGGCCTTTGGGAACTGTTGTAGTAAAATTGGAAGAACCGAGAACGATATTGTCTCCATAAACAGTTGCCAGGTTTGTCTGACGAATCGGTCCGCTTTCGTACCCGTCTACCGCATCAGAGAGGGAATTATTGTTGTCTCCGTCGAAGCCAACCCTATAGTTATTGCTTCCCACTTCATTAAAGGTAACGAGATAGGCCCTGTTCTCTTTTATCGCCATGGTTCGTGCCAGACGCATATTCTGCAATAAATCGGTGCCTGCTTTTTTTACATTGTTTTTAGCCACAAAGAGTGAGTATTGCGGTACTCCGATGGCGGCAAGAATACCCGCAATGGCAAGCACGACTACCAGTTCAACGAGAGAGTAGCCGCTGTTCTTTTTTATGCTGGTTTTCATTTTCATTCTTCCTGATTCATTGCAACTTCTATGCGAGGAATGGGAAATGCTTGAATTCAGATAGTTAGAGGGATATCAGTGAATTGACTATGTAACTGACTACATAGTTTCGGTAATTAATTGCCGGGTTTTTGACGGTTCCATGGATGGAAAAGTTTGTTTTATGTGAATATATGAAGTTATTTTTTTATATGTGGAGAAAAGGGATTAATTATGTATGGGGTTCCGGCCCCAAACGACGGGTTCATTTCTTACTTGCCTAAGAAACGAACCAAAGAAGGGCACCCTAAAGAGATTTCCGGGCGGTTCTTCAGTCAGCCTCCGGGGAATTGATTTAACTCGCTCCGCTCAGACAGAAATCAATTCTAACCCCTCCAGCTTCCTTCATCACCTGAAATCGCTTAAAGGGGAAGTTCTGCTCTCTCCTTGGAAAGGAGAGTCGCAGTAAGTTGTTTTGCTTTTTATCTTTGTCTTTAACACCCCACTTGATTGCTTCCGGGATATGGAGGTTTGAACACGTTAAGAATTTAAAAACTGTCTGAGGTCGATTCGACCGAGTTTTTTTAAATTCAGTGTTCAGACCGGAATATCACGGAAATTAAGCAATCTCTCTGGGCGCCTTTTCTTGGTTCGTTCTTTTTGGCGTAAAAAAGAATGAACTCGTCGTTTGGGGTCGAAACCCCATATATTATAAAATATTTTACACCCCTGTAACTTTCCTTACAACCGCATAAACACAATCATTTAAATAATTACAGTGTTTTTTTTACATCATCACATTGTATCAACAACACATAATTGTAGAGATGCTGTTTAACTACAACTGGTTCTCTCAGTGTTAATTATTTCAATTAGCCATCCATGCTGTTGTTTTTAAATGTTATTTTGGGCCCCCAATAAATAACGAGATCAAAATAACCCTCTGGCCCGCTATTTGCTATCTATATATCGTCGAAATAGCACTCGGTGTTGCTATCAGCGAATAGAATGAGAAAATATATTAAATATCTTGACAAATGAGACAATGCGTGGTATAAATTTCTATTTATGGTATTTAGGCAATAATATGCATTACAGAAATATGGAAAAAATAATAATTAAAGGAGGTGAACAGCAGAGTGAAAAATTAGTGTCCTTCATTCCGGGATATCGGGATGGGATTTTTCAGTATAAATCAGCAAATAACAAACCATAACCTAACAAGGAGGAATTGAATGAAGAAGATTTTTATTGTACTGCTCAGTGTAGTCGCGCTGCTCGCTTTCACAGTATCAGCATTCGCACTGCACGGCGTAAAAGACATGTTTGAGTACACACCACAGATCGTAAAATCCAAAAAGGCACAGCTTGAGTTCAGCGGCCATATCAGGGCCAGAGGCGAGATCGCGGACAACAACTCTGACTTCAGGGACAGAGATGATCAACTCGGTATTGGCGATGATGAAAAGGCATCCTATGACGCACGGGTAAACCTTATGATGAAAGCCACAGTATCCCCGAACACAATGGGTGTCATTGAACTCCAGAGCGGAAACTTCGGTGATGCTAGCTCTGACAGCTATGGATGGGGCGGCTGCTCAGATGCTAAGGGAACAGCTACATGGATCGGTAACTGTAAGCCTGCTGACATTGGGCTCCGCCAGGCATACATTAATCACCAGGGCACTGACCTCGGGATGCTCACAGGTTTTAAAGTCGGTCACATGCCGATCAGACTCGGAAACGGTATGTACTACAACCACGGCGAGTTCGGCGATGACGCAATCATACTCTATGCCCAGCCCATGGACGGCACTGAGATCGCATTCGCAATCATTAAGTCTCGTGAACTCGGCGGCGTTGCTGGCGGTTCTGCCGACGATGCTGACATCTATGCACTGACAGCTGAAACATCCATGAACGGCATCAAATTAAGCGGTGACGTCAGTCTC
>CAMYND010000094.1 GCA_947259645.1 Thermodesulfovibrionia bacterium | reverse complement strand
GCTGAAACTGATATTTTCCTGTTTTCCCAGAAGATATGCCCTGATAAACTCTCCGGCCCTGGCGGGAAGTACATTTCCCATGAAGCCGATCATCAGGGGTGAAAAAAGGTGTGCTGTCTTGACTTCCTTTACAGACCGCACCAGATAATGCCATCTCATTGCCCTGAAAAGGAATGTGAGGGCAACAAATCCAACGGCTGGAAGCAAATAGATATACTGGACAGACTTGAGGGCTTTCCCCAGATCTTCAAGTGAGACGTTTTTGAAGGAAATGTAGGTAAATACAATGACTAATAAAAGGCCAATGAGAAGGTTAAGGTGTTTTTTTTTCATAGATGTGCTCGGCTGAACCTTTAGTATAGCTGTAAATTAGTTTAACAATCAAGTGAGCTGCTCAGTTCCTGGTCTGGTCGAGAAGATCGACGATCGTGTTTACCATTAATGTCAGCGCTTTTCCCCCCTTTTCCCTGCTTGCTTTTTCAGGATTTCCCCAGACACCGCTGCGCCAGTATTTTACTTTATCTTTAACAACAAAGGGCTTTGGCAGTTTCGGGTAATCTTCTTTTGAGCGGCTTTATCTTTAACAACAAAGGGCTTTGGCAGTTTCGGGTAATCTTCTTTTGAGCGGCCCTTGACCAGCTCCGGTGCGAGGGCCAATACCAGTGATGTCTCAATTTCTCCTGCATGTGAGTCATTCGGGGTATCAGCGATTTCAGAGAGCTCTTTGTAAATCATGTCATAGGGACAGAGGGGTGCTATCCTGATTCCTTTGAGGTCTGCCACGAGGTTTTCCGCTGCTTCCTTCATTGCAGCGGAGTGGAGCCCTCCTCCATGACCTGAAATAAGAAAAAAAGTTCTCAGGCCTTTGTCATAGGCATCTTTTACCAGGTCCCTGATAAGCCTTCTCAGGGTTTCAGGGGTTATGCTTATGGTCCCCGGATGCTGATTCGTTGAGGTGCAGACACCATAGTAGACCGGGGGCGCCAGAAAGACCTTTCTTTTTTTGATTACGCGCTTCAGTACCTCATAGATTATCAGGGTGTCTGTATTCAGGGGGAGATGGTTGCCGTGCTCTTCTACCGTGCCAAAGGGGATAATTATGGTCTTTGTTTTTTTCAGGTGCTGTTTAAACTCTTTCATTGTTGCATTTTCAAGAAGCATCGCATCCTCCGGTTATTTATAGAATAAAAACAAAATGAATATTCGCATTATTATACATGAAACAGCAGGGTGCTAAAGCGGTAATTGATGTATAATTGAAAGAGAGTCAAGATACTTTTAAGCGAGGGAATATGATGAAAACCATTAAGAAAAGAAAAAAAGATGGGGAAACCATTACATGGGAGGAGCAGAGCGGGCTGCTGAATTTTCTCCAGGAGCTGCCGCGGGAAGTTGATGCATTTAATGAAGCCTTTGAATTCGGCATTCATCAGATTATCAATCCTCCTGCAGCCATAGACGGGAAAGCTGACAGAACCCCTGATCTGGGCTTTGTCTTAATCCGTATCAACCCTTTGCTGCCGGAAGTAACCTACTGTCTCTATTCATTGCTGAACAACAGGGTACTTCAGGCATTCATAGGGATATACACCGGAGATGATATAACAACCCTGAAAGAGCTGAAGCCTGTGAAGGACTTTACTCAGGGCAAGGCGGTCCTCTATGACTGGATGAGACAGCTTGTGCGGGCGTCCTGTGAAAAAATAATGCCGTAGGGGCATAGCATGCTACGGCCCTACTTTCTTTTTTCTCATTGATTAATTATGAAACTGACTGTTCTGGGAAGCGGCACCTGTGTCCCTTCATTAACAAGAAACGCTCCGGGCTACCACCTGGAAGCGGATGGTATGCAGATACTTATTGACTGCGGCAGCGGCACGCTGCTACAGCTTGAGCGGTCAGGCAAAAGCTACAGAGACATTGACGCGGTCTGTATCACGCACAAGCATCCTGACCACTGTGCTGATCTCATGCCCTTAATTCAGGCCCTCCTGGCAACTCCCAATTATACGAGAGAAAAAGAGCTGCATATTATCGGTTCCGGGGAATTTATCAGACATTACCAAAAAATTCTTTCTGCTGATCTCGGAAAATACCTGAATTTTCCGGTTCAATGGCTGGCAATTCAGGGAGAACTGAAATTTGGTCCTTTCCATATTGTGAGCTGCAAAACAGTTCACTCTCAAGACAGTATTGCCTTCAGATTTGAATCCAGGGGAAAGTCAGTTGTCTACACGGGTGATACAGATTATTATGAGGCTATAGAAGCGTTTGCCCGGGATGCTGATATTCTTATCGCTGACTGTTCATTTCCTGAGGCAATGAAAGCAGGAGGACATCTCTCTGCCCGGGAATGCGGCCTTATTGCTCGAAATGCAGCAGTAAAAAAACTGGTTTTGTCGCACCTCTATCCGTCCGGCACTCCGGGAGAGAAGATTGTTCAGGAAAGCAGGGAAGTTTTTGACGGCAACGTGGTGCTTGCTGAAGATCTTATGGTTTTTGAGCTTTCAGACTGAATGGAATCATGACAGATTTATTAACCACAGAGACACGGAGGCACGGAGAAAAAAATCATTTATTTCTTTCTTTTTATTTTCTTATCTCTGTGCCTCTGTGTCTCCGTGGTTAACATAATATTAAGAAAAAACAGAATGCAAAATTTTTTCAAATACCATATATTTTTACTTGCAATAAGGGAGCACCTTGATATACAATTCACTAATGCCAGATGTAGTTGATACACCGCTCGAACAGGTAGAACCGCAGGTTCAGGACGAGTCATTATCTCAAAAGCCCGGGAATTTTTCCGGGAACCTGGACTCACTCAATAGTTTCCACTTTAAACTCCCTGTTTTTGAAGGGCCTCTCGATCTTCTCCTCCATTTAATAAAAGACCAGAAGGTTGATATCTACGACATACCGATCGTACATATTACCCGCCAGTACATGGATTATATTAAACTGCTGAAAGAGCTGAACCTTGAGATTGCAGGTGAATTTCTCGTAATGGCGGCAACGCTGATTCATATCAAGTCAAAAATGCTTCTGCCTCCGGAAGAAAAGGCAGAAGAAGAGCCTGTAGAAGACCCGAGGGCTGAACTCGTGCAGAGACTCCTCGAATATCAGGCCTATAAGGAATCATCTTCAGACCTGAGGAGGAGAGAGGATATCTGGAAGAATGTATTTCGCAGAAGTCTTCCGGATAAAGATGATTATGAGTTTGAACCTGAACCGATGCTCTTTGAGGCGAATGCCTATGATTTGATATCAGTCTTTAAAAAGCTTCTTGAAAAAGCCCCTGAGCAGGCGCTGGAAATCACCCGGGAAACCCTTACCGTTGCAGACAGGATAAATTATATTGTAGAGCGTATAGAGAACGAGCAGGGCGTGAGATTTGAAGATCTTTTCAAGGACGGAGATTCCAGGCTCTTGCTGGTGGTTAGCTTTCTTGCACTTCTGGAGGCTGTCAGACTGGGGCTTGTCAAGATATACCAGGAAGATTCCTTTGGACAGATATGGGCCCTCAAGCCACGGCAGGAAAATGCCGGGGCTCCAGAGGAGATGGAAGAAGAGGCTCCTGCGGAGCTGCTTGCCTGATCAACCCCCGCTGTTTATTTCCTCAATAGACTCCTGAATAGTTTCCCTTACCAGATCGTTTTCATCAGAGGCAGCATCTTCTAAAAACCGCAATGCGTCCCTGTGTTTTATAATGCCAAGAAGATATGCGGCGTCTCCCCTGATAGTGGGATTTGCGTCTCTCAGAAGTTCAGCAATGCCGGGAATGGCTCCCGGGATATGTTCATTATCATCTGAATGGAGTGTTTCAACGAGGGCGACAGTCCCTATTCTCACCCGGCTTCGTTCGTCTCCAAGAAGCTGACCGATCAGGGCGTAATAACGCTTGTCGTGCCTGAACATATCAACGATATTGTCGAGAAAACCATTTTCCATGTAATCGGCAATCATTTTTAGTGTTGCCTCTCTGTCCTGTTTATCTTTCATGAATGGCCTTCTCCTTTGGAAGTTCAGGTATCATCTTCTCAGGGATCACGGTGCCGGCATAGGGGTATGACATTGCGCTTTCAGACTTTTAGTCGGTCAGTACCGGTGCATCAAGAGGAATGAGTACGATCTCGATTCTTCTGTTTTTCGCCCTTCCTTCATCTGTATCATTAAATTCTATTGGCCTGTATTCTGAGTAGCCTGCGGCACTCAGTAATGATGGATCAACACCTTTCTCCTGGAGGTACCTGACTACAGTTGTAGAGCGGGCTGTAGAGAGCTCCCAGTTTGTCGGAAATTTCATGGCAAGCACCGACCCGATCGGGACATTGTCAGTATGCCCCTCAATCCGTATCTGCCTGTCTTTGACTTTGCTGAGAATTTCCGCGACCCTGTCAAGTACTGCTTTTCCGTTTTTCTTGATATCGGCACGGCCGGAATCAAACAGTATTTTTTCAACAAGGCTGAGGGTAAGTTTGTTTTTCAACTGGGTAACCGCTATTTGCCCCTGTTTTATCTCTTCATTCAGTTCAGAGACCAGGTCGTCGTAAGTGCCTTTCAACTCTGCAATGACCCGCTGTTTTTCTTTTGCGGCAAGAGCCTTTTCCTGTGCCAGTTTCTCAATGGCGCGACTTTTCTCGTCAAATGCCGTTGTTCTCTGCTGGGAGAGTTCCCCGATAGAACGCATGAGTTCATCATTGGCCATTGTCAGGGTATCATTTGAGCGAAGGAGTGCGGATTTTTCATCCTCGAGGCGGGCAACAGCCTTCTCATATGCGGACCGCAGGGAGTTCTCGGTGCTCAACTCACCTTCAATTTCGCTGATCCTGCTGTCAAGAGCGGAATTTTCAGATGACAGATAGTTAGCTCTGGCGAGACTCTCATCATATTTTTTTGATGAAACACAGCCTCCTGCAAGAGCTAATGTAATCAATACGAAAGCTAATTTCATGGGGAGCTTCATCCCATCCTCCTTTAATTGAAATGAATATTTATTGCGCCCTGTTTCTTAGGAAACAGGTGTATCCTGCTAGAGAACAGAAATCTTCCCCCGTCCCTGTGCGACTTCACCGATAATCCAGTAAGGTGCCTTGCCTTTTTTCATGACCCGGTCGAACTTTTTTAACTTATTAGGATGAAGGCATATCAATAAGCCACCCGATGTCTGGGGATCGCAGAGCGTCAGTTTGTCACCATTTGAGAGGCTTCTGGCAAAGGTCGTTTTTTTACTGCAAAAACTCAGGTTATTACGTGCTCCTTTTGGAACTGCCCCTGCTGCACTCAGCTCTTTAACCTTTTTCATCAGCGGCACGCTTTCATTGCGGACTCTCAGTGTCACCCCTGAGTTTTTCGCTATATTCAGTGCGTGGCCGAGCAGACCAAACCCTGTTACGTCAGTTGCTGCCCGAGCTCCGGCAGCAACAGCTGCTCTTGATCCCGTATTATTCAGTGTCAGCATTGAGTCAATGACCTCTTTTAAATAGGTTTGCCTGACCGTTCCTTTCTTTACCGCGGAAGTGAGAATGCCTGTTCCCAGCTTCTTTGTGAGAATAAGCATATCGCCCGCCTTTGCTCCAGCCACTGTCAGTATGTTGTTCTTATCAACGACTCCTGAAACAGAAAAGCCGAACTTGAACTCATTATCTTCAATAGTGTGGCCTCCTATCAAACAGGCACCTGCTTCATGAAGCTTGTCAACAGCGCCCTTCAAGAGTCTTTTGATGACAGGAGCGTCGTAATCGCAGGTTGCATATCCCAGAATAGCAAGTGCGCTCAGGGGTTTTCCGCCCATCGCAAAGACATCACTCACAGAATTGGCTGCACAGACAGCACCGAAGGTGGCGGGATCATCAACGATAGGGGTAATGATATCGACCGTCTCGACCATGAGGTTATTCTTATATCGAAAGACCCCGGCGTCATCTCCGGGGCCGACAACAACCCCCCGGTTCTTGCACTTGTAAATATCAGACAGTATATCTGTAAGGTCCGCCGGACCCAGTTTGGCAGCTCAACCGCCCGCTTTTACCTTCTCTGTAAGCCTGATTTTTTTCATAATCACATATAATACGTCATACAAAAAGTCATGTCAAAATATGCAGAATGTTCTGTCTGTCTTTGACATTTTTGCAGAAATTTCTGTATGTTACAATGCTATGATTGATTTGCATACCCATACTCTTTTCAGTGACGGAGTGCTCCTTCCTGCGGAACTCGTTCAGCGGGCAGCCCACGCCGGATACAGGGCGATCGCGCTGACCGATCATATGGATATGTCTAATATTGATTTTATAATTCCGCGCATAGTTGAAGCCGCAAAGGCCCTTTCAGAACACTCACCAGTTCAGGTGATTCCCGGCGCTGAACTTACACACCTGCCGTTAACGATGATAGCCGAACATGTTGCGAAAGCCAGGAAACTCGGGGCACGGATCGTGATTGTTCATGGAGAGACTATCGCGGAGCCTGTCATCGCGGGAACGAACAGGGCCGGGATCGAGGCGCAGGCGGATATTCTTTCTCATCCGGGCCTTATCAGTATTGAGGATGCAGCCCTTGCACAGAAAAAGGGTGTTGCCCTGGAAATTACCGCGCGAAAGGGGCACAGTCTGACCAATGGACATGTCGCGAAAGTTGCAATGGCAACGGGTGCGGCAATGGTGATAAACACTGACTGTCATGGGCCTGAAGACCTGATATCACGGGAGCGGGCAGCGGTAATCCTTCGCGCCGCCGGGATTCCGGAAGAAAGCATAGAAACGGTTTTCATGAATTCTCAAAAGTTTGCAGATAATAATCAGGAGGAGTTAGATGCCTAAAGTTATAAAGAAGAAACCTGTCAAAAGGAAACCGGTAAAAGAAGCTGAGGTAAAGAGCTCGGCGTTACAGGCAATTGAGGCGTTAAAGTCACGTCAGAAACAGGTTGCAATTGGTGTATCAGCCATTGTTGCTGTAGTTGCTTTGCTTATAATCATCTCCTTGTACTCATCCTCACAACAGAAAAAAGCCAGCTATCTTGCTGCCGAGGCAGCCAGTTATTATTACAGCGAAGTGGTTGATGATTCCCTGACAGAGGAGGACAAGTGGAAAAAGGCGGTGGAACTGTATCAGGAGTCAGTGGATACAAAGGCCACGCCGGGCGCGCTTTTTTATCTTGGAAACAGTTACTTTAATCTCGGTGATTATGAAAATGCCGCAAAGCAGTACATTCAGTTTGAGAGTAAGTTCAAGGGAGAAACAGCTATCCTGCCCCTTGTTTACCAGAAGCTTGCTTCAGCATACCTCAGGATGAACAACAGTGATATGGCCCTTTCCACACTGCAAAAACTGGCCAGGATTGAAAAAGGAATTTTTAAAGATACAGCCCTTGTATACGAAGCGCGCCACTATGAAGCAGCAGGGGACCCGGAAACATCGCTCGAAAAGTATCGGGAAGTGATACTGGAGTTCCCGGATTCACCGTGGGCTGCAGAGGCGAACGCCAAGATTTCCGCTTCAGAGGCAGAGCAGGCTTCAGCAGATACGGAAAAAAATGGTGTTCAGTATGAGAAGGTAGAAGGCGAAGAGAAAAAAGCACAAGAAGGGGCTCCCACAGAACAGGCAGAGACAGGGCAACAGAGTCCGCAGGAGTCTAAGCCTGAAGAGGGGGCTGAGAAGTAATTTGTTGTTTTTGCTGTTTTGATTTATTTATTATAAATGGGGTTTCGGCCCCAAACGACGAGTTCATTTCTTACTTGCCTAAGAAACGAACCAAAGAAGGGCACCCTAAAGAGATTTCCGGGCGGTTCTTCAGTCAGCCTGCGGGGAATTGATTTAACTCGGTCGTTTCGACCTCAAACAGAAATCAATTCTAATCCCTCCAGCTTCCTTCATCACCTGAAATCGCTTAATGGGGAGAAGTACCGCTCTTTCCCAAAGGAAAGTCGCAAGATGTATAAAAATTCTTTTTATATTTGTTTTTTAACCCCCCTTGATTGCTTCCGGGATATGGAGGTATGAACACGTAAAGAATTTAAAAACTGTCTGAGGTCGAAACGACCGAGTTTTTTTAAATTCAGTGTTCATGCCG
>CAMYND010000093.1 GCA_947259645.1 Thermodesulfovibrionia bacterium | reverse complement strand
TTCCCAACAAGAGCGGTGCGCGGATTGTTGCCTGCACAAACAGGGACCTTCATAAGAGAATATCAGCCGGACAATTCCGGGAGGACCTTTATTATCGTCTCGCGGCCGTGCAGGTGCTGGTTCCTCCACTCCGTGAGCGGACTGAAGATATCCCGCTCCTCCTTGATGCCTTTCTTGAGCTTTCCGCGGATACGCTGAAGAAGAAAAAACCAACGCCTCCTCATGAACTGAGCACCCTGCTTTCTACGTACTATTTCCCGGGAAATATCCGTGAACTAAAGGCGATGGTTTTTGATGCTGTTGCACGGCACAAGGGCGGGGTCCTCTCTCTTGATAACTTCAAACAGTTCATCATGGACAAGGGCGATCATATCCAACCCGGATATTCTTCTGCCGGGGGCGAGTCAGGCTCTTTGATAAACCTTTCAAAAGGGTTCCCCACGATCAAGGAGGTTATAGACTCTCTGGTTTCTAAGGCACTGGAGCGGGCAAAGGGAAATCAGGGGATAGCTGCTTCTCTTCTGGGGATAACCCGTCAGGCATTAAACAGGCGGCTAACAAAAAAGGAATAACCCTGACTCATTTAAAGGGGTGAATCAATTTTTTCTCTTTCTTTATTTCGATACACTATTATTATTGTTATTATTTAATGAGATAGCTCTTTTTTCTCCTCTCTCCTGCAGCTTTTGTTGCACCCTTTTTGGATTTTAGCATATGATCTATCTTTCTCATAAGATATAAATTTTAAATGTTTTTCAGAGAAGGTGCTCAGTTATTACACAGACGGCACAGCTCTTGCTTTATTTACACGATATTACGTGACTGAGATGCTCAAATGTTACGTATCAGACAATAAAAAATTCAAGCTCTCATACATATACAGGGCTCATGGGTGGAGAGAGTAAATGAATAAACAGGTATGTGCTCACAGCGGTAGCGGAAATAATCTCAGGGGTCATGGTTGATGAATTATACAGTAGACAGTGAAGTAGCGGAAATAATCTCAGGGGTCATGGTTGATGAATTATACAGTAGACAGTGAAACGATGAGCAAGACAGTGTGCGAGAAAGAGTTCGCCTGTTTGTCCGGCAACGAGGTGTCTCTTTGTAAAGTATTGCATAGTGTGGATGATAAGATGATTTTTATTAAGCCAGGCACACAACACTGTAATTACATGGACGATTTCGGGTATTCAAACTACTGTAAATGCCCGACCAGAATAGAGATCTACAGACAGTACAGAGTATAACTCTTCGTTGTTATCCGCAAACCATAACTACAATTAAAAATTAAAAAAATGTTGCGAGGCGCTCAAAGGACTTGCGCAGGCGAATTGAAAGTGACAGGAGCATGCCTTTCATCAGTTTGGAGCCCAGTTCAGGTTTTGTATTGATCAGTATATCAAAATTCTCCCTGCTTATTGCGGCTATGGTTACATCCTCCATTGCTGTGGCAGTAACTGACCGGGGAGTCCCATCAAGAATGCACAAGGCACCGACAACCGCGCCACGGCTGTAGAGTCCGACAATTACATGTCTGCCCTTAAACTCGGTCTGTTTCTTTACCTCCACCCGGCCCGACACGATAAATGCCGCGTAATCGCAGGGGTCGCCCTCTTTCCAGAGGTCTTCACCCGCCGGGACAAACCGGCACTTAAAAAATTTTGATAATTCATCCAGTTGATCCGGACCAACGTAATTGAATATATGATGCTGGCCCTGCATACAGGCGCAGAGTTCATTGTCTGCTTTCATCATCTACCAAACCTTTCATTGTCATTTACAAAAAAAACATCAGCCACTTATTTATGCTCCATCACCGTACAGTGCACTCAGGATTTGTATATCCTGACAGTTTATTATTCCCTGTTTTCCTCAAATTTTGCTAATAAATCCTTTTTTTTAATCCGCCCGTTCAGAACTGACCCGTCTTTAAACTCAAAGACCGGTATGTCAAATCTGTAGAGTTCATAGAGCTCATCATCAGAGTCAATCGCGACTTTGTTGATTCTTATATCGAACTTTTGCTGAAGACCCTTGAGCAGTTCTTCCGCGTGATCGCAGAGCCAGCAGCCCTCTTTATAGTAAAAAGTAAGGTTAACCATAGTAGTTCCGGTTTATTATAGCAAAGAGTCCCTGTATCGGGAAGGTCTGCAGGCTGAACGCTTTCGTATACCTCAAGGAATGGAAAAACTAAATATCTTCAATACGTTTTAACCGTATCTCGACCCTTCTGTTGAGGGCCCTGTTTTCCTTTGTATTGTTGGAAACGAGGGGTTTCTGGTCAGCATTTCCCCGTACAGAGAAACGGGATGGATCAATGCCATGACTATGGATAAAATATTTGAGGACGCTCGTTGCCCGTGCCACGGACAGCTCCCAGTTTGAGGGATAGGCAGTGGTCATAATAGGAATGTTATCGGTATGGCCGTCAATCTCCACCCGGAAATCAGGATATTTCCGGATTATATCGGCTATTGTTGTGAGCACAGGTTCAGAAATTTCAAGGATATCGGTTTCTCCCGGTTTGAAGGCTACTTTCTCCTTCATGCTGATCATGATCTCCCTTTTTGTCGCAAGCACAGATATCTGATCTCCCATGTCCAGGCTTCTGATATCGATATTTATTTCATCCCTGATTTTGTCAGGGACCCTGTCAAATCCGGGCAGGATTCCGGAACCCTGAGCCTGCAAAGGCGGGGGGGGCTCTTCTGATTGAACCTGCTTTTTTGTCATGATAAAAAACATGATGAAAAAAATGAGGAGCAGGGACATAACATCACTGAGCGTTATCATCCAGTTACTGTCACTGTCAACGAAGGAGCCTGATTTGTCAGCAAGCCTTCTGTAAGAGGCCAGCCCGGATGCAGCGTCCTGGTATTTTATTGTATTTTTCATGTCCATGATTTTCTGCCGGTCATTAATAGGCTCCGCCGCCCTTTGCAAACGCAAATGCAGGCTTCACTTCCGCGGCAGTACCATGATCATCTTTTTCATAGCCACCCAGCAATTCTTCGATTTTCAACGGATGCACCATATTATTTATCGCTATGATGCCTTCCACAGTCAGGTTCATCACTGACTCGGACATAATTGCCTGCTCTTTCACTTTAGCAGAGAGCGGCAAGATGAAAAGGTTCGATATAATGACTCCGTAGAGCGTTGACATGAGAGCAACGGCCATTAAGGGAGCAATATCTTCAATGGATTGGAAATTGTTGAACATCCGTATGAGGCTGATAACTGTTCCGGCAAGTCCGAATGAAGGTGTAAGGCGGGCAGCGGTCTTCAGCAGGTTCTGACTGAAGTTGTAATTGATCACCTTCAAAATTATTTCCCGCTCCAGGATATGCCTGATCGTGTCATTGCTGTTCCGGTTTATCAGGAGATTTGTGCCCCGTCTGAGAAAATCATCGTCAATATTGTTTATTTTTTCCTCAATGCTTCTTATCGACACTTTCCCATACTGGCCAGCCAGTTCAACAATGTTCCTGACCGCGCTGTCCCTTTCTGTCTGGGGTTTGAATGTACTTATGACAACATCCAGTGTCTCTTTAATTCTTTTAAAGGGAAATCCTATAAACAGGGCAACCATCGTGCCCCCCACTACGATAATAAAGGCATCAAGATTAAAGAGTACGCCCAGACTTAAGTCTCTGAACACAGTGAATGAAAAGGCTGAAACACCGACAGCAATTGCCATGGCCAGTATAAGGTTCATCTAATCCTCCAATCAATTAATTCATGCTATTACCCCTCATGTTTGCAATAGATATGCCAGGACATATTTAACTGATTAATTAGATTTCTGAAATATAAATCATTTAAATACAGGAGGTTAGATGCTATGAAAATCGTTCTCATAAATAATTTATAAAGGAACTATTTTCCCGGGCAGCAATTTTTGCCTGAACAGGACCGGCCATAGTTCCTGTGACTACAATTGATGGAATCTATATTAAATGTCATATTTGACGTGATCGGGGAATCCGGCGAATTGTCTCATGTACTGATACCTCGGCCAGGTCTGACTACCGGCAGGACAGGGTATGATACACAGGCGAGAGACGTGCCAATAAATTATTATTATACTGAAATTGAATAATGTTAAGAGCGGCTGAAAACCCGATTATTGTAAAAACAGATCGAGTATAATATTATACATTTCGTTCTGAAAGGACATTTTTTAACATTATGACAGTGAAGGAAACCTTTAACAGCTTAAAAAAAGAGCTGCTCAGCATCAATGAGTCGCTCTCTTCTGTGTTGTCTTCTGTAGTGGACCAGGCTGATTCCGCGGACGTGAGATTTGAGAACTGGCGTACGGCCTGCACTGATATTCACAAACAGATTGCGGAGGATATTGTCAGGGTCGCGGTGATCGGGACCGTAAAATCCGGCAAAAGCACGTTTGTTAATTCACTGTTTCGGGGAGATTACCTGAAACGGGGCGCCGGGGTTGTCACGTCTATCGTTACCCGAGTCCGCACCGGAGATGATCATATAGCTGTTCTCTACTTTAAGTCATGGGATGAGATCAATACTGACATTGAACAGGCACTTGTGATGCTTCCGACCTGGGAATCGCAGGGAGATGACAAGCATTTTGACATCAGGCGTGAAAAGGACCGGCAGCACCTTCGCTGGGCCCTTGATGGACTGAGTGAGGACCTTTTTATTACTGACGGAACCAGAAACTCCGGTACAGTACTGCTTTCCCTCTATTTAGCCGGGTATGAACATATCAGTGAGATGATTTCAGCGGACTCTGCAACATCTGAATTCAGCGGTGACCGCTTTGCTGAGCACCAGGATTATGTGGGTGAAGACTCAATGGCGGTTTTTCTGAAAGATGTTGGACTTGTTATAAAGGACGATAACCTGGACAGTTCCATCGAGATTGCTGATTGCCAGGGGAGTGATTCTCCCAACCCCATGCACCTGGCAATGATCCAGGACTACCTTCTCCGGACCCACTTTATTATTTATGTTGTCAGCAGCAGAACAGGCCTTCGCGAAGCAGACATCAGGTTCCTCTCGATGATAAAGAAAATGGGGATACTGGACAACATTCTCTTTGTTCTGAACATTGATTTTAACGAGCACGATTCCCTGGAAGACCTGAATAAACTTGCCGGGAAGTTCAGGGATGAGCTCTCCCTTCTCAGGCCTGAACCTGAAATATATATGCTGTCCGGCCTCTTTAACCTTTTCAGAGCCCAGTCAGTGACCTTGTCGAAAAAAGACGGCCTGCGTCTTAAACAGTGGAAAGCGGAAAAGGATTTTGCATCGCTCTCGAACAGTGAAACAAAAAAACTTAAATCCGCCCTGAATGATCAGCTCACAAAAAAACGGGCAGGTCTTTTACTGAAAAACCACCTGGAGCGAATGGCGGTAATGGGAACCGGGCTGGACCGGTGGGTTACCATGAACAGGGAACTCCTTGAAAAGGATGTTGACGGGGTAGCAGCAACTATCAAGAAAATGAAAAGCCGCCAGGAAAGGATGAAGCAGATTCAGACACTGGTCAGCAGCACCTTCGGAGGGGCGAAGAATGATATTCTAAAAAAACTCAAGTCAGACATTACCCGTTTTTTTAACGCCCACTCCGGAAGCGTTATGGAACAGACATCGTCATTTGTCAGCCAGTACAATCTTCCCGTTGAAAAATACCGGGAGAAGGTGGAAGTATCCGGCTTTTCAAATACCCTGTATCTGGTTTTCCAGGAATTCAAGCAGGCGCTGGACTCATTCATGACAGAAACTATTAATCCGGAGATTGCGAGATTTGCCGGAGATCTTGACAAAATGATCAAAACATCACTGGAGTCTGTTGCGGGGCCCTTCCAGGATATGGCTTCAGAAGAAATCGCTGAGTTGAAAGCCTCGGTAAACAGAACATCAGCTGCCGCAAAAAACTCTTCAACTGAAGAGGGCCTCCTGAACATGAACTCTTTGAAGCAGATCACCGGCATTTCCCTGCCATCATCGACCACGGCTATTCAATATACGGCGAAAGTAAAAACCGAGGCTATGATGAGACTCGGACTATACTCTACGGTAACTCTTGTAAAAAAAGTATTTAAAAAACCGCCGAAAGAAGAGAATGAAGAACAGGTCCATGCTCTTACCGACGGTTTTAATCTCATTAAACGGGAAACAGAAGGCGCCATTGTGTTTCATTTTGAGAATTTGCGTGAAAACATCAAGTTTCAGTATGCTTCAAAACTTCTGGATGCCTCAGCAGCGCAGCTGAACCAGATATTGATGGAACGGTTCCAGTCCTATGAGGCCAACATCAATGATCTGGAGAAAGTTGCCCAGAAAAAAGGCGATGAACGTGAAGCGATGATGAGCTTTCTTCGCGATGTCTCAAGAGAAGTGCAGCATATCAGGGATAGTATCACAAAGTGCAGGGGTGCACTGGATTTTCACGGATAAGGTAGTTGTGCTCTGAAGACAGGGCGCTGTTCTCTCTGTAAATGTGTCTTAATTCTTTGTTCCTGCAGCACTTACCCTCGAATATGTCCTGTCAACAGCAACTTCTGCCCTGCCATTGACCAGAAAACCCGCTTTATTTCCAGGGAAAGAGATATCCGGTATGACAGCAACAGGGACACTGTTCAGAAAAAACAGCGCTGTATTTCCCTGCCTGATGATTCTGATTGTGTTATGGCCATCTTTTATAATTTCTGTTGAGCTCTTTTTCAGGAGTTCAGAATAGGCCCCTTTCCGGGTTTGCCCTATTGAAAAGTGCTCATTATCGACAATCTGAAAGTCAAAATAATCGAGGGTGCCAGCGGCGCCAAAGACTAATCCATAAGAGTGTCGTCCGGAAGCCCGTGAAGTCCGCATAGCTGCCTCCACTATGAAATCTTTACCCTGATACAGTTCATCGGAATTAAAAAAGATGTGGATCCCCTTGTCTCTTTTGTTCTCTATGTAATACTCGCCATCATCAGTGCGTGCTGAAGCTGCATACGATGTGAATGTCGCCCAGTTGTCTGAGCGGTCAAGAAATTCCTCTTCGTTCGTTGTATAGGAGTTCTTCAAGACCAGGGCCACTCCGGGAATAGCAGTTGCCTTACGATCACCTTCGATGTTCAGGGGCGTTGCCTTGTAAACCGGGGTTTCCCCTCTATTTTCATCCCCCACGGGGGTTTTCGTCAGTTCAGATGCCTGTTGCCCTGATGTTTGTATTTCAGAATTCGCAGGAGTTGAGCCCTTCAGGACCAGGGCCACTTCAGGAATAGCAGTTGTCTTGCGATTACGTTCCAGGCTCAGAGGAGTATTATTTATTTCAGAATTCAGAGGAGTTGAGCCCTTCAGGACCAGGGCCACTTCAGGAATAGCAGTTGCCTTATGATCACCTTCGATGTTCAGAGGCAATGCCTTGTAAAGCGGGGTTTCCCCTCCTTTGTCAATCTCCACAGGGGGCGCGGTCAGTTCAGGGACCTGTTGCCCGGTTGTATTTATTTCAGAAGCGCTCCTGCTGTTATCAGGACTGTTTTGCCTTAATACAGGTTCGCTGTATGAGGGAGCAGGAACACCGGGATCCTGCGACGGGTCTGAATCAGGTTTTAATGTATGAATATCTTTCACAAGCTCAGACAATGGGGAACTGAGCAGGGACGAAGAGGGCTGAGCAGGGACGCTCCGGACAGGGGTTATGATCGTTCTCTGCACTTCGCTGAATGCCTGCCTTGGTGGTGGTTCCGGAGCGGCCGGCTTTTGCGGAGCTTTTTTGGGGCTTGCAGCAGGGGCGGCTGACAACTGGTTTTCTGGGCTAATTTCAGTTCCGGCTGAGCCTGTGCCCTCTCCCACAGGTAAGGCTCCCTCCCGCGTTTTGGTCATAGCCTCCAGAAGAGGCATTAATTTCGTGACAGGTTCCTGCTCTTGTGCCTCCTGTTTTTCATCAACAGCAGGCGGTAGTATTGTTTTTTCCCGATCAGTAAACGTCCTCAGTAATTTTGGCAGAGTAAAAAACGCGAGCGCCCCTGCCAGTAAGAGTATCGAGAGTCCCCGGAGTCGTCGTTTTCTTTTCTCCTTCTTATCTATCCATGCGGTTGCATGTTCAATATGAGAAGGAGGGGAACGTAACTCATTCTCTGCGCTGTTACGTTCAAAGCCACCTGAAGGGCTTTTGGCAGTCTTGCCTGACGGCACCTCCCTGTTGACAGGCTCCTTTACCTGATTATGGGATACGTGCTGAATGATCATTTCTGCAATTGATCCTCTCTCCACGGCCCCCTCCGGTTTCAGGGTTTTGCTGCTGAGTGGTTGATCGCGAACAGGTGAGTCATCAGAGAGTAGTTTGCTGATCATTTTTTGAGTTTCATCATCGGGATCGCGGAATTGAACACCAATCTGGCACTCAAATTCAGTCTCTTTTTTCCACTCAACATCTCCATCTGCAGTGAAAGAATCCTTTCCGCGGGGGTCTTTAATCTCAAAGGCCAGACGTGAGCCGGATGTAATATTGTGGTTCTCTGATTCAAAGCTGAACCCCCCGGCAGATATGTTTTTCGTCATGCCGAGAAAATAGGTATCATTCTGGTGAGACGCTTTGATATCCACAATGTGACTGATATGGAACCGTCTAAATTTTCTTCGTTCCTCTGACATAATTTTCTCCCTTTGGCAGACACAACGTCTCAAAGGCAAAACCAC
>CAMYND010000092.1 GCA_947259645.1 Thermodesulfovibrionia bacterium | reverse complement strand
AAGCGAAGAAATTTACTGGGCATTGATAGTGTATGAAGGTATGGCGCCGTTTCCTTCGTACCAAATGATACCCTTCAGAAAAGACAGTACAACTCCTCAGGAATGGGCGAAAGGCGCTCAATCATCCTTTGACAGCCAGGGGAAAAAAGTAAAGGTACGGGTAGTGACCCAGGGATCAAAGTCCAAATGTGAATCGGAAGTAAAAAGGCTCTGTCCCAAACCGTTACAGCCGCCTGTGAAAAAACCAGAACCACAGCCTCAAGAATCATATAGGTATCAACCACCACCAATTGAACTTGTGGTGTTTATAATGACTAATCCAGATCAAATCATTGTTGAGAGAAAATATATGTTTGAGCAGATAAAAGGGAGAATTGAATACAATAAGTCATCGTTCAAAGTGCTGAAGACATTTAAACGCGCTGTCTCGCCTTCGGTTCCTGTGAAGGACACTATAAAGGCTATATCGGTTGAGGCTAACAACTGGTTGTGTAGTAAGCTGACCAGGCTTAGATGGAATAATAAATGGATTTCGAATGGCGCCAAGGCATATTTTGGAGATAAGTATGTATCTGTAAGATTCATAGCAGAAATCAAAGAAAGCATCCCGGCAAGAAGTTGTGGTGGCGGTAAGTGATAGCCTTCATGATACAAAAACAGATAAGGGGAAAGATCTTTCAGGAAGCGGTATGTGGCGAAACAAATTTGGCATGAGTGACAGAATATGTTCTGGCACATGGGAAGCCAGGGAACAATGATATTTATGACTAATGTAGTTCATAAAGAGTACAAAGAGGCAATTCAAACAGGGAAAGGAGACAGACAGAAATGAAAACAGTAAAAAACAATTGAGGACCAGGGAAATGTGTGGTAGTATAGGATTATAAAAGGGGATACAATGATCGGGCTAACCTCCTTTTATATCTCGGTAAATAAATTTTCTTTCGTAAGGTTTTATGCCACAAACCAAACAATTCTCAAAAGGGGGGGGAACAATGAAACTATTAAGACTTACATCAAGAATCATGGCAGTCATACTCTCACTGGCATTAATAGCTCCAGCAAATGTAATAATTGCAGCTGATGAATCTGTGACCACAAAGATCACGCACAAACCTGATAAAACGTATTACCCCGGGTTTCGTATCCGGGTTACCGGTGAAATTAATGACGAAGCCGGAGTTGATATAGCACGCTGCTACTTCAAGGCAAAAGACGAAACAGAATATCTTTTCGTAGATATGATGCCTCTTGAGAAATCTACGTATGAGGGTGTACTCCCTGCTCCGTGGCTTGGATCAGAGGCGGTGAATTATTTCCTGCTCGTGGTGAATAAAAACAAGAAAGTTGTAAAAACCCAGACATTCGAGATCAAGGAAGAGGATACAGAAGAGGCCGTAGAGTGGGAGGAGGCAAAGAATACCGCTCAATCCGAAGACAAACTGGACAGGGTCCGGAAGCAGCTGAGAAAGAAGCTTCGTGAAGTCTATGATGATAAAATCGATGATTTTCAGAGGTTTGACGATGAAGGGCACCTGGCAGTGAGGACTGATGCTGTCCAGGCACCTGTTCAGGCCACCGGATTCAGTGATAAAATTATCATCACTGCAGTTGACTCAAGTGCGCGGTTCGGGTTGCTTCCTGCCGCGACAGTTACTGCTGCAACTGGAGGGATCAGCACCGCTGTCATTCTTGGCGGTCTTGCGGTAGCTGCAGCTGGTGGTGTCGCTGCTGCCAGCAGTAGTGGAGGCGATTCATCATCCAGCAGCGGTGGCACTGGCGGCCTGACTGATGTTACGGTGAGTCAAACCACGATCACTCTTACCGTGTTTGACAACGGAGCAGTCGATGGCGACCAGATAGACCTGACGGTTAACGGAGTAGCTCAGTTAACCGACCATGTTCTTGTAGGCCCGCCCGGAACTGCAGTGGCTGTTACTCTGAATAGCGGAAGTAATTCCGTGATAGTGCACGCCGATAATGAAGGCACTTCTTCCCCTAATACCGCTGCAATGGATATAACAAACGTAACAAGCGGAACAAGCAGCCAATCGTGGAACCTCATGACTGGTGAAAATGCTACAATGAATATCACTGCCCCGTAATGTATTGAGGAAGCGGGGGGATTCAATTCCCCGCTTCCATTTTTATTATTCCTTATTAGTTACAAAAATATGCGTTCATGTATCATACTGATAATATTAGTATTCCACACCCTGATTATTGCATTTTCTTTGGTGTGGGCAGAGAGAGAAGGGAAGAGGGATATACATCAAGCGGCCCTGTCAGGGGAAAATGCGCCCATGAGCCTTACTCTGGAGGATGCAATCAATCTCGCACTTGAGGCAAACCGTAATATAATATCATCACGATACACTGTCCAGAACCGGAGGTTATCCTTTGACTCGGCAGAGTCCGAGTTTGAATTAAAAATATTTCCCTCTGCCCGAGCCGGCATTGGGGGTAATGACCGTTCAGATAACAACGACATTGGCGCAGGGCTGGTCTTTCAAAAAAAATATGAACTCGGTTCCCTGGCTTCGATAAGACCGCAAATAAATAAAGCAGACAGTGAGTATGACACGAGCATAGGCGTATCATTTATACAACCCCTCCTGAGAGGGCTCGGAAGGGATGTTAATCTGAATAATATACGCAGCGCTGAATTTTCTGTCCGGACTTCCAATAGAAATCTTTATCAGACACGGGTTAATTCTGTACTTGATACCGTGTCTGTCTTTTATGAAATTATCAAGCAGAAGAAGCTGATTCGATTGTATGAATCCCTGAACAAGCGTCTTAAGGGACATGCGGAAGTGGCACAGGCAAAAGAGAAAGTCGGTCTGGCTACGCCGATGGATACGTTCAGGGCAAATATCAACCTGAAAGATTCCGAGAATTCATTGACAAACGCCACTGAGGCGTACAGGAATGCGAAGGATCAGCTAAAGACCATACTGGCCCTCTCCCTGGACACGGACATGGAGCCTGTCGACCCTGCGCGGATTGATGTTGTCAAGATTGGGGTCGAGGAATCCTTACCGGTTGCCCTTGCGAACAGGGTCGAGCTGGAACAGGCAAATGATGATATAAGGGAAGGGGAAAGGAAAACAGTAATTTTGAAAAATAATACCCTTCCTGAACTTAATCTCATAATGGACTATGAACAGTTCGGATTTTCTGATACATTTTCTGAAAGTGCTGGACTTGGCGAATACCGGTGGGGTGTCAGTCTTCAGAGCAGTACTGATTTTTACCGTACTGCTGAAAAGACCGCCTACAAACAGGGGCGACTGAACGTTCAGTCGCTTCGATTGCACCTTGAGGATATACGGGATGAAATAAAGAGACAGGTGCGCAGCCAGGTCACAGCCCTGAGAGAAGCTGAGAAACGAATTCAGATCAGAAAGGACCAGATTAAGCAGGCAGAGGGAAAGCTGGCACTTGCTGAAATCAAGTTTGCCCACGGAATGGCGAATAATTTTAATGTTATTGAAGCTGAGACAGAGATTCAGAAAGCCCGGGTGAATCTGATATCTTCTGAGACTGAATATATCAATAATACGTACAATATGCTTGCTGTTCTGGGAACCCTGATTGAACGTGAAAACAGATAAAGCATATCTTTAAGTAAGGCTGGTCGATATGAATATGAAAAAGACCGCTCAATATTTTATTCTCATAATCGTGATAATTATTGCAGGAGTTTTATTTGCTAATGTAATAACGTCCAAAACACGAGAATTCGGGCTTCCGGTGGCAACGGCAGAGATTAAGAGCTTTGATATTAGAGTGAATACCATCGGTGTCCTTGATGCAGAACGATCACACATGGTGTCTTCCAGCATCAAGGGCGACAAGGGGAAAATTATTTATCTGATAGACGACGGCTCCATGGTGAAAAAGGGGGATCTTCTCATACGCTTTGATCCAACACCTTTTGAAGATGAGGTGCTTCGACTGACAGGAGAGCTAAGAAGTAAAGAAGCTGTTGTCGAGGCGTTTACCCAGGTGCTTGAATGGGACAAGAGCCAGGCTGAGGGGGAGATCAGTGATGCTGAGTTTAACGCGGCAGATGCGAAGCAGGAGTATGAACGTTATTTGGCCTATATCAATGACCTGGAGGACCTGGGCAAAAGGGGCTTTGACTATCCCACCGAGATAGCCCAGGCAAAGAAAAAAGCAGAGCAGCTTAAAGCCAATCTGTCAAAAACTGAACTGAAGCTCGAACAAGTTCGGAAAGAAATGGTTTTCAAGGTCGCCAGTGCAATGGCCAAACTGAAAAAAACAAAAAGCGAGTTTGAAACGACGAAACTGTCTCTTGAAGACGCTCAAAATCAGCTGGAGAAGACCATTATGCATGCCCCCTTTCCGGGGATAGTCGTGCTCCATGAATTATACCGTGATAACCAGAAGAGAAAACCTCGAGTAGGTGACACAGTATGGCAGAACCAGCCTCTACTTTACCTGCCGGATATTTCTTCCATGATTATCAAAACCCGGGTCCGGGAAGTGGATCTCCATAAGATTAGCAGAGGACTGAACGGTACTGTACAGGTCGATGCCTATCCTGATGCCCTGTTTGAAGGTGAAGTGTCATCGATAGGAGTACTTGCTACGGAGAGGCTTGAGGGGCGGGGAGGTGAAAAATATTTCCAGCTGACCATTTCGCTGAAGTCTGAGGATACGCGACTGAGGCCAGGCATGACAGCAAGGGTATCCATCATGACGGACAATGTTAAGCAGGCCCTGTCTGTCCCGGTTCAGGCTGTTTTTATCGAGAAGGGAAGAAAATACTGTTATGTACATTCCGGAGAAAGTTTCAGAAAAGCAGAAGTTTCTGTGGGAAGGCAGAATGAGGACATGGCCGAGATACTCTCTGGTGTGCAGCAAGGAGACAAGGTTTGCCTGATTAGACCCTCTCCGGAAGAAATACAGTGAGCTGATATTATGTCATCTCTTATCGAGGCGTCGGGTATCACAAGAGACTACCATAAAGGTTCAACGCTCATTCACGTGTTAAAGGGCCTTAACATCTCTGTCGACAGGGGGGAGTTCATAGCAATAATGGGTCCTTCCGGTTCCGGGAAGTCTACACTTATGCATATCCTTGGGTGCCTTCAGTCTCCTACTTCAGGAAGGTACCTGCTTGATGGGATGGATGTATTCAGCGCACCGGACAGGGTGCGTTCTAGTATACGTGCCAACCATATAGGATTTGTTTTTCAGACATTTAACCTAATTCCCCAGCTCAATGTATATGAAAACGTGGAACTACCCTTGCTGTACTCTGATATCGGCAATAGTACAGCAGAAGAGAGAGTGTTGCATGCTGTCGACCAGGTGGGTCTGAAAAAAAGAATAAATCACAAACCTGGAGAACTTTCAGGGGGTGAAATGCAGCGAGTGGCAATTGCACGGGCAATTGCAATCAACCCTTCCCTTGTCCTGGCGGATGAACCAACGGGTAATCTGGATTCTGCAACAGGTCTGGAAATTATGAAATTATTTAAGAGACTTCATGATGACGGCGCTACCATTGTATTAATAACGCATGACAGTGAAGTAGCCTCTCATGCCCAGAGGAGGATATATATAAAGGATGGATTACTGACTGAGGAAAAGGGTATCTGAAAGTGGTCAAAACCATCAGGTATGCGATACGCTCACTGCTTGTTCATAAGATGAGGGCTGCCCTCAGTGTTTTGGGAATAGTATGCGGTGTCATGGCGGTTCTGTCCATGCTAGCCATTGGTGAAGGAGCCAAACAGGAGGCCCTGAGTCAAATCGAACAGCTGGGAACAAGAAATATTTATATTAAAGCGATCTCTCTGACGGACGAACAGAAGATAAAGGCAAGAGAGAGATTGTCCCGAGGGTTACATTTAAATGATGTAAGGAACATAAAACACGGCTCAGTGGACATCGATGAGATTGCGTACCTAAAAGAGATAAGAGCTTCATTGATAGGAGAGAGCAGGGATGTAACCCCTCAGATTGTGGCCAGTTCTTCCAATTATGCCCACGTCCAGAAGCTTGTCATTTCACAGGGGAGGTTTATAGCAGACCAGGACTCCCGTCGTAGAAATTTGGTGTGTGTGCTAGGGGACAGTGTAGCAAAAAGCCTGGGATCAGATGGAAAGCCGGGACGCAGTATACGAATAGAGGATATGGTGTTCAAGATTGTTGGGGTTCTGAAAAGATATGATCAAAAATCCGGTAAATCCTCTGTTATCTCGATCAGAAATTACAATGAGATGGTTTTTCTCCCCTGGGGAACAGCGAGCGGGACAGAACAGTCCGTAATCACGGGAACCAATAGTTCATCTGATGAATTGACAGAAATTATTGTCACGGCGAGCAACATAAAAAAGATACAGAGTGCAGTAGAACTACTGAAAAGGATTCTGGAGACAACTCATGGCGGAGTTATGGACTATCAAATCATTGTTCCACAGGAGTTATTGAGGCAATCAATGAAGACACGGAGGACGTTCAATATTGTACTTGGAACTATAGCGGGGATATCCCTTCTTGTTGGCGGTATTGGAATTATGAATATTATGCTTGCTACGGTGTCAGAGCGTACAAGAGAGATTGGGATCAGGCGTGCCGTTGGAGCTACACAGATGAATATTATCACGCAGTTTCTTGTCGAATGTGTCTTGCTGACATTGTCAGGAGGAATTATTGGTATTGTGGCAGGAGTAGGCTCGGTATGGCTGATATCCACGATGGCGGAATGGAGAACAGCAATAACACTCTGGTCATTGCTCCTGCCTTTCACAATGTCTGCGTGTGCAGGAATATTTTTCGGATTATATCCCGCATATGTGGCTGCACGGATGGACCCGATATCAGCATTAAGACATGAGTGATTAATGTATCCTAATAACGGGATAAAAGCTTGATTTAGGCCACAGTATGAATGTACCATAATTGTAGCGGGGTTCAGTAGCTCTTTGCGTGAATTCACTTGCTCTGGGAACGACACCAGAATTATTTATTCTGTGCATTAACCGATCTGTTGTTGAAATATATTACAGTGAAAGGAAAGAAGATCAAACGAGTTTCTTCAAATCTTCAATGGAAAGACCGGCTTTCTTGATAATGTTATTGAGGGTGCCTTTTTTTATTTCTTTATGGTTGGGTACGATGACCGAAATATTTTTCTCGAGGTTATGCAGGAAAATATGACTGCCTTTCTGGTGGTCAATCACAAAACCGGATCTGTGGAGCGCTTTGACCAATTGTCTACCGGAAAAGGTCTTGCTCAAATGGCAACCTCTACTTCTTTAATCGTAAGCTCAGGATTTGCTTTAATCTCGTTTAATTTTTCGAGACCTTCAAGATAACACGTAATGGCTTCCTTGGCATTCTGCAATGCTTCTTCCATTGTGTTTCCCTGAGTGCAACAACCATCCAGGGCAGGGACAGTAACATCATATCCGCCATCTTCTGATTCTTGCAACACAACATTAAATTTCATTTAGATCACCTCCTATTAATACACAATGTAATAATAGAGACTTGAAGTGAAAATACTGTGAGGATATAAACAATGGCTATGCAAAGAAATTTACTACACATTGACTGTAGCAAAATTGTACCAGAACGCATCGGAATAGACTGAAAATGCAGTAACGTGTGGGATTGAGCATAACCTCGTGAAGTTATAAAACCATAAAGATAGTAAAAAACTCAGACCAGAGACCAACTGACGATTTACCCCTTTTTTGATTTCTAATCGTGGTGTCACATGTTTGAGTCATGCAGGGGTCGCCATACTTCCAATAAGTGTTGTAGCATAATATGAAGCTCAACTCCTAGTTCTTAATTATAATAATTGTTCCATCGATAACTGAAGGTGGCAACAGGAATAGATTTGGCAGCAGTATAATTCCTGCCATATGTTTTAGAATTACATATATACAGTTTCAATCTCTGATACATACAGTTAATTATAATTTTGTCTATAAATTGCTCTCTTTAATTTTGGTGGCGATGGGATCTTCGTTAATTAACTTTTATGCGCAAAATTATCCATATGAAGTGCGTTTAATATAGAAAGTAAACTTACAGTTTGAAAATATTTTCATGAGATTTAAGTTTAGAGGAAATAAACATAAATTACTCAATATAACAATAATTTTCTCTGGCCTTGTTCTTGTTCTATTTCAGACTCTATTTCCCTTTGAATTTATTTTCAGCGATCGATTTTTCGGGTTAAATCAAATTGTTTTAGGATGGGGCAAGTCAAGCGTTGAAGATATTGTATTAAATGTCTTCCTATTCATTCCGTTAGGTTTTGGTCTCACCGGCTATTTGATGCAAAAGAAAGATGCCGGAGGATTGGCCATTTTTGGATTGATCTTTCTGCTTAGCTCCGGAATATCATACGCAATCGAAATTCTGCAAATGTATCAGCCTGCACGGTATCCATCGTTATTCGATGTCTTCTCAAATTGTGCAGGAGGTTTACTCGGATACTTTTTATATCGCTGGTCACTCTTGTCATATATTGCATTTTCATTATTTTTCTCGATTCTTATGCAATGGCAAACAGACTTAAGCAATTGGGACGAAACCTTTCCACTGCTTATTGGCAATGAACTGACTGCAGATAGACCTTGGGAAGGATATGTATCCGAGCTATATATTGCCAACAGGAAAATATCAAAGGAGGAGTTGAATTTCTTTTTTTCAGGAAAAGCCCCGAATAATATATTTGGAGATTCCCTGTTGGCTGAATATCAGTTATCCGGAAAGGGGAGTTATCATGATAAAACAGGACAACTTCCTGAACTGGTCTGGGTTGGTCAGCCAGGTGACTTTAAAGATAAAGGGATCTTTCTGGGTCCTCATAATTGGTTGAAAAGTTTAGAGCCTTCTGAGTTTTTGGCGAGAAGAATAATGGAAACCTCAGAATTTACTGTAATTGCAATGGTGGCATCAAATAAAGCAATACAGACTGGACCTGCGCGCATTATCTCCCTGTCGTCAGATCCAGGACAACGTAACTTTACCCTTGGACAAGATGAAAATAACCTTATTTTTCGTCTCCGTACTCCATTTACTGGAGTTAATGGCTCACCTGATGCAATAGTACAGGATATTTTTTCCACAACAGACCCGAGAAAGGTGGCAATATCATACAATGGAGCGGTTCTCCGAATCTACGCTGATAGTGTTGACAATTCTCATATATTTGAATTT
>CAMYND010000091.1 GCA_947259645.1 Thermodesulfovibrionia bacterium | reverse complement strand
CAGGTGGTTCCTGATAGTTGTACCAAGCTTGTCAACATATTTGCCGTATTTTGCCCTTGCATCGGCAAGATACTCTTCGTTCGCGCAGTAGTCTTCACCTAGGCTGTTCGTAGCTTTTGCCTTGAAAAAGAGGAACCATGCGCCTACAGGTCCGTAACCGTCTTTGAACCTTGCAGGGACCATCCTGTTTTCCATAAGGGTCAGTTCAGCACCAGCCTGCATGCCGAGGGCATAACCGGAACCTGAGTTCCATACAGGATACCATGCACGTCCCTGACCTTCAGCGGTAGACCTGGGTCTGAAGCAGTTAACCGCTCCACCAGCTGCCAGGACCATTCCTTTGGCCTTGAAGATGTACATCTTGTTCTCTCTAACGCTGAGTCCGACCGCTGCCGCAACCCTGTTAGGATCGTTGGCATCTTTGAAGAGCCTTACGATAAAAACTCTTTCAAAGAGGTTCTGGTCAACGCCGGTTGCCTTTGCATTCTCAGCAAGTGCCTTTTTTGCAGCCTCAGCAACGATAGCTTTGTAAGACTCACCATTGATCATGATCTGCCATTTACCGGACCTGACGGGTGTACCGCCATTTACTAATGAGTCCTTGCCGGCGTCTCTTGCCTGGTGTCCGTCAAGTGAGAACCCATCGTCGCCTTTTTTCCAGATCGGAAGGCCCCACTCCTCAAACAGGTGAACACTGTCGTCAACGTGTCTGCCGAGGTCGTATACAAGGTCTTCCCTGGTAATCCCCATAAGGTCGGCCCGTACGTACCTGACATAATCTTCACATTTATTTTCACCAACATATGTATTGATAGCTGACAGACCCATTGCGACCGCGCCGCTTCTGTCTGCTGCAGCCTTGTCAACCATTGTGATTCTTAAATTGTTTGCTTTGGCCCATTGGGTGCCTTCATACGCAGCACCGCAGCATGCCATACCACCGCCGATCAGGAGCAGATCTGTCTCATGCTCGATGATTTCGGGCTTTGCACAATACGAAAAAGTACATGTTTCTTTTTCCATCGTATTCCTCCTCCTTTAATTTATTCTGAGCGGGCCGGGACGTTAAAGAACCCAGGCTCTTTTAATTTTGACATGTCTGCTTCCGGCTTGCCGGTATAACAATCGATTGAATCTTCAGCTGTGGTCCTGATCGGGAACTTAAACCTCTTCAGAATTCCGTTCCTGAATTTGACCGTCCACATAATGGAGTCAGTTCCTCTCATAGGAATGACATTACCATCGAGCGGGACAAAATCCGCATAACCTCTGACTTCGATTGCCTGCTGCGGACAGATCTTTACACAGTTGTAGCACTCCCAGCACTGCGCTGGCTCCTGATTGTAAGCCTTCATAAGATCTCTGTCCAGGGCCATAAGGTCATTAGGACATATATACTGACATGCAGTCTTGTCCTGAGCCTTGCACCCGTCACACTTTTCTGCGATTACAAAACTTGGCATTTTTACTTCCTCCTTTCCAAATGTTGGTTTGGTTTTACGGCTTAAATTAAGCCACACTTATTTCAAAAAAATCTACTAAAAAAAACTTATAACCAAATCACGATACAAAATAAAATGCCGCTTCAATGAAACAGCATTTATTTTTGTATACTCTGATAATAACTAATAAGAATATCAGCGACTTCAGGACGTGAAAATTCTTTCGGCGGTGCAATGCCTTTGCCTAACATTTCACGAACTTTTGTGCCTGAAAGAAGAACAAAGTCTTCTTTTGTATGATCAGGAGCTTCACACATCATCACAACCTTGTCCAGTTTCTTCGAGTATGCTGTGTGGTCAGCTTTGAAGATTTCAATTTCAAGCGCGCCAGCCGGAACTTCATTATCAAAAATAGTTTGAGCATCGAATGCACCGTAGTGATCACCGACACCAGCATGGTCACGACCAACGATAAAGTGAGTTGCGCCCATGTTCTGACGGAATACAGCGTGCAGCACTCCTTCACGCGGACCTGCGTACAGCATGTCGAAACCATACCCGGTAACCATCGCGCTGTTTGGCGGGAAGTAGAGCTCAACCATTTTGCGGATCGCGGCATCACGTGTGGGTGCCGGAATATCGCCTGGCTTTAATTTACCGAGCAGCATGTGGATAACCAGGCCGTCACACCCTAAACGATCCATTGCCATGTGGCACAGCTCTTCGTGGGCCAGGTGCATCGGGTTACGGGTCTGGAAAGCAACAACTTTCTTCCAGCCATGCTCAGCAATTTCATTACGGATTTCAACTGCGGTACGGAAGGTGTCCGGGAATTCATCCTGAAAGTAAGAGAAGTTCAGCACTTTGATTGGCCCGGAAAGACACACGTTACCCTGCGCGTTGAACGTCTCAACTCCCGGATGCGGCTCGTCAGGGCTGGGGCGGTAAACCTTTTCAGACATCATTGCCATGTCCTCATCGCTGAATTCTTCAACAGCTTCTACATCCATTACAGCCAGCACAGGGTTGCCTTCAACATTGGGATCTTTCAGAGCGATACGGTCACCGGCCTTAATAGAACCCGCATCTTTCACCAGGTTGAGGACAGGTGTTGGCCAGAACAGCCCTGAAGTGGTCTTCATATCTTTTGCAACAGACAGGGCATCAGCTTTATTCATGTAGCCTGTCAGCGGATTGAAGTATCCACCACCCATCATAACCGCATTCGCTGCAGTAGCTGAGCTCACAACAAGAGAAGGAAGCCCTTTTGCTTCTTTCTGCAGGGCTTCATTTTCAGCCGTATCATATACATAGAGTGGGTTCAGCTTATCTGAACCGTGTGGTTTAATTATTGCCATCTTTCCCTCCTTGATAGGTATTTATAGAATGTACGGAATTTACGCATTAAGCATAGAGCAGACTTTGTTAAAAATATCGTCGATGCTGCCTGTTCCTTCAACAGACTTCAGAATACCCTTGCCCTTGTAGTAATCGATAAGGGGAGCAGTTGATTTCTGATACACCTCAAGCCTGTTTTTAATTGTATCTTCCTTGTCATCATCTCTCTGCATAAGCTCGCCGCCGCACTTGTCACACACGCCCTCTTTCTGAGGAGCTGAAAAATGAACATTGTACATCTGCTTACAAGCCTTGCAGGTCCTTCTTCCGGTAAGCCTTTTCATAAGGTCGTCCATGGGGACATCTACACTGAGTGCATCTGTCAGGGGCGTATTCATTGACGCCAGCTCAGCATCAAGGGCTTCCGCCTGGGGAGTTGTCCTGGGAAAACCATCAAGAATATACCCTTTTTCACAGTCATCCTGGGCCAGCCGTTCCTTAACCAGTCCGATAACAACTGTATCAGGAACAAGTCCGCCTGAATCCATGTAAGATTTTGCTTCTTTTCCGAGGGGAGTGCCGTCAGCTACGGCTTTTCTGAGGATATCACCGGTTGAAATCTGAGGTATGCCACATTTGTCTATCAGTTTCATGGCCTGAGTTCCCTTCCCGGCTCCTGGAGCGCCTAATAAAACTAGTCTCATCTGCTTCTCCTTTTCAACTATTTAAAGGATTATGTTTTCTGTCAATCTGAAGTGACAATAATCCGTTCGTAATGCAGACAAATTTGTGATTCCAACCTATTATTTAATTTAAGCAATAAATGCAAGAAGAAGGAATAATGACTTGTTATGATATGAAAGACTCCGTAAGAGAGTCAATATAAAAATTTAAATTAGTTTATAACGTTTGCTTATTTATGGGACATATCCTTTAGTTTCAATAATTTAGGGGTGTTTAGAGCACCCTGATCCAGACCCGCAATTCGCCTATTTGCATATAAGGCATGGTAATGCCGCTGCATCCTGCATTGAGAGATGCTTAGTTCCTTATTTTTTACAGGGCCCCCCTGGCAACCATTGATGGTCCAGCAGTATCAGCTGCTTTTGTTTCAGAAAGGGGCAGGATTCAAGTCCAACAGCGTATTGTCCGATTATTAAAGAGAAAAGGTGTGAAAACATGGAAAAAGAAATAGATACTAAACAGTTTGTCTGCTGGGCTTTTCTTGAAGATTATGCTGACACCTTTGCCCGCAATTTTGTTATTAACAGTAAAGCTGCGGTATCTCGTTCCCTTCCTGAGAAAAACCTCTTTCTTGTCGGCCGAGAGGTTTTTTTCATCCTTTTTATAGCGACTGATGAGAGAGATTACCTCCAAAGTGTGAGAAATGCCTTTCTAAAACTGATTCTCTGCACTGATCAGGCATATTCGATCCTGCTGCGCACCTTCATGATGATGGCCAAGGATGTCATAGATTGCATGCTTGACAGAAACGGCAAATTAAGCAGCGTGGAGAATTTCATGAACAGGATTAATGAGTTTTCAGAAATCCTTTCAGACGTATATTTCACAATGAGCCAGGAAGTTCCTGTTAAAAAACCTGAGATTGATCTTGACTCCCCGGAGCACAGGGAGATTGTTGAAACCTTTAAGCAGTATCTTGATGAGGACAGGCAAGATGAACAGCAGAGCGAACTGAAGATACATACCTACTATCGTTCCGTTCCTGTTGAACTTGATGCAACAGTGCTTAAGGTCGATTCCCGGTCTGTTACATTCAGAGTCCACCCGTACGAAGCAGTGGCGCTCTCTATCTCAGGGGTGGCCACTGTTAAAAGTGCCCTCCACCTCGGAGTATTTCAAGCATTCACAAACCATGTTAATGTAAATGCCAGGACCGCTACACTCAGTTATTTTACTCCTACTGATCACCCCTCAGAGTTGAGAGCCACTGTCCGCGTAGCGCCAAGTACAATAGTAAAGGCCAATTTGCTGAGCAGTAAAGAACGGCTTAAATGCAGGATTTACGATATTTCTGAAATGGCTGTTGCCCTCTATGCCAGAAATGCAGAGCCTCACCTCTATATGCCGGGAACACCGGTTCGGTTCATAACAGAAATTCCATCTATTTACGGGAAAGATCCGATACCGGTAAATACAGATGCGACAATAACGAAAATCGATGAGTACCTGCAGGGGGACATTGAAGCATACAGGGTCATTGTGCACTGGGAACATAATCCTCACCTCAACTCCCTGTTATCTGCGTATGTCTCCCAGAGGCAGATTGAGATCATGCAGGAACTGAATGCACTCAGCAAAGAATAATCTGCCGTTCTTCCTGCGGTTTCTTCACTGTACATAAATTCGTTATAAGAGAGGGGGCGTGAACAAGGCTGTAATGAGCCTGTACACGCCCCCTGCATGAGCCATGTCCCCTAACATAGCCCAGGCTTGCACGTACCGTGCAATACCGCTGTTTATCTCACTCTGCATTGATTTTCATTCGCCCGGGGTTTATGAATTTTCAATGACCTGCAGGCAGCTAAAATCAAAAGCACAGTATATTACCAATTTTAAGGATGAATGTAACCTGTCAATTCTGACAGTGTTGGAAAGATTTACACCCGCGCATTATCAGAGTGAAGGGGGAGGTCAGACTATTCAACGATGTCCAGCTTGATGCTCAGCTCTTTCAGCTGTTTTTCGTCAACTGACGAGGGTGCGTTGCTGAGGGGGCAGACAGCCTTCTGGGTCTTTGGAAAGGCGATTACATCCCGGATTGAGTGGGCCCCGGTCATGACCATAATGAGCCGGTCAAGTCCGAGCGCGATACCACCATGAGGGGGAGCGCCGTATTGCAGCGCTTCAAGGAGGAAGCCGAACTTTTCTTCTGCTTCTTCAGGTGAGATGTTCAAAAGCTGAAACATCCTGTCCTGGACTTCTTTCTTATGGATACGGATGCTTCCACCGCCAATTTCATAGCCATTTAAAACAATGTCATATGCCTGGGCCCTTAAGGGCAAGGCATGCCTTGCCCCTACATCAGACATGAACTGCTCCATATCCTCTTCCACAGGCGCGGTAAAGGGGTGATGCATTGCCTCGTACCGTTTTTCATCATCATTATATTCAAAGAGCGGGAAGTCAGTAATCCATGCAAACTCATACACGCCTTCCTTTATTAGATCCAGCCGCTTGCCAAGCTCATTTCTCAACCTTGACAGGCAGTCGTTCGTCACATCTTTTCTGTCAGCAACAAAGAGCATGAGGTCACCATTCTCCGCCTCAAGCCGTTCGGTCAGCGCCTGTAACGCCTCTGCAGGAAAAAATTTTGCGATGGGTGACTCAACTGTTTCCTTGACTTTCATCCATGCCAGACCCTTTGCTCCATAACCCTGCACTTCTTTTGTGAGGTCATCAAGCTCTTTTCTGGAATATCCTGCCAGGCCCTTTGCGTTTATGCCCTTGACCATTCCGCCCTTTGCCAGGGTATCGAGAAAAACTTTAAACGTTGAGTCTTTTACAATATCACTGACATCTTTCAGCTCAAGTCCAAACCTCAGATCAGGCTTGTCAGAACCGTATTTATCCATGGCCTCATGATAGGTGAGCTTCCTGAACGATTCATTCAAATCAATATTAATGGTCTCTTTAAAAACCTTCCTGAGCATCTCTTCAATGATTGCCATGATATCTTCAGGTTTCACAAAGGAAAGCTCCATGTCCACCTGGGTGAATTCGGGCTGCCTGTCCGCCCTGAGGTCTTCATCTCTGAAACATCTGACAATCTGATAATAGCGTTCCATACCGGATACCATGAGTATCTGTTTGAATATCTGCGGCGACTGGGGAAGGGCAAAAAACTGTCCGGGGTTAGTCCTGCTCGGCACCAGGTAATCCCGGGCGCCTTCAGGGGTGCTCTTAGTCAGAACCGGTGTTTCAATGTCCAGAAAACCCTTGAAGTCAAGGAACTCCCGGATTGTCCTGACCGCCTTATGCCTGATAATGAGGTTTTTCTGGATAGCCGGCCTTCTCAGGTCAAGATACCTGTACCGGTAGCGAAGATTTTCAGAGGCATCAGTCTCATCTTCAACCATGAAGGGAAGGGGCTTGCATTCATTCAGCACCCTGAACGACTTTGCAACGACTTCAACCTGCCCCGTGGGAATCGAGGTGTTCACCGTGCCTTCCGGTCTCTGCCTTACATCACCTTCTACCTGAAGGACATATTCACTTCGTATTTTGTGAGCAGCCTTATGAAGCTCAACATCAACTTCAGGGCTGAATACAACCTGAACGACTCCGCTTCTGTCCCTGAGATCAATAAATACCACCCCGCCGTGGTCGCGCCATTTATTGGTCCAACCGGCAATTGTTACAGAAGAGCCTATATTTTTTTCGTTTACCTCACCGCATGAATCTGTTCTCATGATTAATTCCTGCCCTTTATACGCGTCGTTTCTTTTTTTAATTTCTCTACCTCTGCCGGTTCAAGGTAACGAAACTCGCCGGGCTTCAGGCTGCCCAGATGGAACCCGTTTATCCTGATCCGCACCAGTCTGATAACTGAGTGCCCGATCCGGTCAAACATCCTCCTCACCTGCCTCTTCTTTCCCTCATGGATCGTAATGTCAACCCATGAGTTTGCCTTCAGTTTTTTTACGATCCTGACCTTTGCAGGCGCGGTCTTTCCATCTTCAAGGCGTATACCCCGTTCCAGCTTCTGAATATCGTTCTCCTCCAGAACACCGTCTATTTTCACCCTGTAGGTCTTCGGGATCTTGTTCTTTGGATGGAGCACGGCGTTTGCCAGATCTCCATCATTTGTTACAATGAGAAGGCCCTCGGAATTATAATCAAGCCTGCCCACAGGAAATACCCTGACCTTTACACGCTTGAGATAGTCTTTCACTGTCGGTCTTCTCTCAGCGTCCTGCATCGCGGTAATACACTGCGCCGGCTTATTAAAGAGAAGATAGGCTTTTGATTCAACACTACTGATAAGTTTGCCCCTGACCTTGATGTGGTCGCGCTCAAGGTCGGCCTTCATCCCGATTGAGGCGGTAACTCCGTTGACCTTTACCAGCCCTTCAAGTATCCTTTACCAGCCCTTCAAGTATCAACTCTTCAGCCCCTCTACGCGAGGTAATACCGCATTTTGCAATGATTTTCTGAAGACGTTCTTCCATAATATCGCTTTTTTCCTAATTTTAAAATGACCTTAATAGTATCACAAATAAAAGGGGTTTTGCCCGTATTTCATTTAATCAATGGCGACAGATACCTTCAGAGACGTTAAGGGGAAGAAAAATATTCAGAGGGTTAAGGTGCTGCATTCCGGAGGGAAACAGGCTACTCCCACTCAATAGTGGCCGGTGGTTTTCCTGAAATATCATATGCAACCCTGGAGATGCCGGCCACTTCATTAATTATCCTCCGTGATACATGATCAAGAAAGTCATATGGAAGATGGGCCCAGCGGGCTGTCATAAAATCAACGGTCTCTACTGCCCGAATGGCAACAACATAATCATAGCACCTGTTGTCACCTATCACACCTACGGACCTTACAGGCAGGAAAACAGTAAATGCCTGACTGGTCTTGTCATAAAGGTCCCATTTCCTCAGCTCACTGATGAATATGTCATCGGCAATGCGGAGCAGATCGGCATATTCTTTTTTTACTTCACCGAGGATACGGACACCAAGCCCCGGCCCGGGGAAGGGATGTCTATAAACCATATCTGAGGGCAGACCGAGTTCAATACCAATCTTACGGACTTCATCTTTAAAGAGTTCACGCAGTGGTTCAAGCAGTGACAGGTTCATATCCTCCGGCAGGCCTCCCACATTATGATGAGACTTGATTACCTTGGCCTTGCCTGTCTTGGCGCCTGCCGACTCAATCACATCAGGATAAATAGTCCCCTGTGCCAGCCAGCGGGCATTCTTCAGTTTAGATGCCTCTTCTTCAAAAACCTCTATAAAGGTATGTCCTATAATCTTCCTCTTTTTTTCAGGATCGGTCTCACCTGAAAGGGCTTCCAAAAAACGCTGTTCAGCATCGACACGAATCACCTTTATCCCCATATGGTTGGCAAATGTCTCCATCACCTGATCACCTTCATTGAGGCGCAGCAGTCCATTATCTACAAAAACACATGTCAACTGACTGCCTATGGCACGATGCAGCAGAGCAGCTACAACAGAGGAGTCGACTCCTCCGGAAAGACCGAGCAGGACCTCATCACTTCCGACCTGCTCACGGACCTGAGTTATGCTTTCTTCAATTATGCCTGCAGGGCTCCAAGAGGAGCTGCAGCCGCATATATCATGGACAAAGCGGCTGATTATTCTGTCTCCCTGGCGGGTATGGGTAACTTCAGGATGAAACTGGAGTCCATAGTAATTCCGTGATTCATCTGCCATCCCTGCAAGCGGGGCATTATCCGTCTCTGCGATTACAGAAAAACCATCAGGCAATACCGATACACGGTCGCCGTGGCTCATCCATACATCAAGCAGCCCGAATCCCTCAGGAGATGCATGGTCCTCAATATTCTTCAACAGCTTCGAATGGCCGCGGGCACGCACCTGGGCATATCCGTATTCACGGTGATCAGCCGATTCAACCTCTCCACCAAGCTGGGAAGTCATGGCCTGCATGCCATAGCAAATCCCAAGCACAGGCACACCCAGTTCAAAAACCGCCTGCGGTACCCGTGGTGTATCCCCAGCCGTTACTGTCTCCGGCCCACCCGAAAGGATAATCCCCCTGGGAGACAGCCTATGAACTTCTTCTTCATCCATATCATAGGGATGAAGCTCGCTGAACACCCCTGCCTCACGAACGCGACGGGCAATTAACTGGGTATACTGGGAACCGAAATCCAGAACAAGTATATTTTCTGTATGGGACATAATAAATTAAACCTATGTATTTTATATTTCAGAGAAGGGTTCGAGGATTCAAGAGGGCACGTGAATGGCAAGCTTGCCCCTTGACCCTTCTAATCCAGTCTGTAATTTGGAGACTCTTTTGTGACCGTTACATCATGTACGTGGCTTTCCCTCAGACCCGATGGAGTGATCCGGATAAAACGGGCTTTGCTGCGCAGTTCCTCAATA
>CAMYND010000090.1 GCA_947259645.1 Thermodesulfovibrionia bacterium | reverse complement strand
TCCATTTAATCATAATACACTCTAATAAAACATGGTTCAAGGAGAAATTCAAGAAAAATAAGAGAAAATGAGAAATTTCCAAGTCTATCAAAGTAAAGATTAAAATCTATACTATTTTAAAAAAAAGATAAGTTCAAATCATTGTTACTGTCAATTATCTTGCTTTTTAAAGTATGTCGATAAACTTGATAATAGAGAATTATCTATGGAATCAGAACTGAATCAACATTCTTAATAAGAGGGAAATGTCCTCAGGCTTGGACTTGAAGATTCAGTTCCCGATAACACCTATCAATCTTCACAGAAAAAGAACTTTTCAATTTAATGTATTTACCCTGAAGCCTTAATTAGGATACGTTCTCATATTTAAACTGATGTGATGACTATCACATCAGTATTAGCTGAATAGTTTTAAATTAATCTCGAGGGCGTTATAGATTTCAATTATAGAAGAAGGAGAAAATATGAAAAAAAATATTCCATTCTTAATAGTAGCAATTATATCAATAGTTTCTGTTCTATTAATATCTTGCGGTTCCGGTAATAACGGAGGTTCGAAGGGAGGAGAAACTACAGGGAGTATAGCTCTCTACGTTACTGACGACTTAACATTGGAATATGATCAGGTAATAGGTGAAATCATAGATATACAGCTATTTCATACAGGAAGCGAAGCTGAGTGTGATCTTTTAACATCTCCGGTGACTTTGGATATCACAGACCTCTCTTCGATGATTCAACTCTTGAACGTCTCAGAATGTGTTACCGGAAACTATAATAGAATTCGTCTTGAATTCAGCAAGAACGTAACATTAACCGATATGAATAATACGTCGGCTGCCTGTACATTTTCTTCTTATAAAGATACCAATGATATCCCAAATAGACTTCATTGCTCGGGTGATTCCTGCTTTATAGACATTAATGGTGGAATTAATGTGCTTTCCAATCAACTCAATGAGCTGGCACTCGATTTTGATCTGAAGAAATTTGAGGTGACTAATTTCAATGATCCTTCCTGTGCGGCAACCATGAAAGTTAATCCTCTTAATAAGTCAGGCATAAAGAAAAAGCATAACAAAGGGTATGATGAAAGGATTGCTGGTTATATAGCTGAAATTGATAAAAGTAATAGGGAAATTATTCTGACAACAGAAAGCGGAACATTCAATGTAGATTACGCAAATGTGATTAATATAAATATTGAAAGTCTTCTTGACTTTGCATATGCCGAAGAAGTGGAAGTTATCATTGAGGCCTCAACCATCAATCTTACTACTCATGAAATTAATGCATTGAATATCCATACAGTGATTCCCAAAAAGCCCCTTGCTAAAAATATCATTATCATGATCACCGATGGGTGGGGCTTTAACCATCTTGAAGCTGCAAGCTATTATGAATACGGGAAAGATGCCAGGCAAATTTACAATAGATTTCCCTTCAATTATGCCATGAGCACTTACATGGCATATAATGAAGCCGAAAGCTGTTATGGTCAGGAATATGACCCGTATCTTGCCTGGTCAGAGTTCGATTATGTTCAATCCTGTTCTACTGATTCAGCTGCGGCGGCAACGGCCATGTCAACGGGTGTAAAAACCTATCAAGGAGCCATAGGCGTAAACTTGAACAAAGAGGCTCTGGAAAATATTTTAGAGGTTGCAGATGAGTTGGGGAAGAAAACAGGAGTCGTCAGCAGTGTCCAGTTCAGCCATGCAACACCTGCATCCTTTGTGGCTCACAATGAGAGCAGAAATAACTATACAGAAATAGCCCGGGAAATGATTTATGATAGTGCGGTGGATGTTATCATGGGTACAGGTCATCCATGGTACGATAACAATGGCCGGGAAAGAACCACACCTGCTACGTTTCAGTATGTCGGTGGTGAAAATACATGGAATGATCTGGTAGCCGGGATTGCCGGCGGTGACGCTGATGCAGACGGTATTGATGATCCGTGGACACTGATTCAGACACGCGACGAATTTCAATCCCTGGTCGATAACCAGACACCTCAGCGTGTAATTGGAATTCCCCAGGTATCTCAGACTCTTCAGCAGGGGCGTAGCGGTGATGCATTTGCGGTGCCATATGCTGAGCCATTGATTGAAACAGTACCGACATTAGAGGAAATGACCAAAGGAGCCCTTAATATCTTAGACGACGACCCTGATGGGTTGTTTCTCATGGTTGAAGGTGGAGCAGTGGATTGGGCAAGTCATAGCAACCAGTCAGGGCGAATGATTGAAGAGCAGATCGAATTTGAAAGAGCGGTAGAGGCTGTTGTAGAGTGGGTCAAAAAGAATAGCAACTGGGGGGAGACACTTCTGATTGTAACCGGTGACCATGAGACAGGGTATCTTACCGGCCCGGGATCAGACCCCAATTGGGAACCTATAGTTAACTATGGCGTCGGGATTTTGCCGGGTATGCAGTGGAACAGTAATGGCCACACAAATAGTTTAATAGTTCTGTCAGCCAAGGGTGATGCAGCCAGATTATTTCATGATTATTCCAGTGGAAAAGACCTCGTAAGAGGGCCTTATGTTGATAATACATCAATTGCTGAAGTTGTCTTCAAGACTATGGCATCAGAGTAAAATCATTGCCTCAGCTCTTATACACTATTCATTGAACAGATTCACCAGTAAATCTTTCCATCTGGAGCATGACTGGAAAAAATATTACTGCTAATAATCAACGGGATCCAGACTGGATCTACTTTATTGATAACTTCATCAATACAATGAAATCCGGCTCGCATCCAAATATAAATGATTTTAGCATGCGATTTAAATTGCGGACGCTATCTAATAATGTGTGGATTTTAACATCGATGATTACAGGTGGAACTAAAGAAGTTATTCCGCAATAACAGCGCTGATAACGCGGAGGCGTACGCTTTTCAGGTCTGAACTGTCTTTCAGCGGGCCCAGGCGGGTCCTGACCGCTGCCTGCTTTCCCGGACCAATGGTATTCCGGAAGAATGCCGTCGGCCCTTCATTGAACACTCCTCCCGGAGAGTAATAATCTACGGATACAGCAACATTCTTGACTCTGACAGGGCTGCGGTTCTGAATAGTCACAACAACATAGCCTGCCTGATCTATCGTCTTCCTGACGGCTATGTATTGATCCGGTTTGTCCGGCAGTTCCAGCCGTACCAGGGCAATTGAGGCGGCTTTGCCAACCTCTGAACTGGAGGAGGCTGCCATGCGGAAATGTTTGATTGCCACGTCCCGCTGGTTTGCCTGGAGCCCGATGTTTCCCATTGAATAGTGGGCATGGGCGGTCGGCAATAGCGCGGAGCTCGCCTCCAGGTCATGATATGCCCCATTCATATCGCCCAGCTTCTCCTTAACAAGACCGCGCTGCAGCAGAAACCGGAAGAATTTATTGTTGCGCTGAACAGCCTCGTCATAATACGTCAGTGCCTGACTGTACTCCTTCTTCTTTACCTTTACATCACCTTTCAGTCCGTAAAACATTGCCTCGCGGGGTTCAATCCGGATCGCCTCGTCTGTCAGACTCCAGGCTTGGTCCATGTTCCTATCAGACAGGGCCTTAAGGCCCTTTTCGTAGGCTTCATATGCTGCCTTGTTTTTCTGTATGCCGGCAATCTGGCGCCGATATCCCTCGCGGTTGATAATTCCTCCGCCCGGGAGTGTGGCTGCGGTGGCGATGTTGGCATTGACTCTCTCCTGGGATGGCGGATGGGTTGCAAAGAGTCCTGACAACCAGTTCGATTTTCTGCCCTCCGAGAGGCGCACGAAAGTTTTCTGTAACGCAACGGCTTCGGCCGGGTCATAGCCTGAGCGGGACATATATTTCATGCCGTAAAGATCTGATTCCAGTTCTGCTTCCCTGCTGTATCGCCGGTTGATGAGGTCCAGGCCAAAGGCGGAAGCGCCGACAACGATATTTGCGTATTCACTGTTTGATGCGGCAAGACTGACGCCGATCATGCCGGCCTGGAACAACAGCCCCCGCTCCATGCTTTTTGCGCTGTGGCGGGCTGCGGCATGAACTATTTCATGGGAAAGGACAGCGGCCAGCTCTGACTCGCTGTCCATTTCCAGCAGCAGGCCGCGATTGATAGCGATCTTGCCGCCCGGGAGCGCCCAGGCATTGGGGACCGAGTTGTTCAAAACCACAAAATCATAGGGGAGGTTCGGCCGGTCGCTGAGTTTAGCAATACTTTGTCCCACTGTTTTCACATATGATGAAAGCCCCGGGTCGATATTGTATTCGGCTCCCTGAGACTGCTGGGTAAAGAGATAATTTTCTCTGCCCATCTGGATCTCTGCCGCTTCTGATACGAGGACCATTTCCCGTTTACCTGTTACCGGATTGGTGGCACAGCTGATCAGCAGAGGAAGTATAAAAAACAGCAGTGCTCCCCAGACAATGCGATATGTCCATAATGAAAATAAGACGGCCATTTTACCTGTTGAGCGGTCGGTCAATTGACCTGAACGCTGGTATATCTTCACCATAACTTCCAATTTAGCAGAAAACTGAAGGAACTGCAATTTTTCTTGAAATTTACCTGCCTGCCGGCAGGCAGGGATTTTGACATTCATTTTGCATTTGAGTCTTGATATTTGTCATTGGGCAGGATGAGTCAGGTAATGTGTTTACAATAAATGTAAACGCTTTTAATGACTACTAAGAAGCAGTTTATTTATCCAGGCGCTGTATTCTGATGGCGTGTCTATAATCTGCATACCTAAACCAATCGTATCGCCAGAAAACGTCCCTTTTTTAATCCATATTATTTTACAATTCAAGTTCATTGTTTTATCCGGTGATATTTGCAAATTCAGTTCAATAATGTCATCAGGGGCAAGTGTATTATTGATCTTATGTGAAGAGGCAACAAAAGACCCAATACCACTTTCTGAAACATCCTCTACATATCCATCGTATGTTTTATCATCCCAGATTATTCTTGCTTTCATATGTAGATAAATTCTCTTATGATATCTTCTCTCCATATTTAACTCACTTATTTTTTTTGATTGCATATTATTGCCATCCTGATGACCTCTCATTGTTATTTCGGATGATTTCATAGTAATCATAAATAAAATACCCTTTATTGTTTATTACAACTATTTATAAGGAGACATATGGAATAAACAAAAACAGTGCAAGCATTCAATTTTAAACAATTATTATCAGATTATTATTTTCATCAGATTAAAGGCATTCACCTGTTTATTTTCAGAATCGATCCTGAAGAAGATGAACTATACGGATAGTATGACTGAAGAAAAAAAGAGTTCAGCAGCAAGAGTGATACCCTTTCGTAACATCAACGGCATAGTGATTCATATCTCCCGAAAGGGAATATATCTTCTTATTTCACAATAGGTTACATGAAATCGCATTAGAGTTCAGTGTTACGTATTGGTAACACAGACTTTATCTGATAGATGTACGTATAAGCTGGCTACGAAGCGATAGAGACCTGCATCATGTTCAAGTTTTTTTCATCAGCATCCACTACTCATTTCTGAATATCAATATAACATTTTGATTTATAACAGTAATTAGACGAACCAAAAAAACTCTAATTTTCTTTCTCTCTCATGCCGTTAATAAATACGTAGCATTGATAGCTAAATTTGCAGCAGACAAACCGTTCTTTATTTTTAAGCATGGAATTTGCTCTTATTATCTATAGGGAGAATGAAGTGAGATGAAAAATACAATGAGAACGAGCATTTTAATAGTAACAATTTTTCTCTTAACATTGAATTTTGCTGCTATTGTTCAGGCAAAGACGTCGCTTCAATCTGTTGAAGGAGTAATAGTGGTAATAAAACTAACTGCAATGATAAACATAAATGGCACCAACTATCTTATTTCAAAAGAAAATTCTTCTTATACCCAGTTCGAAAAGCGCCATATAAAGATGTATGACGTCCATCTGGATTCTGTGAACGGATATTTAATGATAGATTTTACCGGGTTTAGATTCATAGATGCCATTGCATAAAAAAGGGGAGACTTCACCAATCCTCCCCTTCCTCACGCGATCTTGCATAACACTCAGATACGCTCAGAGAAATCATTCATGAGGATCTTCATCATAAACATATCCTTCTCTTAATTCTTCAACTTTTTTCATAACATCGTACTTCTTTTCTTCGCCTGTAATCAATGTGCTGGGGAGCTCCCGTGCCACATCCATCATCTTGCCTTCTTCTACAGCTTCAGCATCTATCTCCTGTGCTGGCTGTATAACCGGCGCTGGATCGTCAGCAAATGCAAGTACCGATACGCTGACGAGAAACAGGCAGATTATTAATATTGTTACATGTCTCATGTTTATTCACCTCCTCTCTAAGTGGATGCTTTATGAGAGCACAGCTGTTTATCCCGCCATAGAGCAGGCTTATCTTTATCAGATGCGTTACCACTCACAGTTCTATTAACAGCATTTCTATTGTCTGTCTACTAAGAAAAAATTATATCGATATTAAAAAAATTCTTGATTGGAATAAGGCTATTTACCTAAATGAATACTAGTATCAAACAGGATTTCGAGGGAGTGTCTGAACTGCGTAGACCTTACACCGTCCATTAAACAAGTCTGTCTAACCTGAACGGCTGGGCACTTTCGAAACGCAACGGGGCCCCGGTAACCGGGTGCTTAAACAGAAGACGATACGAATGAAGTCCGAGCCGGCCGAGCGGATCTGTTTTTGCCCCGTATTTCTTATCGCCCGCAACAGGATGGCCGATGTCCGAGAGATGAACGCGGATCTGATTCTTCCGCCCTGTTTCAAGGAGTATCTCCAGAAGGGAATACCCGCGCACTGACTTGACGACCCGGTATTTTGTGGTCGAGAGTTTTGACCCGTCCGCATGGCTGCCGCTGTAGACCTTAAGAGACTTCGTCTCACCCAATCGGCTTGTTATCTCGCCCTCTTTCTTCCTGGGCCTCCCCTCAACAAGCGCGTAATACTGTTTCTCAACCTCTTTCCAGCCCTCCTGAAGCGCCCTTTTCACCTTCTCATTCTTTGCAAACACGATAATGCCTGACGTGTCCCGGTCCAGCCGGTGCACGATAAATATCCTCTCCCGGCTCCGTACTTTCAGAAATTCATTCAGATGGTAATAGGCTGTCCTGGTCTTTTCTGTCTCAGAGGCGATAGTCAGCAGACCTGCCGGTTTTTCTATAACAATGAGATCGTCATCCTCATAAATAATTTTGATTCCCATGGACGGACCCGCTGTTGCTTTGCTCTTATTTTTCCTGACTGAAACCGTGTCTCCCTTACGCACAATATGATCAAAACTCTCTGCCTCCTTTCCATTCACCTCAACAGCCCTGTGTTTCATCAACTGCTTGACCTTGGTCCGCGTAAATCCGATACCCATGAGGTAATCAGTGAGCGTGCATTCTGTATTCACCCGATAATCAGCCATAAGAAAAGTAGTATACCACCGCAAGCTGATCCCTGACAGCTGAAAGCTGACCGCCGACCACTGACAGCTAGTTATCCATCTTTTACCCCTTCCCTCAATGTGTCTAAAATATATCCCTTCCGAATTACTGCATAATTTAATATGGGGCTCTGCCCCAAGCCCCGGTTCATTCTTTTTTTCGCCAAAAAGAACGAACCAAGAAAAGGCGCCCAACGTGATTGCTTCGTTTCCGAGATATTCCGATCTGAACACCGAATTTAAAAGGGCGCGGCATGCCGAGCCCCTACAATTTAATTATTCACATGTCCAGCCCTCCATATCCCGGAAGCAATCAAGGGGGGTATTAAAAACAAATATAAAAAGAATTTTTATACATCTTGCGACTTTCTTTTCAGGAAAGAGCTGCATTTCCCCCCTTTAGAAAAGTCGTAGCCTCCTTCGACGGAGACTCGTATCGAGGGGGGTCAGGGGGGTTTTGACCTCCCCATTAATCGATTTCAGGTGATGAGGGAGATCGGAAGGATTAGAGTTAATTACTGTTTGAGGTCGATTCGACCGAGTTTAATTAACTCCCTGGAGATCGACTGAAGAACCGCCCGGAAATTGCTTCGGGGCGCTTTTTCTTGGTTCGTTCTTTTTTGCGTAAAAAAGAATGAACTCGTCGTTTGGGGCCGAAACCCCATTTCCAATAGATCAAGAAAGTCATCAGTTTTCCCTGAAGAATGGAGACCCGACACCACCCACTGCGCTAAAGCTCTCAATATCCGAGCACAACCTCTACGCAGGCACAAGATTTAGCATGCTAATGGCAAGCTGGACATCATCGGGCCAGATCCAGATGCGATAGGGTTCGGGTATATTGAAATAGTTTTCCGGGCCATAGAGCTTTCGATCTCGCATGTCGGTA
>CAMYND010000089.1 GCA_947259645.1 Thermodesulfovibrionia bacterium | reverse complement strand
ATACACTAAAACGTTAATAAACGATTTTCATATTCATCCATTTCATTTATAAATAGGTGCAATCCTCAACTTGAGAGTTTTTGAGATTCATTCATAATTTAGATCTATAACTAAATTTTCATCAGTATTTTTTTATTCACTTTCCCCTCTTATCAATAAGTATGAATCAGTCTGGATTCCGTTGACTATTGGCATTTATAATTAATTTTATTTCTTTAATTTTCCTCAGATTTGATATAATCTGGGACATCCTTTGAAAAGGAGAACCTATGATTGCCCATCTATTAAAAGAAAAGTCTGTACCTCTTGTTCTTTTCTTTCTGATATGCAGTATCCCTTCCTTTGCATTTGCTGAAGAACGTAAAACTTCCAATAAAGAAGTTAAGGATGCAGATTATTACTTTATGCTTGGTCTTACCTATAAGACAACAGACAAGTATCAGGAATCAGCAGATGCTTACAAGCAGGCCATAGGGATAAAACCAGATTATGCACAGGCACATTTCAATCTTGGTCTTGTTTATATCATAATGGACGATAAAGGTTCTGCACTTGATGTATATAAGATTCTGAAAGACCTTGATGAATATTTGGCTAACTTATTGTTTGATAAGATTTATCCTTGAATAGTATTTTTCAGAAATGCGGTTCTTTAAAAGAAAATCTGCCTGATTGTTTTACCCAGTAATCGCCAATTTTATTACCACATCAGATTACCAATAACATGATGCAATCACCAAAGTGACCTGAATCTCACATTAATGATAAATATGATTTATCGGTAATCTCCGACCTTCAGGGTAGTGGTATAATGTATTCATACATTAATGAATAGATTTAATAGAGGAGGCCCTTTCATGATTAAGAAAAAGGCTATGGCGTTTTGGGGTGCTGTTTGTCCCGGCTGTAATATTGGAAGGAAATACCCAAATTCATTTATAGGGAAACGGGTAGTTGAGCATTGGGAAAAAGGTTGTCCTGTTCATGAAGCCCATAAGGAAATATTTGGGGGAAAGGAAAAAATCACTAAAGATAAATAAGAAAGAAATAGACCGTTATACTTTCTTTGTCTTGGTAATCCTCAATTATTAACTCTATATTGCTTATCGATAATTTAGATGTATCCTCAATTTTATAATCCTTGAAGATTATTGACTTTTAGATGAAAGAATCTGTTTTTTTAGGTCATAATCTTTAACCTGTAATCGTTAACCAGTTAGCTCATTGTCTTCATGCTTTGGATTAAGCGGGTAAAGAACATCCATCTCTGAAACAAATCATGTACTAATTCCACTGAAAACTTGCCTGTCAGTGTTTTTTATTCCATCCTTTTTCCCCTTAGTAATCAAAACATTAGAGTGTTTTGTCTAAAAAAACACACCAAGGGGGGTTGACAAGCAGTATTAATTGGGATTATTATCCCAAATATAGGAGAGAAAATGAAAGAGGCAATTACGAATTCATTAATAAGACTCTTTAGGCCGCTTGTAAGAATCCTGCTGAAGAATAATATTCCTTACGGCACCTTTTCTGAGATAGCGAAGTGGGTATATGTAGATGTAGCCTCTGAGAATTGTGCAATCCCAGGCCGAAAACAGACGGTATCCCGAATAGCGATAATTACTGGCCTGTCCAGAAAGGAAACAGCACGGGTCAAAAACATGCTTGTACACAAAGAGCTTGGTGATACCGAACGCACTCACCGGGCAGTGAGGGTAATTAATGGTTGGAGAAAGGACCCTCTGTTTCTTGATGTAGAGGGATCCACAAAGGACCTGGCCATAGAAGGCCGTGCAGACAGCTTCGCAGCACTGGTAAAAAAGTACAGTGGCGACATACCCCACAGAGCAATACTGGATGAAATGGTAAGGGCGGGAGTAGTGGAGGTGTCTGAAGGGAAAACAAGGTTGCTTGCTGAAGGTTACATTGTCGATAAAGATGAAATTGAAAAGATCAAGATCCTGGGAACAGATTCTGGTGAATTCATATCTACAATAGCTCATAACATATCCAGTGATAAAGATGACCTCTTTTTTCAGAGGAAAGTATCCTACGACAATATTCCGGAAGAGTCCCTCCCTGAAGTAAAAAAATCAATTACTGCAATGAGCAGGAAATATATAAAGTCTGTTGACAGACTCATCGCTCAATTTGACAAAGATACGAATCCATCAGTCCGGGGACAGGGAAGCAGGAAATCCGGGCTGGGAATTTATTACTTTGAATAACCGTTTAAAAGGAGGTACTTAAATGAAATATCAGGGTATGCATAACAATAAAAGCACAATTGTTACGGTCTTCATAATGTTATTTCTGCTCCCTATCCTTAGCTTGTCATGCGGAAGCAGCGGAGGAGGAGGAGGCTTCAGCTTTGCCGGTGGAGGAATAAGCGGCACTGGCATTAGTTCAGGAGCTATCACCGGGTTCGGAAGCGTAATACTCAATAACTCGACATACGGCGTGACGTCTTCTACAAACATTTCTGTTAATGATACTGCCGGTCTTACACAGAACGACCTGAAGCGTGGAATGGTAGCAGTGGTAGGTTTCAGCGGTACAAACGCAACATCCATTGACGCGGATAACGAGTTGAAAGGTACGGTCGATAATGTAAATGCCGCAAACAATATCCTGACCGTAATGGGCAATCAGGTAATCGTGGACAATGACACTGTTTTCGATAATATTAGTCCTGCCAGCCTTTCAGGGTTAATCGCAGGTAATAATGTTGAGGTTCACGGGCTTTTTGATTTCCTGAATAACACCATCAGGGCTACAAGGCTGGAGAAGATTGCCCAGCCGGCTCCCGGAGAGTTTGAAGTTAAGGGTACCATAGCGGCTGGAAGTCTCACAGGAAGCACCTTCAGCATTGGCACTCTTCTCGTTGACTTTGCAACCAATGGAGTTTCTCTGCAGGGAGCTGCTGAGGGCAGTTTTGTTGAGGTAAAAGGTGACCTGATAGGAGGGACCCTCATAGCAGTGTCCCTGGAACGAGAGAATGAGATTCCTGGGATTAATCCAAATGATGAATTCGAGATTGAAGGGATAATCACATCTATCGATAATCCCCAGAATCCGGCACAAATCGTCATGAATGGTGTAACAGTACTGATTGGCGGCGCTGAATTCGAAAACGGTGACCTTGCAGACCTTATTATTGGAGTCAAAGCTGAAGCAGAGGGAGCTGTCAATGCATTTGGCCAGTTAGTAGCTGACAAAATCAAGTTCAGGGATTCTGTGAAAATTGAAACAACCGTTGATTCAGTTGACGTGGTAAACAATACGATCACTGTCTTTGGTACAGTCAACGTCAAAGTTACTCCATTTACAGAGCTTGAGGATGACCGTGACAATGTCTCCCCGTTCACTATCAATAACATACAGCCAAATGACTTTCTGGAAATTCAGGGATTCCCCGACAGCGCAAGCAGTATGGTTGCTCTGGAAATTGAAAGGGACAATAATCCTGACAGAGCTATCCTGCAGGGTGCTGTCCAGTCAGTCAGTAACCCGAACCTTACCATTCTTGGTGTTAATGTCAATACGAGCGGTATAACAACATTTGAAATAAATGACACAGCCTCCAGTGCAGCAGCATTCTTCGGAACAGTACAGGCAGGCGACATTGTTAAGGCCAAGGAAGATCCAGCAGTGTTGCCTGTAAATACTCTTACCGCTATAGAAGTATCGCTGGAAGGAGATGATGACTGATGAAAACGGAAGGAAGAAGCAGTGAAGCATAATAAGGAGAAAGAAATGAATGCCACAGTGCTAAACATGGAACGCCTTTGCAGGGCAAAGGCTGCATACACAGTGCGAAGAGCAAATTTGTTCGACGCCAGGTTCCTGCTCAAGGATTTGAAAGAAATCCACCCCGGAGACATGGTTCTTGCAAAAGTGCTTAAAATAGGACAGCATAAACGAATCGAGCTGGAATGCGGCCGCCGTGCACACCTTTTTGAAGGTGACGAGATTATTGTAAGCTACGGCAACCGCTATGCACCTAATCAGTTTGAAGCCATTATTCCCTCCAGCCTCGCAAAGTGCCATCTCGTAGCAGCAGGGGGAGTTGCAAGCACTGTACTCTCCAGGCATGAGGGGATGAAACAGGCAACTATGATTGAACCGCAGGGAATTCTGGGTGATCTCAATGGTGAGGTGCTGAACCTGTCGCGATACGCCATCCGGAGCAGTGAGGAACTATTCAATCGCCCTCCTGTCATTGCAGTTGCAGGCACATCCATGGACTCAGGGAAGACTACCACCGCATCGTTCCTTATCAAGGGACTTGTACGCTCAGGCCTTAAAGTAGGCGCTGCAAAGATTACAGGAACAGGTGCAGGAGGAGATCTCTGGCTCATGAAAGATGCAGGCGCAAATCCAGCCTATGATTTTATCGATGCAGGAGTACCTTCAACATACAGGCTGCCCGCTGATCAGATACTTAACATAGCAAGGCTGCTCGTTAAGCAAATGAGCAGTGACGGTGCCGAGGCAATCGTGCTGGAGATTGCTGACGGACTTTACCAGGAGGAGACCGCATTTCTCCTTTCATCTCCATCGTTCGCCCGGTCCATCGACGGAATTGTATTTGCATCACCCGACGCACTGGGTGCAACAATGGGGTTACAGTGGATGAAAAAGAGACACCTACCGGTGATAGGCCTGAGTGGTGTAATGACCCGCTCACCTCTGGCAATAAGGGAAGCAACAGAGGCTACAGGTTTACCGGTCTTTAAAAACAGGGTGCTCAACAACAGTGAGATCAAGGGCATTCTTTTTTCGCTGCTTGATAACAATACAACAACTCTTCCCCTGAGGGCGGTGACAGCGTAATGAATCTGCCAGGAGTCATAAGTGGAAATCGAAAGAGACACTTTATCCGTCTTGTAGTAAACGGATTTGTGCAGGCAGGCCTTGCAGTTGGCACCGGACTGTTAATCCGTCAGGCCTTTGACCGCTTCATAACTTCCCCGGCACAGGGAGCAGAAGAATTATCACTTATCATCACCGGGGGCCTGATACTGGCCGTACTGTTTACCGCACTGATGAAGCTGCAGGAAAAAGTGGATTCTGAAAAAATGGGGCAGGATTATGTTCACAAAATCCGCATGCGCCTCTTCAGACATATGAGCCGTATTGCGCCCCGTTCACTGAACAAAAAAAGCCGCGGCTCCATTGTTCTCCGTTTTGTGGGAGACCTCAACTCTCTCAGGAGGTGGGTGAGCCTCGGAATTGCAAAGATTACCGTTGCAGGAGTAATGACAGTCGGCGTCCTTGCTGCACTCTTCACAATCAATACCGTTATTGCAACGGGAGTTTCCCTGGTTATTCTTGCAGGAATGCTCTATGCCCTGCTTCTTGGGAAAAGCATACGTCAGGCTGTTCAGGAAAGCCGCAAAAGAAGAACGTACCTTGCTGCCAATGTAAATGAAAAGGTATCAACAATGGCTGTTGTACAGGCTTTTGATCAGACGCGCAGGGAGCAAAAAAGACTGAGCAGGCAAAGTGCGAGGCTAAAGGAAGCCATGGTAGAAAAGTCCAGGAAAATAGGGCTCATGAGGGCAGTAACGCACTGTGCTGTTGCACTGGCTAGTGGGATATGCGTAATGCTTGGTGCAGTTGAAGTAGCAGCGGGAAGGGCTACTCCCGGAACAGTAGTTGCGGCGATCACCATAGCAGGACTTCTTGTGCCTGCAATCAGCGACATGGGAAGAGTATACGAATACTTGCAGGAGGCGAGGATAGCCTCATCAAAGATAGTCCAGTTTCTTAATGTCTCTTCTCTTGTCAGAGAAAAGAAAAACGCACCTGATCTTGCTGACGGACCTGGGCGCCTTGAATTTAGAAATGTTAGTCTTGGCCGGACTCTGAAAGGCATATCAGTTATTGCGGAAGAGGGAACAAAAGTAGCCATAGTAGGGCCAAACGGATCAGGCAAGTCTACACTGCTGTCTCTGGCAGCGCGCCTTGTTGACGCTGATAGAGGCAGAATAGTAATTAACGGGCATAATATAAGGCAATGCAGTCTGTCATCACTGAGGCGTTCAATTGGTATTGTCAGCCCCGATCTGCCGCTGCTGCGCGGGAGCATTAACAGTAATATTACCTACCGCTGGCCCGAAGCCCCGGAAGACGAAATCAGAAGAGTAAGCACACTCTGCGGAGTAGATGAGATGAGAAATGAGCTTGGGGAAAATGGTGATGCACGCATAACCGAGAGAGGCGAAAACCTATCTCATGGTCAGAGGCAGATTATTTCACTTGCCCGTTCGCTCCTAGGGAATCCATCGATCCTGCTTCTTGACGAAGCTGACTCTCACCTAGACGCTGAGTCAATGGTACTGTTTGACAGGTTGCTCACATTTTACAAGGGAACGATTCTCTATGTCAGCCATAACCTGCAGAGAGTCCTCAATGCTGATATGGTCTGGAAGATGGAAAAAGGAGAAATTATTGAAACAGGAAGTCCAGAAAAGATTGTCGGATCATATACGGATAAAAGCCGTTCGTTTAGCATGAATTGACTAAACTAATAGAGAAACGTCATGGAACACCAGGAGGTATAATATGGAAACCTTACACAGAGAATTACCATCATATTCAGAAAAAACAAGCAGCGTACTTCCATCCGGCAGCATCAGGGAACGAAAACTGGCGGTACAGCCTTTGCTCAAGTATTATCTCTATATACCTGAGGGATGCACTCCCTCATCAAAAATTTTCATTAGCGTGCATGGTATCTCACGTAACGCAAGGGAACACGCGGAGTTGTTCTCTTCATATGCAGAGCGTTACGGCCTTATACTTGTTGCTCCCCGTTTTACCAGAAAACATTTTTGCGACTATCAGCGGCTCGGTCAGAAAGGAACGTGCAGACGTTCTGACAAGGTGCTTCATGCAATTGTAAAAGAAGTAAAGACGCTTACAGGAAACAGAACCGGCAAGTTTCTGATGTTTGGCTACTCAGGAGGAGCCCAGTTCGTCCACAGGTACATAATGGCCTATCCTGACCATGTTGACAGGGCCGTTATTGCAGCTGCCGGTTGGTACACCTTTCCCGACCCTACTCTTGAATATCCGCTGGGAACAAAAACTTCCTCTTCAATGAAGGACATCACCATGAATGCTTTCCGTTTTCTTTCCGTTCCCGTGTCTGTACTGGTAGGTGAACTGGACAATGAGCGGGATCATGACCTGAGAAAATCAGACTACCTGTTTCATCAACAAGGACTTTCGAGAATTGAACGGGGACGCAGATGGGCAAAGGTTATGAAATCTGCAGCCAGAACCTACAACCTCAATACTTCATATGAATTTATGATTCTGCCCCGATCAGGACATTCTTTTGCAGAATGTATGGAAAAGGGAGACATGGGCCGCCATGTCTTTAAGTCCTTTTTCGGTTCATCAGAATTCAGGAGTCAGTAGTAAATGCCCGGACATAGAAAGGAGAATATAATGAGTAAGATAACAGTAATCAGCGTGTGCCTGGTCCTTCTGGCAGGATGCACCGCCGCAAAGTACGGCTATATTGATCGGCAGGGGAATATGATCGTCAGCCCCCGATTTGAAAACGCAGGCAATTATTCCCAGGGACTTGCCAGGGTAAAAGTCGATGAACGTTGGGGATACATAAACGAAAAAGGGGAAATAATTATCAAGGCAAAGTATTATCAGGCCAGAGACTTCAAGGGAGGAATGGCACGGGTAAACGAAACCGGACAGTGGGGATACATAAACAGCAAAGGGGACTATGTAATCAGACCGCTCTATGATGACGTAAAGAATTTTTCCGACGGCCTGGCGAGAGTAAAGATTAACCATCTCTGGGGATACATAGACACCAAGGGGAAAATGATTATCAAACCGAAATACTGGAAAGCATCAGATTTCGACGATGAGGTGGCAAGAGTGTATATTGACAATAAATGGGGATATATAGACAAAAGCGGAAAACTTCTCATTAAGCAGACATTTGAAAAAGCAGGAGAATTCCGCAATGGGGTTGCCAGAATAAAAAATTGAGTATTGTTTTTTGCATACTCCGCAGCTTTTTTTTATTAATTTACTATGGAGCTCTGCCCTAGACCCCGGATGTCCTTCCGACGGAGTCAAAATTCTTTACACTGCATCTTACAATCACGAAGCAATATTCCTTTGATCAAATGGAAATCACTCTTTTAGCCTGAAATCATCGCATGCAAAGTCATCACAAATTATTTATAAGCAGGTAAACTCGTCAATCTGCGACCTTCATCAATTCTGAAGATAACACTTATTAGACCTCCGTATGTCAAGCACAAAGACTACCCGTAACGGATTTTCAGAGGAAATCCGTTAAGCCAGCGATACGCATATATAATAAGT